>JALSIC010000098.1 GCA_026981935.1 Gammaproteobacteria bacterium
CCTCACCACCCTGTCATTTCGACCAAAGGGAGAAATCCTGCGCCAGCGGTCTCAGATTCCTCGCTGCGCTCGGAATGACAAAGGACCCTGTCATTTCGACCAAAGGGAGAAATCCTGCGCCGCCGGTCTCGGATTCCCCGCTGCGCCCGGAATGACAAAGAAGCGTCATTCCGACCTCACCACCCTGTCATTTCGACCGCAGGGAGAAATCCTGCGCCAGCGGTCTCAGATTCCTCGCTACGCTCGGAATGACAAAGAAGCGTCATTCCGACCTCACCACCCTGTCATTTCGACCGCAGGGAGAAATCCTGCGCCACCGGTCTCAGATTCCCCGCTGCGCTCGGAATGACAGGTATCACTTGGATAACAGGCATCACCTGGAACGACAACCCCGCCCGCAGCCCATGAACCTCCACTATCGTGGCTTGCATTGATGACTGACAGCCGTCGCTCAACCCGGAAAAGGCGCCACTCATCCCGGAGTTCGCCTCGCTTCATTGGGCCACGCATGTCAATTACCGGCCGGTCAGCCGCCGCAGATAGGCGTCGGCGTCGATCGCCTCCTTGCGGGGCCTGCGGTGCAGCATGGCCTGGATGTGTTCGTTTTCGCAGCGCCGCACCTCATCCACGGTACCAGTGATGAGCAGGCGCCCTTCATGCAGCACCGTGATGCGGTCGGCAATCTTGAAGGCGCTCTCCAGTTCGTGAGTCACGACCACGATGGTCATGTTCATGGCACTGCGCAGCTTGAGAATCAGTTCGTCCAGCTCCGCCGACACCACGGGGTCCAGGCCCGCCGATGGCTCGTCGAAGAACAGCAGCTTGGGGTCCATGATCACGGCGCGGGCGAGCGCCACCCGCTTGGTCATGCCCCCCGACAGTTCCGCGGGCATGAGGTGCTCGAAGCCGGACAGGTTGACCACCTCCAGCTTCATGCGTGTCATGATGCGAATCGTGTTTTCGTCCAGGCGGGTATGTTCACGCAGGGGCAGCTGCACGTTCTCCGCGACGGTCATGGAGCCGAACAGCGCGCCCCCCTGAAAGGCGACCCCCATTTCGCGGCGCAGGCGATACAATTCGCGCCTGCCGATGCGGGTAATGTCCCTGCCCAGGATGTGAATGCTGCCCGAGGTGGGACGCCGCAGGCCCAGCATGTGACGCAGCAGCGTGGTCTTGCCCGAGCCGCTGCCGCCCATGATGACCATGATCTCGCCGCGCCGGATGCCGAAGCTGATCCCGTGGAGAATCCGGCGTTCGCCGTAATGCGCCACCAGCTCCCGGACCTGAATCACATCTTCAGGTGTCACTTCTTCCGGAATCGTTTCTTCAGGGCCCGGCCCGTTCATCCGCGCTCCCCTGCCCCTGGGCGGCCGCCGCCAGGGCAGCATCGAGGTCTTCGTAAATGGGGAACACCGTGTCCAGGCGCGCCAGCTGCAGGACCTGCATGGCGGCCTGGCTCACGCCCACCAGCGCAAAACGCAGTCCCTTCTCACGCGCCAGCTGATAACCCTCCACCAGGCTGGCCACCCCCGAGCTGTCGATGTACTCCACCGCGGACAGATCCACCAGCACGTGCGCGCCGCTCTCCAGCGCCCCCAGGATCTGTTCCCGCGCGCGGGGGGAATAATAGAGATCGACCTCGCCATTCAGGGCGATCACAAGATAGTCGCCGGCCTTATGTGTCGGATACATCGTCGTTTCGCCTCATGCGCTTTTTCTTGACCATCTGAAAGACATTGCCCACGCCGTCGGGACACTTGAGGAAGGTGCATTCGTCCATCACCGAGTTCATAAGGTGGACACCCAGGCCGCCCGGGCGCAATTCCTCCAGGCAGCGTGACTTGATCCTGCTCAGGTCCACGGGCTCGGCGAAGTCGATGAGGCGAAAGAGCAGGGCCTCGCCGGCATCGTAGATCTGCAGGATGATCTCGCCCTGCTCCTCTTCTCCATAGGCGTGCTGGATGATGTTCATGCAGGCCTCGTTGACAGCCAGCACCGCGCAACAGATCTCCTGCTCAGCGCAACAGGGCGCCAGGGCCTCGCGCACGGCCCGACGGACCGCCTGCAATTCCACGGCTGCCGCGGGAAAGCGCAATTCCAGCAACAGCCTGGACGCATCGCCAGCGCCTTGCGGGGCCTGTTCCGCCCCCTTATCCCCCACCATTGTCGCCCTTGAGGAAAACCATGGTCAAATCATCCCGCAACTGCGGGCTGGAATCCACCAGGTAGGAAATGATGAACCGAAGGATGCGCGCCGGCGGCTCCTCTCGCAGGCCACGAAGCATGCGTTTCAGCCCCGACAGTCCCAGTGCCTTGCCGGCCTGGATGTATCCTTCGGTGACACCGTCGGAGTAAAGGCAGAGCAGGTCATCGCCGAGGTGGATCTCGACCGGTTGATAAGACATGCCGGGCACCACCCCCAGGGGCGGGGCCTGGGCGGGAAACGTTTCCACCTGCCCCTCGTCACGCAAGAGGAGCGCCGGTACGTGACCGGCATTGACCAGGCTGACCCGCCGCTCCACGGGGTCGTATACGCCCGCCACCATGGTGACAAACATGCCGCGAATGGATGTTTCGCTGATCTCCTCGTTGAGCCTGCCGAGGAGACGCGCAGGATCCGCTGTCTCCTTCCCCAGGCAGCGGAACAGGCTGCTGGTCTTGGCCATGAGGAGAGCGGCATTGATCCCCTTGCCTGACACGTCCCCGAGGCTGAAACAGATACGGCCATCGTCAAGCTCGAAAAAATCGTAAAAGTCACCGGAGAGGCGCTTGGCCGGCACGTTCATGCCACACAGCGGGTAATCCCCCCGTGGCGCCGGCAACAGGCGCTGCTGCAGCTCCCGCGCCAGGGCCAGCTCCTGATTCAGTTCCGCCGCCAGTTCATCGCGCTCCTTGAGCGTCTTTTCCAGCAACCAGGTCAGTTCCTGATAGTCGCGGTTCGCCCTGGCCAGGCGGAGATTGGCTTCGTTGAGCACTTGTTCCAGGTCCAGCTGACGGCTCACCCGCAAGCCCAGCGCCTGGGCTGCCGCGCCCACCTGCTCCGTCACCAGCGCCAGGCACCGGGTGACCTCCTCGGGCGGCATGGCGAAGGACTCAGCGAAGATCTCGCGACAGCGGTTCAACGCGGCACCCTTGTCACCGACGCAAAAGACCGCCGTCAACCAGTCGCCGGCATACAGGATGCGCGCCAGGACATCCTCGCTTTCCGCTCCTTCCGGTGCGTGGTGTGCCCCCAGGGCCTGTGCCAGCGCCTCGGGCAGCCCCCACACCCGTCCCAGCAGGGCCAGCACCTGGTCGTGGGTGGCGCCGAAGCATTCCTGTTCCATCATCAGGCGGCAATCCGGCGGCTGGGCTCGCAGACGGGGCCACTGGGATGCCTGCCGCGGGCTGAGATAAAACTGGACCAGCAGGCCGAAGTCCTGCAGAAGACCGGCGGTAAAGCATTCCTCGTCGTCGAGACCGGCGCGCCGGCCCAGCTCCCGCGCGGCGACGGCGCGCAACAGGGCATCCTCCCAGAACGCCACCATGTCGAAACCGGGGATGGCATCGTCCGAGACGGCATCGCGAACGGCCAGGCACAGGGCCAGGTTGCGCAGTGCCTTGACGCCCAGGGCCGTCACCGCCCGTGCAACGGACTTGATCTCCTGACCCAGGCCGAAATAGGGGGTGTTGACCACGCGGAGGATCTCCGTCGCCAGCACCGGGTCGCTGCCCACGAGGCGCGACAGCCCGGCACTGGAGAGATCATCACGGGAACAGGCGCGCATCACCTGGATGGCCGCCTCGGGGGGCGCGGGAAGATCCGCGGGTTTGATGGCCTGAAGGGCCGGAGTGCCTGCCGGGGCCGCTTTCGTCTCGGTCACTGCATCCTCACTGGCGCATCCTCATTGGGTGGCGGCAGACAACCCCATCCGCCGTGGCCGACCCGGAACAGGCCGCGCGTCACTGCTAATCGCCGACAAGACGGCGGCAGAGCGCCATGAACGCCTCGTCCTGCCGACGCCGCAGCTCGGCCAGCTCGTCCACCTGCCCCATGGACAGGCGCAGGGCCTCTTCCGGGGTAATGTTCTGGCTGCTCATGAGCATGTTGATGGTCACATCCTGAACCCGGTGCCTGGTCAGGAGGCGATCGGTTTCAAGACGGTGCTGTTCAAGGAGCGCCTGCAACTCAGGATAGAGATCGGCCAGTTCCCCCTTGGGTTTAGTCTCGCAGGGCGATGGCGCGCGCAACGGCGGTGTCATCAGTACCGCGCCAAGAACGGCCGAAGCGGCCACGGCCAGGACGATCCCCCATTTCAGCATTTTGCCAGCGGCCATGGGGGCATTTTACTATCGTTTGCCTTATGTATATATCGTGATGTTCGACGTTTCAGGCAGGTACCGGATCGGAGAGGATTGGAGCTGGCGAAGGGACTCGAACCCCCGACCGGCTGATTACAAATCAGCTGCTCTACCAACTGAGCTACGCCAGCGTGTGGCAGGTCATGCATGCCGCAGCAGCATGGTATTACCAAGGCAGGGAATAGTAAAGGCAGGCGCTGCTTCGTCAGGGACAGGCGACCGCCTGCCAGGCCGGCGCATCCGGCGGTGCTTCGACCGGGGCATTGAATGGGGCATTGAATGGGGCATTGAATTTCGTCACCACCCAGTAACGGGGCACCGTCCGGTTTCTTTCCACGACCTCGGTCTCATAGCCCAGGGCGGCGAGGCGTTCGCGGCGCTGCAGCAGGGTGTCCTCGCGCCGGAACACGCCCAGGGAGATATAATAGTCTCCTTCTCCGGTGGGCGTGATGGCGATATCTTCCACGCCCTTGGCGCGCAGTTCTCGGTAGAGGCGCCGCGCCTCGGCCAGGGGGAGGGCGCCGGGCCACCTCACCCACAGGCCGGCGCGCTCCCGGCTGTCGCGTGCCACCACTTCATGGGCGGCAGGTTCTGCCCGCCCGCCGAGGATGCGCGCCCTGAGGAACCGCTGCGCCTCGGCCTCGCTGGCGAAAGGACCCGCCTCGTAACAATGCTGGCTCGTACCCGAGGAAGCGGCCCTCTCGCCGTCCGGCCGTGCCTGTTGACGCGCCCGTTGCTCTGGCGGCTCCTGCTGACGCGGCCGGGGCGCCGCCCCGCCAGGCGGTTCCCCGGACAAGGGTCGTTCACTCAACAACACCAGCCTTTTATCCGCCGCCACGGCAGGACCGGCATGCGGTTCTGACGGACCGTCGCGGTCGCGGCTGTACCAGGCGAAAAAAGCCGCATTGAGCAGCACCAGGAGCAGGAACAGGATTCTCACGGGGTTTCTCCCCTGTTTTTTTCCCGGCGCTCTCCGGAGGCTTCGCCGGCCATCACCAGGACCCCTTCCAGCACCAGATCCGGCCGGTATTGGAAAGTTCCTTCGAGCCAGGGCAGGACCGCGGCGCCCGCGCCACCGCTCAGCACCAGGCGCGGCGTCGAACCCAGCGCCGCCCGGGCGAGCCGGGCCAGCCGTTCCACGCTGCCCACCAGCGCCTGGAAACAGCCCTCTTCCACCGCCGTTGCCGTGTCACTGGCAAGCCGGAAGACGGGCGCAGAATCCGTCACGGCCCGATTTTCCTGGCCGGCCTCTTCCGCCGCGAGATCCGCCAGGGCCGCCGTGCCGCCTGCCAGGGCACCCCGTATCATCTCCAGCCCCGGCAGGATCAGCCCGCCCCGGTGCCTGCCCGTCTCGTCGAGCACATCCAGGGTCACGGCCGTGCCGCAGTCGATGATGGCCACGGCCTCACCTGGCCACCGCTGGCGTGCGGCGACCAGCGCCGCCCAGCGGTCCGCCCCCAGCCGCCAGGGCAGGGAATAGGCATTGCGCACCCCCCAGCCCTGGGCGTGGGCGGAGCAGAACTCGACCGTCACGCCCCATCGGCTTGCCGCGGCCTGCGCCAGGGCGCGGTTCGTCGCCGCATCGAGGACGCTGACCGCCACGACCCGCGCGGGCGCCTCGCCCCCCGGCGGCGAAACCTGCGTCCAGAAGCCGGCGAGACCGGCCTTGCGCGGCACGCTTCGCACCGCCTCCAGCCTTCCGCCGCGGACCCGGGCCCACTTGATGCGCGAATTACCCAGATCCAGCAGCAGCACCGACGGCGCCCCCTTCCTTGAGCCGCAAGCTCACATCGCCCGAGAAATAGCGGCATCGCTTCCCGTCCCTCTCCACGATCAGGGCGCCCTGCTCATCGACGCCCCGGGCCGTACCGTGGAGGCACCGCCCTCCCTGGAACAACGCCACCGGCCGGTCGCGAAGCACGTCATGACGATGCCATTCGCCGGCGAAAGGCGCAAAGCCCCGGTCCTGAAACAGCTCGAGGCATTCCAGCAGTCGGGCCAGCAGGAGGGCGCTGCAGGCATTGCGGGAGACGGGCCGTCCCATGGCGGAGGCGAGATCCACCCAGGGCTGGTCGATACCCTGCGCCGCCGCACGGGGCATGGCCAGGTTCAGCCCGACGCCGATCACCGCGCGACAGGCACCGTTCATCTCGCCCGACAGCTCCACCAGCACACCGGCCAGCTTGGCGCCGCCCCACAAGACATCGTTGGGCCACTTGAGCCCCGCATCCCCCAGGCCCAGCGCCGTGACGGCGCGCAACACCGCCACCCCCGCCACCAGCCCCAGGGCACTCAGCGCGGCGGGGGCTTCGGCGAAACGCCACAGCAGGGACAGATAGATGTTGCGCCCGTAGGGAGAAACCCAGGTCCTGCCCCGCCGCCCTCTGCCGGCGGATTGATATTCGGCAAGACAGGCACAGGGCGCAGGGACCGCCTCACCCCTGGCCAGCAACACCCGGTTGGTGGAATCCGTCTCCTGAAGGATCTCCAGCCCCGCCAGGCGCCCGCGCCAGACCGGGGGCAGCGCCGCAAGGATACGCGGGCCGTCCAGCAGCTCCAGGGGGACGGCCAGGCGGTAGCCGCGCCCGCGCACGGCGTGAATCTCGATACCCCGCCCGGCCAGGGCGCGGACATGCTTCCATACCGCGCTGCGGCCAATGCCCAGGGCCGCGCCCAGTTCGGCGCCGGAATGGAAACGCCCGTCACAGAGCAGGCGCAACAATGCAGTTCGCGTCGGCATGCGCGACAGTTTACCCACCCGTCCCGGGGCTGGCCACCGCCGGTTATGGGGTGGTTCACAGGTTGGTTATACTGGGGGGAATGCGCCACGATGACACCCAGGCACCTCGACAACGAAGAGGCGGGCTTTCCTCCCCGCCCTGTGGCCCATCCCGCCCCAGCGGGAGCCAGCCCCCATGAACCGCAAAAAGCACCGCAAGAAACTGCGTGTCCTGCTGCTCGTCCACGCCACCCTGGTGCCGCCGGAGGATCTGGAGGACTACGATGACGAACGCATGCCCAAATACCAGACGGAATTCGACGTCAAGCACGCCCTGCTGCGCCTCGGACACGAAGTGAGAGTGCTCGGCGCCTACGACGACCTGACGCCCATCCGCGAGGCCATCGAGGAGTGGCGGCCCCACATCGTCTTCAACCTGCTGGAGGAATTCGCCGGCAACCCGGCCTTCGACTACTACGTGGCGAGTTTCCTGGAGATGATGAACATCCCCTACACGGGCTGCAACCCCCGCGGGCTGCTGCTTGCACGCGACAAGGCCCTGTCCAAGATCCTGCTTGCCCACCATCACATCAAGGTGCCCGATTTCGTGGTCTTCCCGCGTGGACGGGCGATCCGCAAGACCCGCCGCTGGCGTTACCCCATGATCGTCAAGTCACTGCTGCAGGAAGGTTCGGTGGGCATCGCCCAGGCCTCGCTCGTGAACCGCGACGACCAGCTCCGCAAGCGTGTACGCCTCATCCACGAACTCACCCGCGGTGATGCCATCGCCGAGCAGTACATCGAGGGCAGGGAGTTGTATGTCACGGTCATCGGCAACACCCGGCTCCAGGTCCTGCCCTTTCGCGAGATCACCTTTCCCAGGAACGGCAACGGCACCCCCATCCGCGTGGCCACCCACCGCGTCAAATGGGATTACGAATACCGCGACCGCTGGGGCATCGACTACCGCTTCGCCCACAATCTCCCCAAGGGCATGGCCGAACGCATCGGCACCCTGTGCAAGCGGGCCTTCCGTATCCTGGACCTCAACGGCTACGCCCGCTTCGACCTGCGCATCACGCCCGAGCAGGAGATCTATCTGCTGGAGGCCAATCCCAACCCGGCCATCGCCGAATTCGAGGACAGCGCCTTCTCCGCCCACAAGGCGGGCCTGCCCTACGACCAGCTCATCCAGCGCCTCCTCACCCTGGGCCTGCGTTACAAACAGGCCGTCTCCTGACCGGTCCCCTATTCGCCGTCCTGCTTGCGCCGGTCCTTGAAACGGACGACGGCCGACCGGCCCTGGGCATGGATCTCGCCCTCATGGATGGCGCCCGTGGCAATGGCGATGACGGGTCCCGAAATACTGCCGCGGACCCGGGCGGTGCCGGTCAGCTCCAGCTTGTGCTCCACCGCGATATCGCCCTCCACCGTGCCGGCGATGACGGCGGACGCGGCGCGGATATTGCCCTTCCAGCGCCCCCCCCTGCCCAGCACCAGCGCGCCCCGCAATCGGCAATCCCCCTTGACGGCCCCATCGACGATGCAGTTGTCCCCCGCCTCGATCATGCCCTGCACGCTCGCCCGCGAACCGATCAGGGTATCGAAACGCTGCACCTCATCCAGAATGCGCCGGCCCTTGTTGCGCCGGCGAAACAGGTTCTCCATCATGGGGGACACTCCCGTCTCCAGCCAAAACTCCTTCCATTATGCGCATCCCGCCGCATGGCGGTCCAGCCAACCTGCCCCACTACAACCAACCGGCACAACCAACCGATACAACCAAACGGGCGTCACGACAGCATTCTTCAAGAAATCAAGCACCTGTTCCGATAGATCTTCAGGTAACAGCGCGTAAGAAGACCGTGAACAGACTCCCTTTTCTCACAACCTTTCTGCTGCTGGCCCTTCTCCCGCTGCATGCACCGGCGGAGGGGCCGCCGCCTTCCCGGAGCGCGGGACACCAGGACATCCGCATTCTCATCGATGTCTCCGGAAGCATGAAGCGCACCGACCCGGACAATCTCCGGGTGCCGGCCCTGCGGCTCATCACCGGGCTCCTGCCCCGCGGCAGCCGCGCCGGCGTATGGACCTTCGGCCGGTACGTGAACATGCTCATCCCCCTGGCCTTCGTGGACGAGGCCTGGCGGGAGCGGGCCATGGCGGCCGCGGCACGGATCAATTCCCACGGCCTCTACACCAACATGGAAGACACCCTGACAGACGCCACCTGGGACTGGAAACGGCCCCCGACGGACGGGGCGCGCCGCAGCCTGATCCTGCTCACCGACGGCTACGTGGACATTTCCGCCGACGCCGCGGAAAATGCCGCATCGCGCGAGCGCATCCTCAATGAGATCCTCCCCCGCCTCCAGGCCGCCGGGGTCACCGTCCACACCATCGCCCTTTCCCGGGAAGCCGATCATGCCCTGCTGCGCCAGCTCGCCACCGCCAGCGGCGGCCGCTACGAACAGGCCGCGCCGGACCGCCTGGAACGCCTCTTCCTGCGCCTCTTCGAAAAGGCGGCCGAGCCTGAAACCCTGCCCCTGGAAGACAACCGGGTACTGGTGGACGAGCGCATCGAGGAAATGACCCTGCTGATCTTCCGCCGCCCCGGCGCGCCGGCCACGCGCCTCACCACACCCCGGGGTGTCAGCTTCGACGCGCAAAAGCGCCCGCCCAACGTGCGCTGGCACCAGGAGGCACGTTACGACCTCATCACCATCGACCGGCCCATGGCAGGCACCTGGCGCATCACCGCGGACCAGGATCCCGACAACCGGGTCATGGTGGTCACCGACTTCAACGTCAATGCCACCCGCCTGCCTGACAACCTGGCCATGGACGAGCCGCATACCTTCCTCGTCCAGCTCACGGAGGGGGGGCGCACCATCGAAAAGAAGGATTTCCTGCATTTCATCGAGGTCAGGGTGCGCCAGGAAAACGACCAGGGAGAACAATGGGAATGGCTGCTCCTGGACAACGGGCGTCGCGGGGACACGGCGCCGGGGGACGGGATCTATACCCTGGTGCTGCAGGAGAGCCTGCAGCCCGGCAGCCACCGGCTGGTGGTGGACGTGGACGGCACCACCTTCCGGCGGCGCCTGGAACGCCGCTTCCACGTCCATGCCAGTCCCGTGGAGACCTTCATCGCCGGCAAAGGCGGGGCAGCCGTGCTGCACGTCATTCCCCGCGCCGGCATGATCGAGCCCGACACCATGACGGTGCGGGCCCATGTCAGCACTGCAGGCGCATACACGGAAAGCCGGGACGTGCCCCGCACCCACCACAACCAGTGGCGCCTGGACCTTTCCGTCTACGATCCCGGGCTGCCTCACGGCGTCGAGATCGAGGTCACGGGCACCAGGCCCAGCGGCAGACCCGTCCAGGTCCGCGTGGGCCCCTTGCATTTCGGCAGCCGGCCCCTTTCCGAACCGGTCCCAGAACCGGCATCCGGGCCGGAATCCGGGACACATGGCGAAGAAGGGGAGCACTCTCCGGTGGAGACGCCCGCTGAGGATGCACCGCCTGCCGAGGTCAACTGGCTGTGGGTCGCGCTGCAGGTACTGTTCATCAACGCCCTGGTCATCGGCGGTTTCTTCTACGGCTACCGCAGGTGGCTGCGCCTCGAGGTCCGCCTGCCCAAGAGCTGGCAGCAGGCCGGCCAGCAGACGGGACAACAGCCCCAGGAACAGGCCTGACCCGCCCCCCGCATCATCGGCGCCTGAGGTAGAATGGCGCCATGAGCAGCCACGACGAACCCACCGGCAACAAAGCCCTCGCGGAGCGCGACCTGCGGGTCCTGTGGCACCCCTGCACCCAGATGAAGGATCACGAGGCGCATCCGCCCATCCCCATTCGCCGGGGAAGCGGCGCCTGGCTGGAGGATTTCGCCGGGCGGCGCTACCTGGATGCCATCAGTTCCTGGTGGGTGAACCTCTTCGGCCATGCCAATCCACGCATCAACGCCGCCGTGGCCGCGCAGCTGGAGACCCTGGAACACGTCCTGCTGGCGGGCTTCACCCACGAACCCGCCGTCACGCTCGCCGAGCGCCTGGTGGCTATCACCCCGCCGGGCCTGAGCCGCTGCTTCTATGCCGACAACGGCTCCTCGGCAGTCGAAGTGGCGCTGAAGATGAGTTTCCACTACTGGCAGAACCAGGGGCAGACCGGCAAGACCAAGTTCATTACCCTGGAGAACAGCTACCATGGCGAGACCCTGGGCGCGCTGGCGGCGGGCGACGTGGCCCTCTACAAGGCCACCTACAGGCCGCTGCTCATGGAAACCCTCACCGCCCCCTCGCCCGACTGCTTCCATCGCGCGCCGGACGAGTCCTGGGAGGCCTATTCCCGGCGCCGCTTCGAGGACATGCAACGGCTGCTGGCGCGCCACGCCCACGAGGTCTGCGCCGTGATCGTCGAGCCCCTGGTGCAGTGCGCCGGCTACATGCGCATGTACCATCCCGTCTACCTGAGCCTGCTGCGCGAGGCCTGCGACCGCCACGGCGTGCATCTCATCGCCGACGAGATCGCGGTGGGCTTCGGCCGCACCGGCACCCTGTTCGCCTGTGAACAGGCCGGCATCAGCCCCGATTTCCTGTGCCTCTCCAAGGGCCTCACCGGGGGTTACCTGCCTCTTGCCGCCGTGCTCACCACGGATGCCGTCTACCAGGCCTTCTACGACGACTACGAGCGCCTGCGGGCCTTTCTCCACTCCCACAGCTACACCGGCAACCCCCTGGGCTGCCGTGCCGCGCTGGCCACCCTGGACATCTTCGAAGAGGAAGACGTACTGGCGCGCAACCGTGCGCTGAGCGCCCGCATGGCCCGCCATGCCGCCCCCCTGGCCGACCATCCCCACGTGGCCGAGATCAGGCAGCACGGCATGATCCTCGCCGTGGAGCTGGTCCAGGACAAGGCCGCGCGCAAACCCTATCCCTGGCAGGAACGCCGCGGCCGCCGCGTCGGCCAGCACGCCCTCTCCCGGGGGGTGCTGTTGCGTCCCCTGGGCGACGTGGTCTATTTCATGCCGCCCTATGTCATCGACGAAGAAGAGATCGAACTCATGATCCGCGTCGCCGCCGAGGGCATCGACCGGGCCTGCAAGGACTGACGCCCCACCCGTAATCCTCCATGCGCGTTCCCCGGATCCATCAGGACATCGAGCTGCGCGGCGGCGCGCGCGTCACACTGGACGAAACGGCGAGCCGTCATCTGCTCCGGGTGCTGCGCCTGAAGACCGGCGCGCGTCTCACGGTCTTCGACGGCCGGGGAAACGAATACGAGGCCATCCTGGAGGCGGGTGGCGCCGCGGCGGCGGTGCGCCTCGGGGCAGTCCTGGAACGACGGACGGAATCACCCCTGCGGATCGTCCTTGCCCAGGGCATCTCCCGCGGCGAACGCATGGACTATACCCTGCAGAAGGCCGTGGAGCTGGGCGTATCGTCTCTGCTCCCCCTGTTCACCCGGCGTTGCCAGATCAAGCTGTCGGGGACCCGCCTGGCGCGGCGTCTCGAACACTGGCGGGGCGTGATCCGCCATGCCTGTGAGCAATGCGGCCGCAATGTCCTGCCGGAACTGCATCCGCCCCGCCCGCTGACCGACGCCCCCTGGGATTTGTCTGGGGATCTGTCTGGGGATCTGTCTGGGCAATTAGCGGGTCGGCAGGATGACGTGCTGAAACTCCTCCTGGATGCCGGGGGCGACACCGGGCCGGGCAGCCTCCCGCGGCCCGCCGGCCCCGTCGTGCTGGTCGCCGGCCCGGAAGGGGGGCTGGATCCGCAGGAGCGGCGCCTGCTGCAGGACAGGGGTTTCCGGCCCCTGCGCCTGGGGCCCCGCATCCTGCGCACCGAGACCGCCGCCGTGGCAGCGCTGGCCGTCCTGCAGGCCCGCTGGGGTGACCTGGGCTGATGCACACTTCTGAACGATTCCCGGACCGGTCGCGGGCGCAGGTTCTTTCGGTCTTTCTTGATGGCATACCGAAAAACATCCGAAAACGTCTGCCGCCCATTACCGGTACAATTGCGTCACGACTGGCACGGCGGCCATTCAACAAGCTAGACTTGGCGTTTTTTCAGGCAAAGGATTCACGATGAGTCGGAAAATCAGCATCCTGGTGGTGGGTGGCGGCGGGCGCGAGCACGCCCTGGCCTGGAAAGCGGCCCGGTCAGCGCAGGTGGAACGCGTCTACGTGGCACCGGGCAACGCCGGCACCGCCCGGGAACCCGGCGTGGAGAACGTCGCGATTGCCGCCGACGACATCGCTTCGCTGCGGGATTTCGCCCGCAAGCAGGAGGTGGCCCTCACCATCGTGGGCCCCGAGGCCCCACTGGTGGCGGGCATCGTGGATGCGTTCCAGGCCGAAGGACTGGCCTGTTTCGGCCCGACGCGGGCAGCAGCGCGGCTGGAAGGCTCCAAATCCTTCGCCAAGGACTTCCTCGCCCGTCACGGCATTCCCACCGCGGCCTATGCGAGCTTTCACGACCTCGACGAGGCCCTGGGGTACATCCGCGAAAAGGGGGCACCGCTGGTGATCAAGGCCGACGGCCTGGCCGCGGGCAAGGGCGTGATCATCGCCCGCACCCTGGCCGAGGCAGAGGCCGCGGCACGGGACATGCTCGCGGGCAATGCCTTCGGCGATGCCGGTCATCGCATCGTGGTGGAGGAATTCCTGGAAGGCGAGGAGGCCAGCTTCATCGTCATGGCGGACGGCCGGCATGTCCTGCCCATGGCCACCTCCCAGGACCACAAGGCCCGCGACGAGGGCGACCGGGGTCCCAACACCGGCGGCATGGGCGCCTATTCACCGGCCCCGGTGATCACGCCCGAGCTGCATCGCCGCATCATGGCGGAGATCATCGAACCCACCATTCGCGGCATGACCGCCGACGGCCATCCCTATACCGGCTTCCTCTATGCCGGGCTCATGATCACCCCCGACGGCCGGCCCAAGGTCCTGGAATTCAACTGCCGCTTCGGCGATCCCGAGACCCAGCCCATCCTGATGCGCCTGCGCTCGGACCTGGTGGACCTGTGCCAGGCCGCCCTGGCCGGCCGCCTGCATGAAATGACGGCCCATTGGGATGCGCGTTATGCCCTGGGCGTGGTGCTGGCCGCGGGCGGCTACCCCGGCGGCTACCGCAAGGGCGACGTCATCGAGGGCCTGGAAGGGGCCGAAGAGGAGGGGATCAAGATCTTCCACGCCGGCACCGCGCTGCAGGACGGGCAGATCGTCACCGCCGGCGGGCGGGTGTTGTGTGTCTGTGCCCTGGGCGAGCATGTGAGGGAGGCCCGGCGGCGTGCCTATGACCGGGTGGCGCGGATCCACTGGCCGGACATGTTCTACCGCCGGGACATCGGCCACCGGGCCGTGGCACAGGAGCAGCCAGGCGATGCATAATGTGTTTTTTCCATTGTTCAGCACGCACACCCGCTCGCCAGGAACCCCCGTCCCCTGAAGCCATCAGGAAGCCATCAGCCTTCAACAAACACCAATCAAGCGAGGAGCTACCACCATGTCGAAACCTTTTGTAGCCGTATTGATGGGGTCGGACAGCGACCTGCCCGTGATGGAGGCCACCCTGGCGGTGCTGAAGGAACTGGAGATCCCTTATGAGGTGCGTATCACCTCGGCCCACCGGACCCCCGCGGCCACGCACGACTACGTCACCGATGCGGAAAAGCGCGGTTGCGCCGTGTTCATCGCCGCCGCCGGCCTGGCCGCCCATCTGGCAGGGGCGGTTTCGGCGCTCACGGTACGACCGGTGATCGGCGTGCCGCTGGATGCCGGCCCCCTCCAGGGCATGGATGCCCTGCTCTCCACGGTGATGATGCCCGGCGGCATCCCCGTCGCCTGCGTGGCCGTAGGCAAGGCGGGGGCGAAGAATGCGGCCTGGCTTGCGGCGCAGATGCTGGCGCTGAACGATGCGGCCCTGGCCGAGCGCCTGCGCCAGGCACGCCTGGACAATGCCGCCGAGGTGATGGCCAAGAACCAGGCACTGCAGGCCCGCCTCAAGTCCTGACGACGGGGTCTTGACCACGCGCTGGCAACTGCACCGCGCCGTCTTCGTGCTGCGCCGGGGCGGCATCGTGGCCTATCCCACGGAGGGGGTCTACGGCCTGGGCTGCGACCCCCTGGATCCCGGCGCGGTGCTGCGGCTCCTGGCGCTGAAATCGCGCCCCATGGACAAGGGCCTGATTCTCATCGCCGCCGATTTCTCCCGGCTCCGCCCCTATCTCGACGAAACCGCCCTGGACGAAAGAATCCTGCGCAAGCTGCGCCGCACCTGGCCCGGGCCCGTCACCTGGCTGCTGCCGGCCGCCCCCGAGGTACCGCGCTGGTTGCGGGGACGGCACGAGACCATCGCCCTGCGGGTCACCGCACACCCCCTGGCGGCCGAACTCTGCCGGGCCTGGGGCGGCGCCCTGGTCTCCACCAGCGCCAACCCCGCCGGCCGGCCGCCGGCGCGCACCGCCCTGGGCGTGCGGCGTTATTTCGGAGACGGCGTGGACTGCGTACTGACGGGCGCCACCGGCGGGGCCGCCGCCCCCACGGAGATCCGCGATGCCCGTACCGGACGGGTGCTGCGGCCCGCCAATCCCCGCCGCCATCCGTAACCACTGCCCGGCTGTGCTAACATGTTAAAGATCAAAACAAAAACAGACGACCTGAGAACCAGGCGCGTAGCCCGGATGGAGCGTGAGCGGAATCCGGGGGCGGCATTGCCCCCAGATGCCGGCCCTGTAGACCTGTATCCTGGCTACACAATGTCGGCCTGACATGGCCGGAATATTTACAATGATCAAGTTGAGATCAAAAACAGGCGACTTGAAAAAACCAGCCAGAAAGCCCCCAAGGGAGGACACGGCATGAAAACCATCCGGAGACGGGTACACCAGTGAACACACCTGACATCCAGACCGTCAAGGACTATCTGCTGGACCTGCAGGCACGCATCTGCTCCGCGCTGGAAGAGGAGGACGGCAGCGCCCGTTTCATCGCGGACCGCTGGACACGCACGGAAGGCGGAGGCGGCCTGAGCCGCGTCCTCAGCGAGGGCCGGGTGCTGGAGCAGGCCGGCGTCAATTTCTCCCACGTCATGGGAGAAAGCCTGCCGCCCGCGGCCACGGCGCAACGGCCCGAACTCGCCGGACGCCGCTACGAGGCCCTGGGCGTCTCCCTGGTGATCCATCCCCGCAATCCCTATGTGCCGACCTCGCATGCCAACGTGCGTTTCTTCATCGCCAGCCGGGACGACGCCGCGCCCATCTGGTGGTTCGGCGGCGGCTTCGACCTAACGCCCTATTACGGATTCGAGGAGGACGCCGTGCACTGGCACCGCACCGCCAGGGCGGCCTGCGAACCTTTCGGTGCCGACGTCTATCCCCGTTACAAGCGCTGGTGCGACGAGTATTTCTTCCTCCGGCACCGCAATGAACCGCGGGGCGTGGGCGGCCTCTTTTTTGACGACCTCAACGAATGGGGTTTCGAGCGCAGCTTCGCCTTCATGCGCAGCGTGGGGGACCACTACCTGCCCGCCTACCGCCCCATCCTGGCGCGGCGCAAGGGGCTCGAATACGGCGAGCGCGAAAGGGATTTCCAGCTCTACCGCCGGGGCCGCTATGTGGAATTCAACCTCATCTACGACCGGGGCACGCTGTTCGGCCTGCAGTCGGGGGGGCGCACCGAATCCATCCTCATGTCCCTGCCCCCGCTGGTGAAGTGGCGCTACAACTGGCACCCCGAACCGGACAGCCCCGAGGCCCGGCTCTACACGGAGTTCCTCCGCCCCCGGGACTGGCTGGAAGGCGGCGCCTGACAGGGATTACGCGCCAGGGATTACGCGCCGCCGCCGGGCGCCAGGCTTTCCAGCGCCTTGCGGAAACGCTCCACGTGGGCGTGTTCCGCCTTGGCCAGCATTTCGAACCAGTCGGCGATCTCGTCGAAGCCCTCCTCGCGGGCAATGGCCGCCAGGCGGGGATACATGTCTTCCACCTCGCCCTCCTCGCCGGCAATGGCCGCCCTCAGATTGTCCACGGTACTGCCCATGGGCCGCCCCGTGGCGGGATCGCCGCAATGTTCCAGAAATTCCAGGTGCCCCAGGGCATGCCCGGCCTCGCCCTCGGCGGTGGAACGGAAGACCGCGGCGATATCGCTGTAACCTTCCACGTCGGCCTTGGCCGCGAAATAGAGATAACGGCGTTGCGCCTGGCATTCCCGGGCAAAGGCCTCCTTGAGGCACTGCTCGGTCTTGCTGCCTTTCAGCTCCATCCTGCCCTCCCTTTGAGTCGATGGTCCGTCACGCCTGAACCCGCGGATTCAGGCCATACATTCTATGCAAAATGCCTTCCCGCTCTCACGGTCCCCTTTCCCGTCCGGCCTGCTTTCCTTCGTCGCATTTCATTCGTCGCCGGGACGGCAGGCGCCGGCACAGGGCAGGCTGCACCAGACGGGGGAACGGTCCAGGCGCAGGGCCGTGAGGGCGCCCCCCCACACGCAGCCGCTGTCCAGGCACCAGACGCCCCCTTCGCGATGCCGCCCCAGGGTGGACCAATGACCACAGACCACGGCAAGACCGGCGCTGGCACGCCCCGGCACCCGGAACCAGGGCAGGGCACCCGGCGGCGCCTTCTCCGGCGGTCCCTTCTCATCCAGCAGCAAGGTACCGTCAGGGGTACAGAAACGCAGCCGGGTAAAGGCATTGACGATAAAGCGCAACCGGTCCCAGCCGGTCAGCGCCTCCGACCAGCGGGCCGGCCCGTCACCATAGAGGTGGGCGAGAAAAGACCGGTATTCCGGCGAGGCCAGCACCGTTTCCACTTCCCGGGCGCGATCCCGGGCCTGCTCCAGATCCCACTGGGGCGGCAGACCGGCATGGAGCAGGGTGAAACCCGTCTCGGCATCATGGTGCAGCAGGGGACGGCGGCGCAGCCAGTCCAGCAGCCCCTCGCGGTCCGGGGCATGGAGCACCGCCGCCAGGGTATCCCCGGGCCGCGGACGGCACGCGCCCGCGGCCGTGGCGAGCAGGTGCAGGTCGTGATTGCCCAGCACGCTCACGGCACCCTCGCCCAGGGCGCGCACGAATCGCAGTACCGCCAGGGAATCCGGCCCCCGGTTGACGAGATCCCCCACGAACCACAGGCGGTCGCGGTCCGGCACATAGCGGACCCTGCGCAGGAGCGCCCGCAGTTCCGCATAGCAGCCCTGGACATCGCCGATCACGAACACCGCCATGGTCTTTGTCCTCAAGCAGCGCCAGAATCGGGCGCCACGCGCAGCTCGAAGGTCACCGGCCCGTCATTGACCAGGGCCACGGCCATGTGGGCGCCGAAGACCCCCGTCTGCACATCGCCGATCCGCTCCCGCGCATGCGCCACCACCGCCTCGAAGAGACGCCGGCCGGTCTCGGGGGGTGCCGCCGGCGTGAAGCTCGGCCGGCTGCCCTTGCGCGTGTCCGCCGCCAGGGTGAACTGGGAGACCAGCAGCAGAGCGCCGCCGCTGTCCTCCAGGCTGCGGTTCATGCGACCGGCCGGGTCGGGAAAGATGCGATAGCCCACGATGCGCTCCACCATGCGCCGGCACTGGGCAGGACCGTCACCCCGCTCCACGGCGAGAAACACCAGCAGGCCGGGGCCGATACGGGCCACGGTCTGACCGGCCACGCTCACGGAGGCCTCGCTGACCCGCTGCAGCAGCGCGATCATGGGCGCAGACGGCAGGCCATCTCCCGCGCCGCCTCGATGAGGGCGCTGCGTATCCCCGGCTCCAGGGCGGAATGACCGGCATCGGGGACGATCACGAAGCGGGCGGCCGGCCAGGCCTTGTGCAGCAGATAGGCGTTCTCCACCGGGCAGACCACGTCGTAGCGGCCATGCACGATGTAGCCGGGAATGTCCGCCAGGCGATGGGCATCGCGCAGGATCTGGTCCGGCTCCAGGAAGGCATTGTTGACGAAATAGTGATTTTCGATGCGCGCCAGGCTGAGTGCGGTGAAGGGATCGGTGAAATGGGAAAGCACCTTCTCGTTGGGCAGGAGCGTCGCGGCCTGGGCCTCCCAGCGTGACCAGGCCTTGGCCGCCGCCATGCGCCCCACCTCGTCGCTGCCCGTGAGACGGCGGTGATAGGCCTGCACCAGATCGTCCCGTTCCGCCTCGGGTATGAGGCCCACATACTGGGCCCAGTAATCGGGAAAGATGCGGCTCGCGCCTTCCTGGTAGAACCACTGGATCTCACAGGGACGGCAGAGAAAGATGCCACGCAGGATCAGGCCCAATACCCGATCGGGGTGCGTCTCGGCATAGACCAGGCTCAGGGTGGAGCCCCAGGAGCCGCCGAACAAGAGCCAGGCATCGATCCCCAGGTGCTCGCGGATCGCTTCCATGTCGCTCACCAGGGCCTGGGTGGTGTTGCCCGTCAGCTCGGCGTGGGGACTTGAACGGCCGCAGCCGCGCTGGTCGAAGAGGATGATGCGGTAAACCTCGGGGTCGAAAAAGCGCCGCTGATAGGGCTCGCACCCCGCCCCCGGGCCACCGTGCACCACCAGCACCGGCAAGCCCCCGGGATTGCCGCATTCCTCCACATGGAGCACATGGGGTGGCTCCACGGCGAGACTGTGCTGCACATAAGGCCTGATGTCCGGATAGAAATCCGTCATGGCGTCACCTTCGCTGCCAAAACCGGAACCCTAGCATCCGCGCGGGATGGAGGTAAAGGTGGCGATGAACGACGCGTAACGGGTGATGGTGATGGTGGAATGGAGATACACATCACTTGTCACGCATCATGCATTCCCCCTGTCAGAGCAGGCTCACCCCCAGCAGGGTGCCAACGAGCCAGGTGAGCAGACCGGCACTGCCGCCGATGAGTACCATGCGCAGGCCGCCGCGCACCGCACCCCGGCCGGTGAACAGGCTGAGGAGGGCGCCCACGGCGAAGAGGCTGAACACCGTGATGAGTATGGTATAGAAAAGGGGCTGCGCCGCGCCGCCGTAGAGGAAGGGCAACAAGGGCAGCAAGGCCCCCAGGGCAAAGGAGATGAAAGAAGCCGCGGCCGCTCCCAGGGGCGAGCCCAGGTCATCGGGATTGAGTCCCAGTTCCTCGCGCGCCAGGGTATCCAGGGCGTGCTCCGGATCCCTGAGCATGTCGGCGGCGATGCGCCGGGCCTGCTCCATGTCCACGCCGCGGGCGTTGTAGATCAGGGCCAGTTCCTCGGCCTCCTCCTCGGGGTATTGTTCCAGTTCCTCGCGTTCGAGCTGGATCTGATATTCGTAGAGTTCCCGCTGGGAGCGCACCGAGACATATTCGCCTGCCGCCATGGAGGCGGCCCCGGCGATGAGCCCCGCCACGCCGCTCATGAGAACGATCTCGGCATTGGATGTCGCCCCCGCCACGCCCAGCACCAGGCTGGCATTGGACACCAGGCCGTCGTTGACGCCGAAGACGGCGGCGCGCAGATTGCCGCCGCCTCCGAGGCTGCTGTGGCGGTAACCCACTTCCTCCACGCTGGTGGGCATGGGATGGCCGGCGGCGAGATGGCCGCCCGCGCTGTAGACGGACAGGCCGCGCACTTTCATGGCCGCGAGAACGGGGCGGATGGCCCGGGGACCCAGCACCCTGATGAGCCAGGCCACGATGCGGATGCGCGGTGTCAGCTCCAGGCTCTCGGGGACGGCGGTACCCGACGCTTCCAGCTGGCGCGCCCAGATCGCGGCCTGGGCCTCGGCGGCCTCGGCCAGCGCCCGGAACAGGCGGGCCTTGTTCTCGTCACGTTCCCGTGTTGCCACGAGACGATAGAGGTAGGCGGCCTGCTTCTCCTCGCGCCAGTTCTCCAGGGGCGGAAGGGCCGACGGCGATGGTTCAGGCATGACGGAGAAAAGCAAGTTGCATGGCAGTTTTACCTGACCTGGCGGGTGCCGAGTGATGAATCATGCGTCATGCGTGACAGCAAGCCATGTTTTCTCGCCATCACGCTTCCTGCATTTCGGAAGGCCCGTACAATCCATGCGCGATGCCCTCATTTCCCTTCCTTCGCCTTCTCTTCCATGATCCGGTCCATGATCTTGAGTCCGCTGAAGGCATCCTTGGCATAGTGGACCTTGTCCGGATCGGTATAGGCCCGACGGCAGTCTTCCTCCACATAGCGCCGGGTCAGCGCCGCGCCACCCAGCAGCACGGGGATATCGAGGCCGGCGCGCTTCATCTCCTCCAGATTGTCCTTCATGATCACCGTGGACTTGACCAGCAGTCCCGACATGCCCACGGCATCGGCGGCATGCTGACGCGCCGCCTCCATGATGTTGGCGATGGGCTGCTTGATGCCCAGGTTGACGACCTTGTAACCATTGTTGGTGAGAATGATGTCCACCAGGTTCTTGCCGATGTCATGGACATCGCCCTTCACCGTGGCCAGCACGAGGATGCCCTTCTCCTGGCCCTCCACCTTTTCCATGTGGGGTTCCAGCCAGGCCACGGCGGCCTTCATGGTCTCCGCCGACTGCAGTACGAAAGGCAGTTGCATTTCCCCCGAACCGAACAGCTCGCCCACCACCCGCATGCCGTCCAGCAGCAGCTCGTTGATGATCTGCAGGGGCGTGTATTTCTCCATGGCGCGTTCGAGATCCGCCTCCAGGCCCTGCTTGTCGCCATCGATGATGCGCTGCTTGAGGGCTTCCTCGATGGTGGCCGGCTTGCGCTGCACCGCCGTGGATTCACTGACGTTCTTGAAGAGATCGACGAAACGCAGCAGGGGGTCCTGGCCGTCGCGACGGCGATTGAAGATCAGGTCCTCCGCCGCCTCGCGCTGTTCCTCCGGGATCTTGTGCAGGGGCATGATCTTGGAGACATGGATGATGGCGGCGGTCATACCCCGCTGCTGGGCATGATGGAGAAACACGGAGTTCAGCACGTGACGCGCGGCGGGCTTGAGGCCGAAGGAGATGTTGGACAGGCCCAGCAGGATCTGGCACTCGGGCAGTTCCCGGGCGATGCGCTCGATGGCCTCCAGGGTATTGACGCCGTGATCGCGGTCCTCCTCCACCCCGGTGCAGATGGTGAAGGTGAGGGGATCGAACATGAGATCCGACGGCGGCAGGCCATGGCGCTCCACGGCGAACTCGTAGAGGCGATGGGCGATGGCCAGCTTGCGATCCACCTCCTTGGCCATGCCCTCTTCGTCGATGGTCAGCGCCACCACCGCCGCCCCGTATTTCTTCGCATAGGCGAGAATGGTGGCGGCCTTTTCCTCGCCGTCCTCGAAATTGATGGAATTGATGATGCTCTTGCCTCCCAGCAGTTTCAGGGCGGTCTCGATCACGGGCGTCTCGGTGGAATCGATGACCAGGGGCACGGTGATCTGGCCGCGATAGCGGGAGACGAGTTCGTACATGTCCTGCGCCTCGGGGCGGCCCACGTAGGCCACGCAGACGTCCAGGGCATGAGAGCCCTCCTTGACCTGCTCCCGGCCGATACCCACCAGGGCGTCCCAGTCTTCCTCGGCGAGCAGTTCGCGAAAGCGCTTGGAGCCGTTGGCGTTGGAACGCTCGCCGATGGCGAAGACGGCGTTCTCCTGGCGCAGGGGCACCGAGGTATAGAGGGAACTCACCGCAGGGGTGAGGGTCACCTGCCTGGGTCGGGGAGCGGGATCGGGACGCGCATCCAGCATGGCGCGCAGGACGGCGATGTGCTCGGGCGTGGTGCCGCAGCACCCGCCGATGAGATTGACGCCGTCCTCCTCGACGAAGCGCTGCTGCCACTCGGCCAGCTCCTGGGGCGTCAGGGGATATTCGGTACGGCCCTCCACCAGCATGGGCAGACCCGCGTTGGGCATCACCGAGATGAGGCCCGGCCAGTTCTCGCCCAGGTATTGCACATGCTCCGCCATTTCGGTGGGGCCCGTGGCGCAGTTGAGCCCGATGCCGTCCACTTCCAGGGCCGCCAGGCTGGTCACGGCACAGGCGATGTCGGAACCCACCAGCATGCTGCCGGTGGTCTCGATGGTGACCTGGGTCAGAATGGGCACATCCTCCCGTCCCAGTTCGCGGCGGGCGATCCTGCAGCCGTTGACCGCGGCCTTCAGGGTCAGGAGGTCCTGGTGCGTCTCGAGGAGGAAGGCATCCACGCCGCCCTCCAGCAGGCCACGGGCCTGCTCGGCATAGGAGGCTTCCAGGGTATCGTAGTCGATGTGTCCCAGGCTGCACAGCTTGGTGCCGGGGCCTATGGATCCCAGCACGTATCGGGGCCAGTCGGCACGGGCGAAACCGTCCGCCACCTCGCGGGCCAGCGTTGCCGCCAGGCGGTTGAGTTCCAGGGCCTGTGCCTCAAGGCCGAACTCCGCCAGCACCACCCGGTTGGCGCCGAAGGTATTGGTCTCCACGCAGTCGGCACCGGCCTCGAAATAGGTCTGATGCACACGGCGCACGAAATCGGGCCGCGTCCGGCACAGGATCTCGGAACAGTTCTCCAGGCCGAGAAAGTCCTTTTCCAGATCCCAGTCCTCGGCCTGGATCAGGGTGCCGGTGCCGCCGTCGCAGAGCAGCACGCGCCGGCGCAGTCGTTGGATGAATTTTTCCATAGGCCTCGCAGGGTTGTGCCGTCGAAGGGCACTCAGACGATATCATCGGCGGAAAGAACCGGTCACTGTAACGTCTGCGGCGCCTGACGGCAAGCGCGCGTCAAACAGAGTGCATCAGGCAGAGTGCGTCAGGCAGAGACCCTTCGGTGCGTGAGTTCGACAGGAATGGTCATGTCGCCGCAAGGGCGATGAGGGATGTGTCATGAAAAGAACCGCGCGCGCTCATCCATCATCGACGGCCGGCGCCTTCAAGGCCACCAGCATGGCCTCGTTGCGAAATCCCCGGCCCACGTCACCCAGGCGGCCTTCCTCGCGATAGGCCACGATGCGCAGTCCGGCGAAGAGGGACAACAGCTCGTTGGGCGCCAGGCGAAAGCCGGGGTTGGACGGACCGCTGTCGTCCACCGCTTCCCGGGTGAAGGTCTGATAGAACAGCAGCCCGCCGGGACGCAATGCCTTCACCAGACAGGGACAGAGGGCGCGTTCCAGGAAATGCGTCACCACGATGACATCGTAACTCGCCGGCGGGGGGGGATAGGCCACCACGTCGCGGGCCGCGGTACGCAAGGCCAGGCCTTGTGCCCGGGCCATGGCGGCGAGACGCTCCGCGGCTACTGGCGAGATGTCCCAGGCTTCTGTCACCAGGCCCTGGCGGGCCAGCAGCAGGGCGTTGCCTCCCAGGCCGCAGGCGAGCTCCAGCGCCTTTCCCGCAGCCGGCAGAAGATGCAGGTTGTCACGCAGCACGGCCGCCGGTCGTGGCGGGGCCTCGTCCCGTCCGAGATAGATACGATCCCACTTCGCACGTGTTTCCTGACTCATGGTCTGTCTCTTCCTGTCTCCCTCATTTGCGCCAGAAGGTCGGGGTGAACAATACCAGCAGGGTAAAGATCTCGAGGCGTCCCAGCAACATGGCCACGCACAGCACCCATTTCGCCGTATCGTTGAGCCCGGCGTAGTTGGATCCCACGTCGCCCAGCCCCGGCCCCAGGTTGTTGATGCAGGCCGCCACGGCGGAGAATGCGGTAATGAGGTCTAGCCCGGTGGCGGCAAGGATCAGGGACATGACGGAAAAACAGATGACGTACAGGGAGAAAAACCCCCATACCGAATCCATCACTTCGCGGGGCAGGGACTTGCCGCCCACCTTGACCATGAAATGGGCGTTGGGGTGGATGAGGCGCCGGATCTCGCGCATGCCCTGCTTGAGCAGGAGCAGCACGCGGATCACCTTGAGCCCGCCTCCCGTGGATCCGGCGCAACCGCCGATGAAACTGGTGAGCAGCAACAGGACCGGCAGGAAAGAAGGCCACATGTGATATTCGGCCGTGGTGAAACCCGTGGTGGTGCCGATGGAGACCGCCTGGAAGATGCCATGATGGAGCGCGCTGCCGAAAGAAGAGAACGTGCCCGAATAATACAGGTAACTGGAAGTGATAACGGCGGTGATGGAGAGCACGCTGATATAGGTCTTGAACTCGGGATCGCTGAAATAGGGCCGCAGGCTCAGGTTGCGCCAGGCAAGGAAATGCAGGGCGAAATTCACTCCCGCAAGCAGCATGAACACCACGGCCACGCCCTCGATGACGGCACTGTTGAAATAGCCCATGCTGGCATCGTGGGTGGAATAGCCGCCGATAGCCACGGTGGAAAAACTGTGGGCCACGGCGTCGAACAGGTTCATACCCGCTGTCCAGTAGGCGACAGCACAGAGAACGGTCAGCCCCAGGTAGATGTACCACAAGGCCTTGGCTGTCTCGGTGATACGCGGGGTGAGCTTGTTGTCCTTCATGGGGCCGGGCGTCTCGGCCCGGTAGAGCTGCATGCCGCCGACCCCCAGCATGGGCAGAATGGCCACCGCCAGGACGATGATGCCCATCCCGCCCAGCCATTGCAGCTGCTGACGGTAATAGAGCAGGGAGCGGGGCAGGTCGTCGAGACCGACGATCACGGTGGCGCCGGTGGTGGTGAGTCCGGACAGCGACTCGAAAACCGCATCCACCGGTTTCAGCCCCAGTTCGGGACTGGCATACAGGAAGGGCAGCGCGCCAAACAGGCCCAGTACCACCCAGAACAGCACCACCACCATGAAGCCGTCGCGCAGACGCAGGTCACGCTGGTAGCGACGTACCGGAAACCATAGCAGAAGACCGGACAGCAGGGTGGCCGCAAACACCTGCAGGAAGAGCCACACGGTCTGCTCGTCATAGGCCCAGGCCACCAGCGCCGGCGGCAGCATGGTGAGGCTGAAAATGGTCAGCAGGACACCGACGATCTTGGCAATGGCGCGGTATTGCATGTGTCCTCAGCGCCCGGCCAGGCAACGCGCCGCCGCATCCGTGGCGAAGCCCGCGCCGCTCACAGGAACGTCACCCCCACCTGGAACAGGCGCTCCACCTCCGTGATGCGCTTCTTGTCCACCAGAAAGAGGATCACATGGTCGTCGGCCTCGATGACGGTGTCGTGATGCGCCATGATCACCTCCTCGCCACGGACGATGGCCCCGATGGTGGTCCCCGGCGGCAGCTTGATGTCCTCGATGGCCCGCCCCACCACCTTGGACGAACGTTCGTCGCCATGGGCCACCGCCTCGATGGCCTCCGCCGCGCCGCGGCGCAGGGAATGCACCACCACCACGTCTCCACGGCGCACGTGGGCCAGCAGACCGCCGATGGTGGCCAGCTGGGGCGAGATGGCGATATCGATGTCACTGCTTTCCACCAGGTCCACGTAGGCGGCGCGGTTGATCAGCGCCATCACCTTGCGGGCGCCCAGGCGCTTGGCCAGCATGGCGGACAGGATGTTGGCCTCGTCGTCGTTGGTCACGGCACAGAAGACGTCGGTGTTCTCTATGTTCTCCTCCACCAGGAGTTCCTCGTCCGCCGCATCGCCCTGCAGCACCAGTGTCCTGTCCAGTGCCTCGGACAGCATGGCCACCCGCGCGGGATTGCGCTCGATGAGCTTGAGCTGGTACCTGTCTTCCAGGGTTGCCGCCAGTCCCTTGCCGATGTTGCCGCCGCCCACCACCATGACACGCTTGACCGGCTTGTCCAGGCGGCGCAGCTCGCTCATCACGGCACGGATATTCTCCGTGGCGGCGATGAAGAAGACCTCGTCGTCCACCTCGATGACCGTGTCCCCCTGGGGCGTGATGGGCATCCCGCGGCGGAAGATGGCCGCCACCCGGCTCTCCACCGCGGGCATGTGCTCCTTGAGTTCGCGCAGCTCATGCCCCACCAGCGGACCGCCGTAGTAGGCCCGCACCGCCACCAGCCGCACCCGGCCGCCGGCGAAATCCAGCACCTGCAGGGCACCGGGATACTGGATCAGGCGTTCCACCTGGTCGATCACCGCCTGCTCGGGGCTGATGAGCATGTCGATGGGCAGGGCCTCCTGGGTGAACAGCTGGCTGTGGTCGAGATAGCCCCTGGCCCGTACCCGGGCGATCTTGGTGGGCGTGTGAAAGAGGGTATAGGCCACCTGGCAGGCAACCATGTTGGTCTCGTCACTGTTGGTGACGGCGATGACCATGTCCGCGTCTTCCGCCCCGGCCCGCTCCAGCACGTCGGGATGCGAGGCGTGCCCGGCCACGGTGCGCAGGTCCAGCCGGTCCTGGAGTTCGTGCAGGCGCTGGGCGTCGTGGTCCACGACGGTGATGTCGTTTTCCTCCCGCGCCAGGTTTTCCGCCACCGAGGACCCCACCTGGCCCGCCCCCAGAATGATGATCTTCATAGACTGCCCGTCGAAGCTGTCATGTCATTTGCGCACGAAGGCGCCGAACCCGAATATGGCGGGAAGAATTTAACACGGGGCGCGCGGCCAAGGCCATGGCTCACTTGATGCCCAGCTCGCGCAGCTTGCGGTAGAGATGGGTGCGCTCTATCCCCGCGACCTGCGCCACCTTGCTGATGTTGCCGCCGCTCACCGCGAGCTGGTACTCGAAGTAGGCCTTTTCGAACTGCTTGCGCGCGGCGCGCAGCGGGGAATCGAACGCCACGGCGATCTCGGCCTCCACCGGCTTGTCGCGCACCCCCAGCGCGGTTTCCACGTCCTCCAGGGTGATCTCCTCGCCGCGGCACAGGATCAGCAGGCGCTGCACCAGGTTCTTCAGCTCGCGCACGTTCCCCGGCCACGGGTACTGGCGCAGGCGCTTGAGGGCGGCCGCGGAGAAACGCCGTGCGGGCAGCCGCTCCTGCTCGGCGAACAGCTCGACATAATAGGTCAGCAGCTCCGGAATGTCGTCGCTGTGTTCCCGCAAGGGCGGAATGCGCAGCGGCACGACGTTGAGCTGGTAATAGAGATCCTCGCGGAAACGACCGGCACGCACTTCTCCTTCCAGGTCACGATGGGTTGCAGCGACCACCCGCACGTCGAACTCCACCGGCACGCTGCCGCCGACGCGCAGAAAGGTCCTGGTTTCCAGGGAGCCAAGGAGCTTCGCCTGGACGGCGGGATCCATGTCCGCCACCTCGCCGAGAAACAGCGTGCCGCCATGGGCCTGTTCCAGATAGCCATAGCTGATGCGTCCACCCTCTTCGCTGCCGAACAGCTCCGTGGCGGCGTGTTCACCGGAGATGGCGGCCACGCCCACCTCGACGAAGGGCCGCTCCGCGCGGGGGCTGCAGCGGTGCAGGTAACGGGCGAACAGCTCCTTGCCGCTGCCGGGCTCGCCACTGATGAGCACCCAGGCATTGTGCCGGGCGATGCGCTGCACCTGCTGGCGCAGCTCGCGCATCACCGCGCTGTCACCGATGGGATCGGGTTGCGGCCGGATGAACTTGCGCAGGCCGATGTTTTCGCGCCGCAGGCGCTCCGCCTCCAGGGCGCGCTGCACCACCAGCAGCAGCTTGGACAGAGACAGGGGTTTCTCGACGAAATCATAGGCACCCAGCCGGGTCGCCTCCACCGCGGTCTCCACCGTGCCATGACCGGAGATCATGATCACCGGCGCCACCAGAGCCTGGCCTTCCGACCATTCCTTGAGCAGCGTGATGCCGTCGTCATCCGGCAGCCAGACATCCAGGAGAATCAGGTCGGGACGGCGCTGGCGCAGGGCCTCGCGGGCGTGCGCGGCATCCTCCGCCAGGCCCACTTCGTAACCTTCGTCCTCCAGGATCTCCTTGATGGTTTCCCGGATGTCCGGCTCGTCGTCGATCACCAGGATATAGGAGGGGATGGGAGACACGACGCTCATGAGGCCCTTTTCCCTCTCGTTTGCGAGGCGCCCCCCCCCGCGCCCCCGTCGATGCCGTCGCCATCTGTCCCGGCCCCGGGGCATTCATCGCTCATCTCCAGCCCTCCGCCACTGTCACGGGGCATTGGCTGCTGGAAGGGATTCTCCAGCGGCAGACGCACGATGATCGCAGCACCGCCTTCGGGCGGATTCTCAGCCCGGATCATGCCGCCGTGCTCTTCGACGATCTTTTTCACTACGGCCAGCCCCAGGCCGCTGCCCTTGGGCTTGGTGGTCACATAAGGCTCGAAAAAACGACCCATGAGTTCCTCGGGAATCCCCGGGCCATTGTCGCGCACCTGCAGCTCGATCATCTCCAGGCCGCCATCCTGGACCCGCCGTGTGCGGATGGTAAGCTGGCACGCGCCCTGCTCCGCCGCTTCCTGGGCGTTCTTGATGAGATTGTGGAGCAACTGCCGGATACGGCCGCTGTCGATCTTGATCAACGGCAGCTCGGGCGCCAGGTCGGTGCAGATCCGCAGCGCTTCCTCATCGCCCCTTTCGTCACCCCGGTAAAGGTCCAGCACCTCGCCGATCAAGGCGTTGAGGTCGCAACGGCGCAACTCCAGACGGGGCGTGCGCGCGTACTCGGAAAAGGCCTTCACCATCTCCTTCATCACCTCGACCTGCTGCACGATGGTATGCGTGGAACGCTTCAGCACCTCGGCATCCTCGGGGCTCATCCTGCCCAGGTATTTGTGCCGCAGGCGCTCGGCGGAGAGACGGATGGGCGTGAGCGGGTTCTTGATCTCGTGGGCGAGGCGCCGCGCCACTTCCCCCCAGGCGGCATCGCGCTGCGCCTGCACCAGCGCGGTGATATCTTCCACCACGATCACGTAGCCGGCCGGACGTCCCCCTTCCGCCGGCAGGGTGGTGCCCCGGCACATGAGCACCTGGCGGCCGCCGGCACCAAACAGGTTGATCTCCTGACGCCATTCCCGGCCGCTCTCCAGCTGGTGCTTGAGCGCCTCGACGAAGTGCCCGAGGTAGCGGTTGGCATCGCCCACCTCGGCCAGGGGCCTGCCGACATAGCGCTTCAGATCCACGCCGAGTATCTGGCCGGCAGCGGCATTGACGGTGTGAATGACGTGATTGCGGTCCAGTGTCAGCACGCCTGAAGAAAGCCTGCCCAGCACGGCGCGGAGGTAGGCACGCTCGCCCTCTGCCTGGCGCTGGCTCTGTTCCACCTCGGCACGGGCACGCGCGATCTTTTCCGTCATCTCGTTGAAGGACTTCACCAGAAAGCCCAGCTCATCCCCGGAATGCTGCGGCAGGCGCCTTTCGTAGTCACCACCGGCCACCGCGCGCGTGCCCATGGCCAGCACCCGGATCGGGGCCACCAGCCGTCGTGCGGAGAAAAAGGCCGCCCACACGGCGAACAGGAGGGTGGTCAACAGCACCAGGGACAGGGTCAGTATGAAGCTGAACTTGAGTGGCGTGCGCAGGTAAGTGAGCTGCTGATAACGCTGGTAGGCCTGCTGGACATTATTGGCCAGCGCCTGGACCTGGGGCGAGATGGGATACAGGGCGCTGAGGATGCGCCTTCCGGCGGCGGGATCGGCTCCGGGCAGCGCCGTCACCACCCGCATGTGCAGCCCCCGTTCTCCCAGCGCATCGATGCCGATGTAGTCGCTGTCCTGGAGGACGCGGCGCAGAATTTCGTCGCCGGGCAGGTCGGGCAGCAGGCGGGTGGGATCGCTGCTGCTGGAAGCGATGATGCGCTCAAGATTCGCCAGCAGGGTCAGTTCGTCGGCCTCGTGCCTGGCACGCAGATCGTCCAGCAGCAGGGCCACCTGGTCATCGGGCAGGAGCGAGATCTCATCGACGATGGCCTGTGTGCGGCGCAGGTATTCGCGCTTGCGCTCGTCGAGGGAATCGCGGCTCAGTGCCAGGGCGTCGTCGAAGGCCTCTTCGATATGCACATCGAACCAGCTGTCGATGCCACGTTCGATGAACTGCAGGGAGAAATAATACACCACGGAAACAGGCCCCATGGCGATCACCACGAACACCACCATCAGCCGCAGGGTCAGGCGTGAACCCGTGGCCCCGCTGCGGTACTGGCGCACCAGCCTCACGAGGTTGGCGCCGATGAGTGCCAGCAGCAGAATCAGGGCCATGATGTTGATGAACAGCAGGGTCAGATAGATGCGCCCGAAACGCTCCGAGTTCTCGGTGGCCGCGCTCATCAGGTAGAGGGAAAAGACGAGCAGCAGGAACAGTGCCAGGACCGGCACGATACTGTTGCCGAGGCGTCTCAGAAATCCAGTCGCCATGTGTACCACTCGCTTTTCAGGTGCCAGTCGGCGGACAGGTAGGAGAGCAGGCGCAGGGGTACCGGCAGGGCCTCCTCGTCGAGCCGGATCTGGAGCCGGCCGTAATAGCTCGCGTCCTCACGCAGAAGATTGCGGTCCAGCAAGGGCAGGCGCACCACGGTCCCCAGCACCGAGATGGCCGCTTCCAGGGAAGGAAAGCGGAACTGCGAACCGCTGTTGAGATTGGTCAAGAGGTATTGCCGGGTCAGCGCGTTGTACTCCAGGCGATAACGCTGCTCCAGGCGCGCTTCCACGTCATCCGGCCACCAGTCGCGGCGGCGCACGATCTCGATGGACAGCAGCATGGTCAGGGGCACCCCTTCGTGCAGGGCATCCACCATGGGCGGGGTCAGGCGGTATTTGACGGCGGCGTTGAGATACAGCACTTCATCGTCCAGCTCCACGCGGACGCTGTCGATTGCCACGTTGTCCCCGGCGTGTGCGCTGCCCTGCCACAAGATCAACGGCAGTACGCACACCACGCCCAGCAGGACCAGGCCCACGGGGGACCGGCGCCCCGGGCCGGCGGGCACAAGCCCGGCCGCCATGCCCGTCATCACGGCGATGCCGCCGCAGCACGCGCCCGCGGCGCTACCGACCCCGTGCCGATCGTTTTTTCGCCAGAGCATAATAGAATCCGTCCATCCCGTCCTCGCCGCCAGCCTCGCCCGGGAGAATCTGGCGTCCCACTGCCAGCGCACGTCCCCAGGGAGCCACGATGGGACAGTGCTGCGCATCGCTGCAGGCGGCGAAGAACGCCTGCATCTGCGCCACGTTTTCCCGTGGAAACACGGAGCAGGTGGCATACAACAGCATACCGCCTCCCTTGAGCAAGGGCCACAAGCCCTGCAGCAGCCTTTTCTGCTGCGCCGCCAGTGATGTCACATCATCGGCGCGACGCTGACACTTGATGTCGGGACGCCGCCGGACAATGCCGCTGGCGGTGCAGGGCGCATCCAGCAGGATGCGATCGAAAGGACGCCCGTCCCACCATTGCGCGGGTGTCGCGGCATCACCGCATACCACTTGCGCCCGCAGTCCCAGGCGCTGCAGATTCTCCTCGATCTTTTCACAGCGCATGGCATCGCTGTCCAGGGCCACCACCTCCGCCAGACCGGGTTCTGTCTCCAGAATGTGACAGGTCTTGCCGCCGGGCGCGGCACAGGCATCCAGCACCCGCTGCCCCGGTGCCAGATCCAGCAGTCCCGCCGCCAGCTGTGCGGCGCCATCCTGGACCGAGAGAAGGCCCTCGGCAAAACCCGGCAGGCGCGTCACATCCACGGCGCGCGCCAGGACCAGGCCCGTGGGAACATGCCGCAGGGGACGGGCCGCAAGGCCCGCCTCGGCCAGTTCCGTCCGGCAAATATCGCGCGAGGCGCGCAAGCGGTTGACCCGCAGGACCAGCGGCGGGCGCGCGTTGTTGGCCGCAAGAATGGCCTGCCAGTCCTCGGGCCAGGCCTCGCGCAACATGGCAATGAACCAGGCGGGATGGGCGAAATGCGCTGTCTCGTCGGCCGCACAACGCCCCAGCAGTGACTCACGCCGGCGCAGGAAATTGCGCAATACCCCGTTGACAAGCCCCTTGAGACCCGGCCTGTCCAGTTCGGCGGCGGCCGCCACGGAGGCCGCGACGGCGGCATGCGCCGGCACACGCATGAAAAGGATCTGGTACAGGCCCAGCAGCAGCAGCCAGCGGATCTCCCCGTCGCGCTCTTTGAGCGGCTTGCGCAGGAGCTGGCGCAGCAGGAAATCGAGCCGCGGCTGCCAGCGCAGGACGCCGTAACACAGCTCCTGGAGCAGGGCACGGTCCCCTTCGGCAACGTGCGAGGCTTGGACGGACAACACGGCAGACAGGGATCGGCCGCGACTGCAGACCTCCCGCAACACGCGGGCGGCGGCGGCACGCGGTGTCATGGTTCAGGCACCGCCGGGCGTACCGTCCATCGCGTGGCCGCCCATGACCTGGCCGGGCCGGATCCGGCGGGCATTGAGATAATCGGCCACCGCCATGCGGCGCCCCCCCGCGGGCTGCACTTCCAGCAGGCACAGTCCGCCCTCGCCCGTCGCCACGGTGAGACCCGCCCTGTCCGCCGTCACCACGGTACCCGGCGGCGCGGGCGGAATCGGCCCAACCACCCGCGCCCGCCATATCCGCAAGGGCCGGCCGGCCAGCGTGGTGTACGCCACCGGCCAGGGATCGAAGGCCCGCACGCGGCGTTCCAGGTCAACGGCCGGCAGGGTCCAGTCCAGGCAGGCTTCCGCCTTGCTGATCTTGGGCGCGAAGCAGGCATGACGTTCGTCCTGGGGTCGTGGCACCAGACGATCCTGCATCATGAACTCCAGGGCCTCCAGCAGCGCCCGGGCACCCAGGGCCGCGAGGCGGTCATGCAGCGTTGCCGCGGTATCCCCGGGCTCGATGGGACAGGAAACCGCGTGGAGTATGGGGCCCGTGTCCAGGCCCTCGTCCATCTGCATGATGGTGATGCCGGTCTCCTCATCGCCCGCCAGGATGGCCCGCTGGATGGGCGCTGCGCCGCGCCAGCGGGGCAGAAGGGAGGCGTGGATATTGATGCATCCCAGGCGCGGCAGGGCCAGCACCGGCGGCGGCAACAACAGGCCGTAGGCGGCCACCACCATGAGATCGGCATCCCAGGCGCCCAGTGAGGCCAGCACCGCATCATCGCGCAGGGTCCGGGGCTGCAGCACGGGCAGGCGATGGGCCCGGGCAAGCCGCTTCACCGGGCTTGGGGTGAGCCGGCGCCCCCGGCCGGCGGGCCGGTCCGGCTGGGTCAGGACCGCCACCACGGGATAACCCCGTTCCAGCAGGGCCCCCAGGGGGATCGCGGCAAACTCGGGCGTACCGGCGAAGAGGATTCTGGGTTTCTCAGACATGATGTGCAGGGATGATGGCCGCGGATTCGGAGGCGGGCCCGGGACCCGCCTGTACCCCATCCAGCACCCCATCCAGTCGCGTTACATGGTATGGCGACGCAGCTTCTCCAGCTTCTTGCGGATGCGGCGCCGTTTCATTTCCGTGAGGTAATCGACGAAGAGCCGCCCGTCCAGATGATCGATCTCGTGCTGGATGCACACCGCCTGCAGCCCCTCCGCCTCCATTTCGAAGGGTCGGCCATCGGGATCCAGGGCCCTGACCCGGATGCGCGCCGCCCTTTCCACCATTTCATAGATGCCGGGCACCGACAGACAGCCCTCCTCCATCTTCTCACGCTCCTCCTGATGGAGGATCTCGGGATTGATCAGGGCCAGGGGTTCATCCCGCTTCTCGCTGACATCCAGCACGATGATGCGCCGCGCCACGTTCACCTGGGGGGCCGCCAGACCGATACCCGGCGCATCGTACATGGTCTCGAACATGTCGTCGACGAGCCGGCGCACCGCCTCGTCAACCTGGTCCACCGGCGCGGCCTTCACCCGCAGGCGGGGATCCGGATAGTGCAAAATGTGAAGCAGGGCCATATCGGGTGGCGATTTTGTGGTATCCAGCAACTATTGAGAGTCACCCAAATCCATGACATGGGTTGCCCGGATGAAGCGAAATCCTGGACAAATGGCGTTTCTCCATGGATTCCGGCCCTCCACAGGCCTGTATCCAGGCTACACGATGACCGTCAATCAATAAAAGCCCCATAACGGAGCCAGCAGGAAGATCTTAAAGGATTTTACACGATGCACGCTATAAAGTGGTGTAAGCGATGTCCATGGTAAACTCGAACCGACTTCCGGAACCCCTCCCCCATTGAGACAGGGTGCGCGCATGACGAACAGAGTGGTGAGCCTGTGGCTGGCGATGGCACTTGCCTTCGCCACCGCGGCGATGGCGGATACGGTGCAATTGAAGCCCGGCCATCCCGAGCGCTACGTGGTGGTCAAGGGTGACACCTTGTGGGACATCTCGGCACGCTTTCTCCAGGATCCCTGGAAGTGGCCGGAAATCTGGGAAATCAATCCGGCCATCGCCAACCCCCATCTCATCTACCCCGGCGATGTCATCAGTCTGCACTATGATGCCGACGGCCGCCCGCGCCTCACCCTGAGCCGCGGCCGCCCCACCGTCAAGCTTTCCCCCAAGAAGCGCATCACCCCGCTGCGCCAGGCCATCCCCACCATCCCCATGAGCGCCATCCAGCAATTCCTGCTCTACCCGCGGGTATTCAGCCGGGAGGAACTGGAACGCACGGGGTATATCGTCGCCCAGGATGAAGGCAGCCTCATCAGCGCCAGTGGCGACAAGGTCTATGCGCGGGGCCTGCGGCCCGAAGATGGCACCGCCTACATGATCATCCGCCCGGGCAAGGCCTACCGTGACCCCGACGCCAAGAAAAGGGACATACTGGGCTACGAGGCCATGCAGCTCGCCACGGCGAAGGTCCTGCGCTTCGGTGATCCCAGCTCGGTGCGCGTCGGCGAGGCCACTCGCGAGGTGCTCATCGGTGACCGCCTCGTCCCCATGCGGGAAGAGGAAAGGCTGGAACCCTACTTTCTCCCTCACGCGCCCGACTTCCCCATCGAAGGCCGGATCATCTCGGTGCTGGACGGCGTCTCCCGCATCGGCCAGTACCATACCGTGGTACTGAACAAGGGGACGCGCGACGGCCTGGAAAAGGGACATGTGCTGGCAGTCTACAGGACGGGCGAAATCGTCCGCGACACCATCGAGCCCAAAAGGGGCAGAAAGGTACAGCTTCCCAGCGAGCGTGCCGGCGCCGTGATGGTGGTGCGCGTCTTCGACCGCGTCAGCTATGCCCTCGTCATGGAGTCTCGGCGCGACATGCGCGTTCTGGACAGCTTCGCCACCCCCTGAGCGCTCCCCGGGGCGACCCTGCGAAGGCATACGCATCCTCCCACGCCCTTGATGAAGGGACCGGCCGGCGGCGGCCGCACAGGACATGTGTTGTTGTATACTGATGGCCGTATTCCTCATGTCTGGACAGGGAGGTCATGACACGCGACACGGAAGCATTGCACCCCTGGCTGGCACTGCATCATGTGCCGGGCCTCGGACCCAGGGCCTGTCTGTGGCTGCTGGATCGATTCGCCTCCCCGGCTGCGGCACTCGCCGCCGGCGACGAGGCCCTGGCGACCGCCGGCGCAGCGACCCGCCTGCGCCGGATCCTTGCGCGCGGCCCCGATTATCGCGCCGTGGAGCGTGACCTGGACTGGCTGAAGCAGCCCGACCGGCACATCGTCGTCCTGAACGACCCCTGCTATCCCGCATCCCTGCGTGCCATTCCCGACCCGCCGCTCCTGCTCTATGTCTGCGGCGATCCGGCCCTGCTGGCGTCTCCCCAGCTCGCCGTGGTGGGCAGCCGCAACCCCACGCCGGCGGGACGGGAGACCGCCTATGAATTCGCCCGTGCCCTGGTCGCCTGCGGCCTGACCATCACCAGTGGCCTGGCAATGGGCATCGATGCCGCGGCCCATGAAGGGGCCCTGGATGCCGGCGGCAACAGCATCGCAGTCACCGGCACGGGTCCGGACCGTGTCTATCCCGCCGGGCATCGCAAACTGGCGCGGCGGCTGTGCCTGCAGGGGGCACTTGTCACGGAACTGGCGCCGGGCACGCCGCCGCGGGCGCGCCACTTTCCCCGCCGCAACCGCATCATCAGCGGCCTGAGCCTGGGCGTCCTGGTCACCGAGGCCGCCCTGCGCAGCGGTTCCCTCATCACCGCGCGCCTGGCCCTGGAACAGGGCCGGGAGGTCTTCGCCGTCCCGGGCTCCATCCACAATCCCCTGGCACGGGGGTGTCACGCCCTGATTCGCCAGGGCGCCAAACTGGTGGAATCCCTGGAGGACATCGTGGAAGAGATCACAACCGCGCAGCCCGCGCCACCGGCCACGCAAAACCTGATGGAAACGAAGCCGGTGTGCACCGATCTGGTGCAGGACGGGCCGGATGCGCTGACATCGCGCGTGCTCGCCCGGCTCGATTTCGATCCCGTGCCCCTGGATGTCTTGGTAAGACGCACCGGATTGACGGCCGGCCAGCTTTCCTCCATCCTGTTAGCACTGGAACTGGAAAACCACATCACCGCCCTGCCCGGCGGCCTGTATCTGCGGCGCACCCAAAGGCAATCCCCCTGAGAAAATCTCCATGAGGAAATCTCCATGAAGGAAAACATGCTGGATGTCCTGCTCTACCTGTTCGAACACTGTGTCGACGACGAGCTGGCCATCCACCCCGATGAAGAAACCATCCGCAATCAGCTCAGCGCGGCCGGTTTCGAGGAAACGGACATCAAGAAGGCCTTCCACTGGCTGGAATCCCTGGCGCAGCCGCAGGAAGGCAGCGAAGCGCCCGCCCCGGAGCACGCCGTAAAGGCCGGGGGGACAGGAGGGGAAAGTGCCGCCCCGCCCGCCCTGCGTATCTACACCCGCGAGGAAATGGACAAGATCGGCCCGCGCAGTCGCGCCCTGATCCTCTTCCTGGAGCAGATGGATATCCTCAAGCCCGCCACGCGGGAACTGGTCATCGACCGTATCATGGCCCTGGAAACCGAAGACATGGATCTGGAAGGCGTGCGCTGGGTCATACTCATGGTGCTCTTCAATCAGCCCGGCCAGGAGGCGGGCTACGGCTTGCTGGAAGACTTCGTCCTGGACGAGACCCGCATCCGGGACCACCTTCATTGATCCTTTCCATGATCCCTTCCAGGGCGTTCCATCATCCTGCCCGGCCGCAGCAGCCACAATCCAGCGGTCCCTCTCCCAATAACCCTCTACTTGGAACGTGAATTTGACCTGGCTACGGGAAATTTAATAAATGATGACAAATAGCGATATAGTGTCCATGCGCCGGGCAACGGCGCGGGCCTCACGGACATTTTCCGGGATACCATGCCGGAATCCTTGAAAGCGCCGGAAGCAGTACCCTGGAAACAGACACGACATGACGAAAGACGCTGCGAAAAAGGCTGAAAAAAAGACGGGCAGGGCCGCCGGCAGGAAACTGGTGATCGTGGAATCGCCGGCCAAGGCCAAGACCCTGAAGAAATATTTCGGCAAGGGTTTCGAGGTGCTCGCCTCCTACGGTCATGTCCGGGACCTGGAGCCCAAGGAGGGCGCCGTGGACCCGGAACACGGCTTCGCGATGAAATACCAGCTCATCGAGAAGAACGCCAGGCACATCGATGCCATCGCCAAAGCCATGAAGAAGGCCGATGCCCTCTACCTCGCCACCGACCCGGACCGCGAGGGCGAGGCCATTTCCTGGCACCTCTATCACATTCTCAAGGAACGCGGCCTCCTGGAAGGCAAACCGGTCTACCGCATCGTGTTCCACGAAATCACCCGGCATGCCATCGAAGAGGCCCTGCAGCACCCCCGTGAACTGTCCATGGAGCTGGTCAACGCCCAGCAGGCACGTCGCGCCCTGGACTTCCTCGTGGGCTTCAATCTCTCACCCCTGCTGTGGAAAAAAATCCGCCGCGGCCTGTCCGCCGGACGCGTGCAAAGCCCTGCGCTGCGCATGATCGTGGAACGGGAAGAAGAGATCGAACGCTTCAAACCACGGGAATACTGGACCATCGAGGCGGACCTCGCCAAGAAACAGGACCGTTTCAGCGCAAAGCTGATCCAGTACGAAGGGCACAAACTGAGCCAGTTCAGCATCAAGAAAGGCGAACAGGCGCGCGAGATGGAGCGGCGCATCGCCGCGGCGGCACAGGGCGAACTGGTCATCGCCAGCATCGAAAAGAAACAACGCAAGCGCAACCCCGCCGCCCCCTTCATCACTTCCACCCTGCAGCAGGAGGCGGCCCGCAAGCTGGGCTTCACGGCGCAGCGCACCATGCGCACGGCCCAGCAGCTCTACGAAGGCATCGACATCGGCGAAGGAGCCGTGGGCCTCATCACCTACATGCGCACCGACTCCGTGAACCTGGCCCAGGAGGCCCTGCAGGAAATCCGCGGCTATATCGCGGAACGCTTCGGCAAGGACAAGCTGCCCAGATCACCGCGCATCTTCAAGACCAAGTCCAAGAACGCCCAGGAAGCCCACGAGGCCATCCGCCCCACCCAGGTCCACCTGGAACCCGATGCCATCAAGCGCCACCTCAGCGCCGACCAGTACAAGCTCTACAGCCTGATCTGGAAGCGCGCCGTGGCCTGCCAGATGGTGCATGCCACCATCAACACCGTGGCCGTGGATCTTGCCGCCGGCGAAACGGCGCTTTTTCGCGCCACCGGCTCCATCGTCGCCGACCCCGGCTTCATGGCGGTCTACCAGGAAAGCAAGGACGACCAGAAACAGAAGGAAGAGGAGCGCATGCTCCCGCCGCTGAGCGAGGGAGAACACATCATGCTGGAAAAGCTTCGCTCCGAACAGCACTTCACGGAACCGCCGCCGCGCTACACCGAAGCAAGCCTCATCAAGGCCCTGGAGGAATACGGTATCGGCCGGCCTTCGACCTATGCCTCCATCATCGCCACCCTGCAGCAGCGTGACTACGTGGTGCTGGACAAGAAACGCTTCAAACCCACCGACGTGGGCCGCATCGTCAACAAGTTTCTCACCGAACACTTCACACGCTACGTGGATTACGATTTCACCGCCAACCTGGAAGACGAACTCGATGCCATCAGCCGCGGCGAGAAGGCATGGGTCCCCGTCCTGGAGGGATTCTGGAAATCCTTCCGACAGCTGGTCAAGGAGAAAGAGAAGAGCGTCCAGCGCAAGGACGTCACGCAGGAACTCATCGAGGAGCGCTGCCCCAAATGCGGAGAACAGCTCTCCATCCGCCTGGGGCGGCGGGGGCGCTTCATCGGCTGCACGGCCTATCCCGATTGCGACTACACCCGCAACCTGGACGACGACGGCGAGAGCGTGGAACCGGAGGTGGTGGAAGGGCGCAAATGCCCCCAGTGCCAGTCGGACCTCATCATCCGGCAGGGCCCCTACGGCAAGTTCATCGGCTGCAGCAGCTATCCCAAATGCCGCTTCATCGAGCCCCTGGAAAAACCCAGCGACACCGGCGTAACCTGCCCGGACTGCGGCAAGGGCACCATGCTGCAGCGCAAGTCGCGCCGCGGCAAGGTCTTCTACTCCTGCTCCACCTACCCCGACTGCAGCTATGCCGTGTGGAACGAACCGCTGGACCGGCCCTGCCCCCAGTGCAACTGGCCCATGCTGACCCTGAAAACCACCAAGCGGCGCGGTACCGAGATCGTCTGCCCGCAAAAGGACTGCGACTACACCGAACCCTACTACGCGGAAAAGAAAAAGAAGGCATCCTGAAGGACGGAGGATGCAAGCGCAGCGTAATCCGGGGCACCCGGTCATGGACGCAGTTACTATTAACCCGGCAACAATATATGTCATGTTCAGCCGCCGCGTGCGGACACGCAGCAAGGCGGCGGAGCGCCGCTGTAGTCATTCTACAGCAAGCTTCGCCAACACCGTCTGCGTGCGCGCACGCGGCGGCCTGCCATATGAATTTCAACAAGTCAGGCGTTTCAGGCAGGCGCCGGCTCGGTGTTGCGGCACTTGGCAAGGGCCGGGCCATTCCCTGCGTGCCGCGCCTTGATCCGGAACACCTGGGTCGCTCTGAATGCCGCTTTACTATCGATTGTCTTAGTATATAGAGCTTCACATGATTGACTGACGCCTGTCGCGCAGCCCGGATGCAGGCCCCGAAGGCCGGTATCTTCATGTCATTTCGGCTGAACCACCTTGTCGTTCCGACCACACTCCCCTGTCATTGCCACCACGCTCCCTTGTCATTTCGACCACGCTCCCTTGCTACTCCGACCATACTCCCCTGTCATTTCGACCAAGCTTCCCTGTCATTTCGACCGAAGGGAGAAATCTTGTATCACCGGCTTCGGATTCCTCGCTGCGCTCGGAATGACAAGGGGGACTCGGCCAACAGCCCCCTGTCATTTTCCCACTGCACTCGAAATGACAGGGATAATGTATTCCCACCACGGCTCCTTGTCCTTCCGACCGTACTCCCTTGCCATTCCGACCATATTCCTTTGTCATTTCGACCACGCTCCCTTGCTACTCCGACCACACTCCCCTGTCATTTCGACCAAGCTTCCCTGTCATTTCGACCGAAGGGAGAAATCTTGTATCACCGGCTTCGGATTCCTCGCTGCGCTCGGAATGACAAGGGGGACTCGGCCAACAGCCCCCTGTCATTTTCCCACTGCACTCGAAATGACAGGGATAATGTATTCCCACCACGGCTCCTTGTCCTTCCGACCGTACTCCCTTGCCACTCCGACCCAGGACCACGTCATCTAACCTCCCAACCCTCTGAGAGGCTGAGGTTCTGACTCGAGCAAATTCTTCTCCTGGGTTACGGTATAACGTCCCCCATGGACGGGGGGAAAGCCAGGGGTTCTGTGGTGTTGTCCGAAGTCCTCGTGCGTCCGATTCAGTCTCACGAGCGGGCGCGCTGGGATACGCTGATGCGCCGGCACCATCACCTGGGGTTCAATCGCACGGCCGGGCGGGCGCTGCGTCAGGTGGCTGAGTACCGGGGCCGATGGGTGGCCCTGCTGCACGGCCAGGGGCGCGTCCTGGCCCAGCAGGCCGTGGAACCCGGCAGCCACGAGATCCCCGCCCTGCGGACTCTCCTCGAACCGCTGGACATCCAGGAACGGGTGATCACCGCCGATGCCCTCCATACCCAGCGCGAGACGGCCCG
>JALSIC010000099.1 GCA_026981935.1 Gammaproteobacteria bacterium
GTGACAAGGACAAGGAAGTGCGGCGGAATGTCATCGTCCCTGTCTTTTCGAGCATAGCGGGAAATGACAGTAACCCTGTCATTTCGAGCGCAGCGGGAAATCTTGGGGTGGTGGGACAGGATTTCTCCCTGCGGTCGAAATGACAAAGGCGTGGGTCGAAGTGACAAAGCCGTGGGTCGCAATGACAAAGGGGTATGGCGGCAATGGCAAGTGAAGTGTGGTGACAAGGACAAGGAAGTGCGGCGGAATGTCATCGTCCCTTTCTTTTCGAGCATAGCGGGAAATGACAGTAACCCTGTCATTTCGAGCGCAGCGGGAAATCTTGGGGCGGTGGGGCAGGATTTCTCCCTGCGGTCGAAATGACAAAGAGTCGAAATGACACTTCTTCGTCATTCCGAGCGCAGCGAGGAATCCAAAGCCGCCGACACAAGATTTCTCCCTTCGGTTGAAATGACAGAGAATTGGGTCGGAAATGACAAGGAAGTGGGGTCGAAGTGACAAAGGGGTGTGGCGGCAATGACAGGGAAGTGCCGGGCCTTGGGGCCCGCACCCATCCAGGTTGCAGGGGCCGCACGAAGGCCGCCAGTCATAATTCTCCATGGCGCAATATCCGCAAGGTTGGCACCGGGGCAGCGCGCCTGCGCATCCCATGCCCCTTCGCCAGGAACGGCGAGGGGCCGCGAAATCATTTTGAACTGCCATGCGATCCCGATTCTCCGAAATCGTCCAGACCTTGCCTGCCGCGCAGCGCTACTGGGTGGCCTACAGCGGCGGGCGCGATTCCCATGTCCTGCTGCATGCACTGGCCGCGCTGCGTGATGAGCTGCCGGGCAGGCTGTGTGCTATTCATGTCAATCACGGTCTGAGCGTGGATGCCCCACGGTGGGTGGTGCATTGCCGGCGCATCTGCCGGCAGCTCCATGTTCCCCTGGAGGTGCTCGATGTGAATGCGCGGCCGGCCCGTGGCGAGAGCCCGGAAGCGGCGGCGCGGCGTGCGCGTTATGCGGCCTTCTCCGGCCTGCTGGGCGATGATGACTGCCTGCTGACCGCACATCACCAGGACGATCAGGCGGAGACCCTGCTTCTGCAGCTGCTGCGTGGCAGCGGACCCCATGGCCTGGCGGCCATGCCACTGCGATCACGGCTCGGCACGGCCTGGCATGTCCGCCCCCTGCTGGATTTTCCCAGATCGGCCCTGGCGGCCTATGCCCGGGAGGCGGCCCTGGAATGGGTGGAGGACGAGAGCAATTTCGACACCGGGATCCGGCGCAATTTTCTGCGCCACCAGGTCTTTCCCATGCTGGAGACGCTGTGGCCCGCCTGCGCCAAGACCCTCTCGCGCAGCGCCCGGCATTGTGCCGAGGCCGCCGAGTTGCTGGACGCGCTGGCCCGGCAGGACTTGAAAGAGATCGCCGCGGAAGAAGGGGCGTCGCGGCTCGGTATCGAGCCCCTGCTGCGCCTTGCGCCGGCACGCCGCCACAATGTCCTGCGTTACTGGCTGCGCAGCCTTGGCCTGCCCCTGCCACGGACGGCGCATCTGCAGCGCATCGAGGAAGACCTGCTGACTGCCGCGCCCCACCGCGAGCCGCAGGTGTGCTGGGAAGGGGTGGAACTGCGCCGCTACCGGGGCTGGCTCCATGTCCTGCGGCCGCAGGCGGTTTTCGATAAGAGCATCGTTTTGAGCTGGGACTTGCATTCGCCCCTGGCCCTGCCGGGTGGCAACGGCAGCCTCCGGGCCCATCCCGTGGAAGGGGAAGGACTGGCGCGACGCCATTGTCGCCAGGGTGTCACCGTCCGCTACCGCCGCGGGGGAGAGCGCTGCCGCCTGGCCGATGGGCACCACCATCCTCTGAAGAAGCTGCTGCAGGAAGAAGGCGTACCGCCCTGGGAACGGGCGCGCCTGCCCCTGGTTTTTCTGGAGGATGAACTGGTGGCCGTGGGGGACATCTGGTTGAGTCCCCTTTACCGTGCCGCCGCCGGAGAGCCGGGCTGGCGCATTGAATGGCAGCGCTGACGATGCGGAACCGGCCGCGCTTCTCCCTTCCGCCCTCTGTCCTCCGTCCTCTGTCCTCTGTCCTCTGTCCTCTGATTACGCCTTACCCTGAAGCTGAAGCAGGATGCCCTCGTTTTCCAGCGTCGAGGTGTCCTGGGTGATCTCCTCGCCGGCGGCGATGGCCCGCAGCAGGCGGCGCATGATCTTGCCTGAACGGGTCTTGGGCAGGTTGTCGGCGTAGCGGATGTCGTCCGGTTTGGCGATGGGCCCGATCTGTTCCGCGACCCACTGGCGCAGTTCCCGGGTGAGGGTCTCGTCCACGCCACCCGGCGGACGTTCGCCCTTGAGCACCACGTAGGCGCAGATGGCCTCGCCCTTGATCTCGTCGGGTCGCCCCACGACGGCTGCCTCTGCGACCCTGGGGTGGGCCACCAGGGCCGATTCGATTTCCATGGTGCCCAGGCGGTGGCCGGATACGTTGAGGACATCGTCGATACGCCCCATGATCCAGAAATAGCCGTCCTTGTCCTTGCGGGCGCTGTCACCGGCAAGGTAGTAGCGGCCGCCGAATTTGCTCCAGTAGGTGTCCACGTAACGCTGGTCATCGCCCCAGATGGTGCGCAGCATGGAAGGCCAGGGGCGCTTGATGACCAGGTAGCCGCCCTTGTCCGGCGTGGTGATGGCATTGCCGTCCTCGTCCACCACGTCGGCGGCGATCCCCGGCAGGGGGCGGGTGCAGGAGCCGGGCTTGGTGGCGGTGACGCCGGGGAGAGGGGCGATCATGTTGGCGCCCGTCTCGGTCTGCCACCAGGTGTCCACGATGGGGCAGCGTGCCTTGCCGATGGTCTGGTGATACCACATCCAGGCCTCGGGATTGATGGGTTCCCCCACCGTGCCCAGAAGGCGCAGGCTGGAAAGGTCGTACTGGGCAGGGTACTGATCGCCGCATTTCATGAGGGCACGGATGGCGGTGGGCGCGGTGTAGAAGACGCTGACCTTGTGATCCTGGCACAGCTTCCAGAAACGGCCGGGATCGGGGACCGTGGGCGCGCCTTCATACATGAGGATGGTGCTGCCCACCGCGAGGGGGCCGTAGGCGACGTAGGTATGGCCGGTGATCCAGCCCACGTCGGCGGTACACCAGTAGATGTCGTCTTCCCGGTTGTCGAAGACCCATTTCATGGTGACGATGGCGCCGAGGAGATAGCCCGCGCTGCTGTGCTGGATGCCCTTGGGCTTGCCGGTGGAACCCGAGGTGTAGAGGATGAAGAGAGGATGCTCGGCCTCCACCCATTCCGGTTCACAGTCGGTGTCCACGCCTGCGACGGCGTCGTCCCACCACAGGTCGCGCCCGGCCGTCATGGGGACCTCGTGACCGGTACGCCGCAGCACGATCACCTTTTCCGGTGCGTTTTTGCACAGGGCCAGCGCCTTGTCGGCGGCGGCCTTGAGCTCGATGATCTTGCCGCCGCGGTGGCCGCCGTCGGCGGTGATGAGCAGCTTCGCGCCGGCGTCGTCGATGCGGTCCTTGAGGGCCTCGGCGGAGAAGCCGCCGAAGACCACGGAATGAATGGCGCCGAGGCGCGCACAGGCCTGCATGGCGATCACCGCCTCCGGCACCATGGGCATGTAGAGAATGACGCGGTCGCCCGAGGAGATGCCGCAGCGCTTCAGGGCGTTGGCGAAGCGGCATACCTCGCCATGGAGTTCCCGGTAGCTCAGGCGTCGCACGTCGCCTTGTTCGCCTTCGAAGATGATGGCGGTCTTTTCCCCGCGCGTTGCGAGATGGCGGTCGAGGCAGTTGTGGGAGACGTTCAGTATGCCGTCGGCAAACCACTTGTAGAAGGGTGCCCGGCCATCGTCCAGGACCGTGGTGAACTCCCGGCGCCAGTCCAGCTCCTGGCGGGCATGACGGGCCCAGAAGCCGGCGTGGTCCCGTTCCGCTTCTTCGTACATCTTCTGCACCAGGGCGGGATCGTTGAGGCGGGCCTGCGCGGCAAAGTCGCCTGGCGGCGGGAAAAGGCGTTCTTCGCTGAGAATGGAGTCGATGCTGGTGGTGCTCATTGTTGTTCTCCCACGGCTTGTATCCCGGGGATCAATTGTAGAGCAAAACCGCGGGCCACGTCAGTCATTGACGTGGTGAAAGAGGGGCAGGGACGGAATGGGGACAGGCGGCGTAATCAGCCGAGACTCTGTTTCTCGCGGATCTCGTCCAGGGTCTTGCAGTCGATGCAGAGCGTGGCAGTGGGGCGGGCCTCGAGGCGGCGTATGCCGATCTCCACCCCGCAGACCTCGCAATAGCCGTAGTCCAGGCTGTCCAGCTTGGCCAGGGATTCGTCGATCTTCTTGATGAGTTTGCGCTCCCGGTCGCGGGTACGCAGTTCAAGGGCGAATTCGGATTCCTGGCTGGCACGATCGTTGGGGTCGGGGAAGTTGGCCGCCTCGTCCTGCAGGTGATGTACGGTGCGTTCCATCTCCTCCAGCAGCTCCCGCTTCCAGTTCTCGAGGATGGCGCGGAAATGGGCCCGCTGCTGGGCATTCATGTATTCCTCGCCCTTTTTCTCCTTGTAGGGAACGAAGGCGCCGACCTCCAGGGTCGAGCTGCGGGGTTTCGTGCTTTTCTTTGCGGTTTGCTTCGCGGTTTTTTTCGCGGCGGTTTGGGCGGTGCCTTTCTTGCTGCTGGGGTTCCTGGCGGCAGCGGCCTTGCCGGTCTTGGACTTGGTCGCCGCCTTCTTCTTGGCGACAGGCTTCTTTTTTGCGACAGCCTTCTTGCCGGCCGCGGATCTGGCCTTGGTGGCAGCCTTCTTCGTGGCCTTTTTCTTCACCGTCTTGGTGCGCGCAGACTTTTTCTTTGCAACCGCCATGATGTGTCTCCAGACATGCCGTCGATGAAAATGAAGCGGCTATATATACCAGAATGGATATTGGGATACAACAAGTTATCTCTGGCAGGAACTGCGGAATCGTCGACCCCGCTCAGTCGCCGTGCCGGGCGGGCAGGATGAGCCGGTTTGAGCCGGGATGAGCTGGGATGAGCTGGGCGGCGAAACAGGCTATGCTGTAGCGTTCTTGCCGGATCGCCTGCCGGCGCGGCGGCACGGGAAGAGCCGTCTGAGATATGGTTGATCGACAGAGAAGAACGGGGGAGAGCAGGATTTTGAGCGCATTACGGGCCTTGATATTCGACGTGGACGGGACACTGGCGGATACCGAAGGAGAAGGTCATCTGCCTGCCTTCAACGAGGCCTTTGCGGCAGCGGGTCTGGACTGGCACTGGTCACCGGCGCTGTATCGTGAACTGCTGTCTGTTGCCGGCGGCAGGGAACGCCTGCGCCATTACATGACCCATTACCTGCCCCCCGAGCAGCGTCCTGAAGATGTGGCCGGTCTGGCAACACGCCTGCATCAGGACAAGAACCGCCGATACGAGACCCTGCTGCGGGCCGGACGCATCGGCCTGCGTCCCGGTGTTGCCCGCCTCCTGGGCGAAGCCCGCGAGGCGGGGCTCACGCTGGCCATTGCCACCACCTCCGTGCGGGAGAACGTGCTCACGCTGCTCCAATGCACCCTGGGCAGCGAAGCACCGAATTGGTTCCAGGTGATGGCCACGGCCGACGAAGTGACGGAGAAAAAGCCGTCTCCCAGGGTATACGAATACACGCTGGATGCACTGGGAATGGCGCCGTCGCAATGCCTGGTCTTCGAGGATTCGGAAAACGGCCTGCACGCCGCCCGGGCGGCGGGGCTGGAGACCATCGTGGCCGTGAATGCCTTCACCCGAGATGGCCGTTTCGATGACGCCCTTCTGGTGCTCGATCACTGGGGCGAGCCGGACCGTCCCTGCCGGGTGCTGGGCGGACGCCGGCGCGACCGTTTCGATGCCGCGCGTCCCTGGCTCGATCTGGCGCAATTGCGGCGACTGCGGCCATGAAGACCGCATCACCCAGGCTTGCCAGCCGCATGGCGGGCATCCAGCCCTTTCATGTCATGGACGTCCTGGCCCGGGCGCGCGCCCTGGAGGCTGCCGGCCGGGATATCGTGCACATGGAGATCGGCGAGCCCGATTTCACCGCGCCGGCCGGGGTGGTGGCGGCGGGTGTCGCCGCCTTGCGGGCGGGAGAGACCCACTATACCCCCGCCGCCGGACTGCCCGCCCTGCGCGAGGCGGTTGCCGGCCATTATCGTGCCTGTTATGGCCTCGATGTGGCGCCGGAGCGGATCCTGATCACGCCCGGGGCCTCGGGTGCCCTGCTGCTGGCGCTGGCCGTGCTGCTGGATCCCGGCGACCAGGTGCTGCTCTGCGACCCCGGTTATCCCTGCAACCGCCACTTCGTGCGTCTCCTGGAAGGGGAGGCCGTGGCCCTGCCGGTGGATGCCACGACGCACTGGCAGCCCACGGCAGAGCAGATTGCCTCCATTTGGGGGCCGCGTACCCGCTGCCTGATGCTGGCCTCGCCCGCCAATCCCACCGGCACCCTCATTTCAGAGACGGTGCTGCGCCGGATCGAGACACGGGTCCGGGAGCGGGGCGGTGTTCTCATCGTGGACGAGATCTATCACGGGCTGGTCTATGAAGAAGCGCCGCCCAGTGCCCTGGCCTTGCCCGGCCCCGTTTTTGTCATCAACAGTTTCTCCAAGTATTTCGGCATGACCGGCTGGCGCCTGGGCTGGCTGGTGGCGCCGCCTGAATATGTCCCGGCCCTGGAACGCCTGGCCCAGAACGTGTTCCTGGCGGCCCCCACGCCCGCGCAGCATGCCGCCCTGGCGGCCTTCTCGGAAGACGCCCGGGCCGAGTACGAGCGCAGGCGCGAGATATTCCGCGAGCGCCGTGATTTTCTGGTTCCAGCGCTGGAAGCACTGGGATTCGGGATCACAGTCCGCCCCCAGGGTGCGTTCTATGTCTACGCCGACTGCAGCGCCTTCGGGTCCGACAGCCTTGCCTTCTGCCGCCGCCTGCTGGAAGCGGCCGGTGTGGCGGTCACGCCAGGCTGTGATTTTGGTGATCACGAAGCCGGCCGGCATGTGCGTTTTGCCTACACGACAGGGCTGGAGCGTCTTCGGGAGGGCGTGAGACGTCTGCAGACATTCCTCCAGGAGCGAGGTGAGGAGGGCTGAATGCCGCGTCAGATGCAGATCCAGCGATATGCCGACAGATTCCGCCTGCTCGTCTTCGACTGGGACGGCACCCTCATGGATTCGCAGGGGCGAATCGTCGCCTGTCTGGCCCGCGCCCTGGAGGAGACCGGCCTGCCGCCTCTGCCGCCGGAAAGGCTCTCCAACGTCATCGGCCTGGGGCTGCCCGAGGCGGCCCGGCAACTGCTGCCTCATGTCCATGAAAGGGTGGTGGAGCGCTTCATCGCGGCCTACCGCCGCCACTATCTGTCGGACAAGGGTGAGGCGACCCCCCTGTTTCCCGGTGCGCGCGAGACACTCCAGACCCTGCGCGAGGCGGGTTTCCTGCTGGCCGTGGCCACGGGCAAGAGCCGGCGCGGCCTGGCGCGCTCCCTGGAAGAGACGGGCTGCGGCGATCTGTTTCTCGCCAGCCGCTGTGCCGACGAATGTTTTTCCAAGCCCCATCCGCAGATGCTCCAGGATATCATGACGGACCTGGATACCCCGCCGGAGCAGACGCTGATGATCGGCGATACCGAATACGATCTGCTCATGGCCGCCAATGCGGGCACGGCGTCCGTGGCGGTGAGTTACGGTGTGCATGAGCGCGAACGCCTGCTGTCCCACGCGCCCCTGGCATGCCTGGATGCCATCGAGGAAATCGTCCCCTGGCTGGGGTTGGATGAAGGACCGGAAGAAGCGGATCGGGCAACAGGCTTTCGCGACGCAGGGCGGGAGGCGTAGAATCGTAACCGGCGTCAAGGTGAGGAGTATCGGCAGATGGATGAGGACAACAAGCAGGATCCGTGGCTGCGGGAAAAACCCGCCTCAACGGCAGAGACACAGGCGGGCGGGCAGACGGGAACAGGCGGAGGACGAGACGGCAAAAAGAAGGACGGTGAAGGCTGGGAGCGTGAGGTACTGGAACGCCTGGTGTTCGCCGCCCTGCGGGAACAGCGCCGCGCGCGCCGCTGGGGGATTTTCTTCAAGCTGACGCTGATCCTGTACCTGGTGGCCGTCTTCGTGGTCTACATGCCGGAGGACCTGGGGGGCGATGCCCTGCCCACGGGCAAGCACACCGCCCTGGTGGAGGTCCGGGGCGTGATTGCCGATGACGCCGAGGCCAATGCCGACACCATCGTCAGCGGCCTGCGCGATGCCTTCAAGAACAAGCACGTGGCGGGTATCATCCTGCGCATCAACAGCCCCGGCGGCAGCCCCGTGCAGGCCGGGTATGTCAATGACGAGATCGCCCGCCTGCGGGAGAAATACCCGGACAAGCGCCTCTACGCCGTGGTCACCGATGTCTGCGCCTCGGGCGGTTACTATATTGCGGCCGCCGCCGACGAGATCTACGCCGACAAGGCGAGCCTGGTGGGCTCCATCGGCGTGCTCATGAACGGTTTCGGTTTCGTGGATGCCATGAAGAAGCTGGGCGTGGAGCGTCGTCTCATCACGGCAGGTGAGCACAAGGGGTTCATGGATCCCTTCTCGCCCCTGAAGGAAGAGGAGCGCAATCACATCCAGGCCATGCTGGACGATATACACCGGCAGTTCATCGCCACCGTGAAGGCGGGCCGTGGCGAGCGCCTCAAGGACGATCCACGCCTGTTCAGCGGCCTCATCTGGACGGGAGAACAGGCCCTGGAACTGGGCCTGATCGATGGCCTTGGCAGCAGCAGTTATGTGGCCCGCGAGATCATCGGCGCCGAGAAGATCGTCGATTACACCCGCCGTCGTCCCTACCTGGAGCGTCTCGCCGAGCGTCTCGGCAGTGGCGTGGCCCAGGCGCTGCAATCCCTGTGGGCAGGGCAGGTGAGGTGAATCCGGCAGCCGGACGTTCGCGGCCAGGGGGTCGCGCCTGCTGAAGGGCAGGGTCCCTGTGCGAAAGGCGCTTCAGCCGGTGGAAAGGATCTCAACGCCTTCGGCCCTGAGCATCTCGCACAGGCGGATGAGGGGCAGTCCGATGAGGGCGGTGGGATCGTTGCCGTGCATGCGTGACAGCAGCGCAATACCCAGTCCCTCGGACTTGAAGGCCCCGGCGCAGTCGTAGGGTGACTCGCGGCGCAGATAGTTTTCGATCTCCGCCGGGCTCAATTCCCGGAAGGTGACCTCACAGGGCACCAGGTCCAGATGGCGGCGCCCGCTGCCCGCATTGAAGACGCACAGGGCGGTATGAAAACACAGCGTACGGCCCGAGGCCCGGGCAAGCTGCTCCCGGGCACGCTCGAAGCCGCCCGGCTTGCCCATGATTTCCTGTCCCAGAGCCGCGACCTGGTCCGAAGCGATGACGAGCCCCGCCGCGAGGCGGGATGCCACGGCGCGGGCCTTGGCCTCGGCCAGGCGCATCGCCATCGCCGGGGGTGACTCTCCCGCCAGCCGGCATTCCTCCACGGCAGGCACCTCCACGGTGAAGGGCAGTCCCAGGCGTTGCAGCAGGGCCTTGCGGTAGGGAGAACCGGAGGCCAGGACGAGCTTGAGGGGGGATTGTCCGGGCATGGGCGTGTGTCTTCAGAATATGTAATGATTTTTGACAGTTAGCACAACAATGCCTATGATGGAGGGTTATGTCAAACCGCCTGCCCGAAAGTATCCGGCCCCTGGATCTGGTACGCGCCGGGGCGCGCATGGAAGGGGAACTCGGTCTGCGGGGCATGACGCGCCTGGCGGGGCGTCTGGCAGCCGACAGGGGAGCGGTGCGCGTCTCCTTGCATTTCGGCCGGAACGGCGGAAATGTCAGATATATCAAGGGGCGCGTGGAGACCGTTCTGGAACTGACCTGCCAGCGTTGCCTGGAGGTCATGCAATTTCCGGTTGATATTGGCGTCTCCCTCGGTATCATAGGCGCCGCCGCTGAAGCGGAACGGCTGCCTGCGGAGTACGAGCCGCTGCTGCTGGGGGAATCCGAGGCCGTGAGCCTCGTGGAGCTGGTGGAGGACGAACTGCTCCTGGCCCTGCCCATTGTGGCCCGCCACGCCCTCGAGGCCTGTTACGCTGCCGGCGTGGTGCAGGAAGCCGGAGCCGCGGCGCCGGGGCAGGAGACGCATCGTCCCTTTGCCGGTCTGGCGGACCTGATGAAGTCGCGCTGAAGAAGCCGGACCGGAAAAGTCGAACCGGAGAAGTCGAATCGGGACCGCGGGCCCCATCGAAAATGACACAGGAGTAGAACCATGGCAGTACAAAAGAGCAAGAAGTCCCCTTCGCGGCGCGGCATGCGCCGTGCCCACGATGCGCTGCGCGGCCCGACGCTGTCCATCGACAGCACCACGGGTGAGACCCACCGCCGCCATCATGTCACGCCGGATGGCTATTACAAGGGGCGCAAGGTCATCGAGACGGAAGGCGAATAAGGTTTGAGCCTCACCATCGCCCTGGATGCCATGGGTGGCGACCATGGCCCTTCCGTCATCGTTCCCGCCGCGCTGGCCATGCTCCAGGAACAGCCCCGCCTGCGCCTCATCCTGGTGGGCGACCAGGACGTGCTGGCGGCGGAGCTGGCGCGCCGGGGCGGGACGACGGGGGAGCGCTTGACCCTGCATCACGCATCCCAGCAGGTGGCCATGGACGAGTTGCCCTCCCAGGCCCTGCGTTACAAGAAAGACTCCTCCATGCGGGTGGCCATCAATCTGGTCAAGGAGGGCAGGGCGTCCGCCTGCGTCAGCGCGGGCAATACCGGGGCGCTCATGGCCATTGCCCGTTTCGTGCTCAAGACCCTGCCGGGCGTGGAACGCCCCGCCATCATCACCACCCTGCCCACCATCCAGGGCCATACGCACATGCTCGACCTCGGCGCCAACGTGGATTCCTGCGCGGAGCACCTGTTCCAGTTCGCGGTGATGGGCTCGGTGCTCACCAGCGCGGTGGACAACCTGGAACACCCCAGGGTGGGCCTGCTCAACATCGGTGAGGAGGAGATCAAGGGCAACGAAAGGGTCAAGGAGGCGGCACGGCTGCTCATGGAGAGCGACATCAATTACGTGGGCTTCGTCGAGGGTGACGATATCTACCGGGGCACCGTGGACGTGGTGGTCTGCGACGGATTCGTGGGCAACGTGGCTCTCAAGACCAGCGAAGGGGTGGCACGCATGATCACCGCCTTCATGAAACAGGAATTCACCCGCCATCCCATGACCCGCCTGGCCGGGCTGCTGGCCCGCCCCGTATTGCGTGCCCTGCGCGATCGTATCGACCCCCGGCGCTACAACGGCGCCAGTTTCATCGGCCTGCAGGGCATCGTCATCAAGAGCCACGGCAGCGCCGATACCTTGTCCTTCAGCCAGGCCATTCGCGAGGCCATGGTGGAGGTGGAAAAGGACGTTCCGCAGCGCATCGGCAGCCAGCTCGAGTCCCTGCTGCTGGAAAGGGCGGTGGGATGAGCTATTCGCGCATCAGCGGCACGGGCAGCTATCTCCCCGAGAAGGTTCTGACCAATGCCGACCTGGAAAAAATGGTGGAGACCTCGGACGAGTGGATCGCCGAGCGCACCGGCATCCGCAAGCGCCACATCGCCGCGGACGACGAGACCACCTGTGACCTGGCCGAGGCCGCGGCGCGTCAGGCCCTGGCGGCGGCCGGCATCGCACCCGAACGCATCGACCTGATCATCGTTGCCACCACCACCCCGGACAAGGTCTTTCCCAGCGTCGCCTGCCTGCTGCAGCAGCGCCTGGGCATGCATGGTTGCCCCGCGTTCGACATCCAGGCGGTGTGTTCCGGGTTCGTCTATGCCCTCGGCGTCGCCGACCAGTTCATCCGCAACGGGGCGGCCCGTTGCGCCCTCATCGTGGGTGCCGACACCCTGTCGCGGATCATCGACTGGACGGATCGGAGTACCTGCGTGCTGTTCGGTGACGGCGCGGGTGCGGTGGTGCTGGAAGCCGCGGACGCGCCCGGCATTCTTTCCAGTCATCTCCATGCCGACGGCCGATACCAGGAACTGCTGATGGTGCCGGACGGGATTTCGAAGGGCTACGACAAGGTCAAGCACGGTGAGGCCTATATACACATGCAGGGTCGCGAGGTGTTCAAGGTCGCCGTCAACACCCTGGAGCAGATCGTGGATGAAACCCTCGTCGCCAATGGCATCGACAAGAGTGAAATCGACTGGCTGGTGCCTCACCAGGCCAACATCCGCATCATCAATGCCACGGCCCGAAAGCTGAGGCTGCCCATGGAGCGAGTGGTGGTCACCGTTGACGAACACGGCAACACCTCGGCTGCCTCCATTCCCCTGGCCCTCGACGTCGCGGTTCGGGATGGCCGCATCCGGCGCGGCGACACCCTCTTGCTGGAGGCCTTCGGCGGCGGCTTCACCTGGGGGGCCGTCCTGCTCAGGTTCTGAGTCTGTCCGGAATTGAATAAATAATCACCAAACCCAACCACGTTATCGCTCATGACGCTCGACACATTCAGGATCAAACAGCAGCTGGGTTTCGTCTTTCCCGGACAGGGTTCCCAGTCCGTGGGCATGCTGTCCGAGCTGGCGCAGGCATACCCGGTGGTGGCGGAGACCTTTGCCGCGGCGTCGGAAGCGTTGGCCTACGATCTCTGGCAGCTGGTGCAACAGGGACCGGCCGAAGAACTCAACCGCACCGATCGCACCCAGCCGGCCATGCTGGCGGCCGGCGTGGCCGTGTGGCGGGTATGGAACGAGCGCCAGGGCCCCGTTCCCGCCGTGATGGCCGGGCACAGCCTGGGGGAATATACTGCCCTTGTCTGTGCCGGTGCGCTGGATTTCGCCACGGCGGTGCGCCTCGTGGCGGAACGCGGTCGTTTCATGCAGGAGGCGGTGCCGGCAGGCGAAGGGGCGATGGCGGCCATCCTGGGGCTGGATGACGAGGCGGTGCGGCATTTGTGCGAGACCGAGGCGGGTGAAGACGTGCTCGCTGCCGTCAATTTCAACTCGCCGGGCCAGGTGGTCATTGCCGGTCATGCCGCGGCCGTGGCCCGCGCCATCGACGCGGCCCGGGCGGCGGGCGCCAGGCGCGCCGTCCTGCTGCCTGTGAGCGTGCCTTCCCACTGCCAGCTCATGCGGCCTGCAGCGGAGCGCATGGCTGCGCTGCTTGCCGCCACGGATTTTCGTGTGCCCCAGGTGCCCGTGATCAACAACGTGGACGTGGTCGCAGAAGAGGACCCGCAGCGCATCCGGGAAGCCCTCGTGCGCCAGCTCTACAGCCCGGTACGCTGGGTGGAGACCATCCAGGCCATGCGCAGCCGGGGCGTGACCACCATGGTGGAATGCGGCCCGGGCAAGGTCCTGGCCGGTCTCAACCGGCGTATCGACCGGGCGCTGGAAACCTTGCCGGTCCATGATCCGGCAACCCTTGAGAAGGCGCTCAGCAGCGAGTGAGGGGCAGGCGCGCCGTCCCCGGCGCAAAACGGTTTGCAGCGTTTTCCAAAAGCTTTGGGGAGTGACAAGCAGAAGATTGGAGAATGGACCTGACAGTTGCATACATAAGACAATCGATAGTAAAGCGACCTTCAGCGGGTGGCTGGGCGGTCAGTCGCAAGGCGCGGTGGCGCCGCCATGGCACGCCTATGGCAGGCCGCCGCAACACCGCGAATGGCCGCCCAACCGCCCGCCCGGAGGGAGCGGCCCAGGCGTCCCGGCTCGGCGTTGCGACCCTTGGAAAGGGCCAGCCATTCCCTGCGGGCCGCGCCTTGATCCGGAACGCCTGGGTCGCTCTGAATGCCGCTTTACTATCGATTGTCTTAGTAAAATTCATGTCCCATCGCGTTTTCGTGCCGTGTTTGAAGGTGTTATTGTTCAAAACTGCGTCGTTGCGGGATGCCCCATGGGGTGACCTCCTCTCCCTGAGGGAGAGGGAATTTATGCAATGATCAGGTAGATAGAGGGAAAGGGAGACATGCAACAACTGCAAGGACAAATCGCATGGGTGACGGGTGCCTCGCGTGGCATTGGCAAGGCGATTGCGCACGCCCTGGGGAAAGAGGGCGCCGTCGTGGTGGGGACGGCGACCCGTGAAAGCGGTGCGGACAAGATCACCACCTCTTTGCGCGAGGCAGGTATCGAGGGTTGTGGCCTGGTATTGGACGTGACGGACCCCGCTTCGGTGGAGCAGGCCCATGCCGAGATCAAATCGCGCTACGGCGCGCCGGGCATACTTGTCAACAATGCCGGCATCACCCGCGACAATCTGCTCCTGCGCATGAAACCCGAGGAATGGCAGGCGATCATCGACACCAACCTCACCTCGGTTTTCCGTCTCTCCAAGATCTGCCTGCGCGACATGATGAAGGCCCGTGCGGGGCGCATCATCAACATCGCCTCAGTGGTCGGCGTGACGGGCAATCCTGGCCAGGCCAATTACGCCGCTGCCAAGGCCGGTGTGATCGGATTCGCCAAGTCCCTGGCACGCGAGGTGGCGGGGCGGGGCATCACCGTCAATACCGTCGCCCCGGGGTTCATCGATACCGACATGACCCGCGCCCTGGACGAGGCCCAGCGTACTGCGCTGCTGGAACAGATTCCCTGCGCGCGCCTGGGAAGCGCGGAAGAAGTGGCGGCTGCAGTCGTTTTTCTGGCATCGCCGGGGGCGGCCTACATCACCGGCGAGACCCTGCACGTCAACGGTGGCATGTACATGGCCTGAGGGGATTGCGAATTCAGTCAGTCTGCCTTTTTGCCCTCGATACGGGGCTGAACTTGTCCCTGACATTCGCAGATCTTCACATCTGCAATGACACTGCTTTGTCATTCCGAGCGCAGCGAGGAATCTGAAACCGCTGGGACAAGATTTCTCCCTTCGGTCGAAATGACACTTCTTCGTCATTCCGAGCGCAGCGAGGAATCTGAAATCGCCGGCATAAGATTTCTCCCTTCGGTCGAAATGACAAGGAAGTGAGGTCGAAATGACAGGCAAGTGAGGTCGAAATGACAGGGAAGTGAGGTCGAAATGGCAGGGAAGTGGGATCGAAGTGACAAGGAGGTGTGGTTGCAATGACGAGGAAGTATGCTTGGGATGACAAGGAGATGCCGGCTCCCGGGGTCCCCATACAGGCCGTACGATGGCCGTCAGCCAATCAGAAAATCACAATAATATATTGAAAAACAAATAGATATACTATTTACATAGAGGCCGGTTATTTTTCTGGCATCTGATGATGGTTTCCAATAAAATACCGCCTCGCAGCCCTGGCTGCGGAAATCTTTGAGGGAGGATTAAACAGAGATGAGCACAATTGAAGAACGCGTCAAGAAAATCGTGGTCGAGCAGTTGGGCGTGAAAGAGGAAGAGGTGACCAACGAGGCCTCCTTCGTCGATGATCTTGGCGCCGACTCGCTGGATACCGTGGAACTGGTGATGGCGCTGGAAGAGGAGTTCGAGTGCGAGATCCCCGACGAGGAGGCAGAGAAGATCACCACCGTCCAGCAGGCCATCGACTTCATCAAGGCCCATCAGTCTTCATCGTCCTGAAGAGGTCGGTCGAAGCGCGATCCCGCTGACAGACTGTCATCGTTCGAGCCCGGCCGGTCGATCATCCCATCTGACGACACCGTTTCAGGAAGAACGCCTTTCCGTGACTGAACCCCGTTATTTTCGTGTTGCCCCCTGCAAGTCGCCACTCGGCACCTGTCCGTCGCGTGCCGGGACAGCTGCCGGGACAGCTGCCGGGACTGCCGTTGCATGCGCAGGAGTGGACCGCCATGGCTGACAGGCGGCGTGTCGTGGTGACGGGCCTGGGCATGGTCGGCCCGGTGGGACTGGGCGTGGCCGAATCCTGGGAGAATATCCTGGCCGGCAGGAGCGGCATCGGTCCCATCACCCATTTCGATGTCTCCGCCTTTTCCACCCGCTTCGGCGGTTCCGTGTGGAATTTCGATGTCACCCGCTACCTGCCCGCCAAGGAGGCGCGCAAGATGGACGTCTTCATCCATTACGGCATCGCGGCGGGCAGGCAGGCCATCGAGGATGCTGCGCTTGAAGTCACGGATGACAACGCACATCGCATCGGCGTGGCCATCGGCTCCGGCATCGGCGGTCTGGCGGGCATCGAAAAAGGCTACGAAAATTTTCTCAAGGGCGGTCCGCGCAAGATCTCGCCCTTTTTCATTCCCAGCAACATCATCAACATGCTGGCAGGCAACCTGTCCATCATGTACGGGATGAAGGGCCCCAACCTCGCCCTCGTCACCGCCTGTTCCTCGGCCACCCACAGCATAGGGGACGCGGCGCGCCTCATCGAATACGGGGATGCCGACGTGATGATCGCCGGGGGCGCTGAGATGGCCACCAGCCCCACGGGACTGGGGGGGTTCTGCTCCGCCCGGGCCTTGTCCACGCGCAACGACGAACCACAACGTGCCAGCCGGCCCTGGGACCGTGACCGTGACGGTTTCGTCCTCAGCGACGGCGCGGGGGTGCTGGTGCTGGAGGAACTGGAATTCGCGCGCCGGCGTGGTGCCCGTATCTATGCCGAGCTCATCGGCTATGGCATGAGCGGCGATGCGCATCACATGACGGCGCCTCCCCCGGACGGCGACGGCGCCCGGCGCTGCATGGTGAGCGCCATGCGCAATGCCGGCATCAATCCCGAGGACGTGGATTACATCAATGCCCACGGCACTTCGACCCCTGCCGGCGACGTCGCAGAGACCCGGGCCATCAAGGCGGCCTTCGGTGATCATGCGAACAGGCTGGCGATCAGTTCCACCAAGTCCATGACGGGCCACCTGCTGGGCGCGGCAGGAGGCGTGGAGGCCATCTTCACGATCCTTGCCATCCGCGATCAGGTGGCGCCACCCACCATCAACCTCGACGAACCCGATCCGGAATGCGACCTCGACTACGTGCCGCATGAAGCCCGGCAGATGTCCATCGAGGTGGCCATCTCCAACTCGTTCGGTTTCGGCGGCACCAACGGGACATTGATCTTCCGCAAATTCTGAGTCCAGCCCAGCCCGGACCGGTGCCGGAGAATCTGCCATGTCCACGCCTTTGTGGCGCCGTATCGAGTTTGACGGGGACCTGCTGGCCCTGCACCGGCGCTTCCCGCAGCGCTATCCCTGTCTTTTGCAGAGCGTGGGGCCTGTATCCCGTCAGGCCCGCCCCCGGCAGGCGCGTTATGACATCCTGTTCGCCTTTCCCGGCGAGGTGCTGCAGCTCGGTGCCGACCTGACGCTGCAGGGGCCGACCGCGGGCAACGGCACGGATTTCCTTGCCGCCTTCGACCGGTGGTGGAGCGCCTGCTCTCAGCCGCAGACCGCCTGCCCCCTGCCTTTCAGCGGAGGCTGGTTTCTGCTGCTGGGTTATGAACTCGCGGGCCAGGTGGAGCCGGTGCTGCGCCTGCCGCTGGCGCAAGGCTCCGGGCTGCCTGTTGCCTGTGCCGTGCGCGTCCCTGCGGCGGTGATCCGCGACCATGTGGACGATGGCTGCTGGCTGGTGGCGGAGGCCGATGAACCGGACCTGCTGGCGGCGATGGCAGAGGACCTGCGGGCTGGCGGATCCTCTGCCGCCCGGCCGGGTCCACGGACGGGCCTGCTGGCCGGCGTGATGGAAGAAGACGATCCTGCGCGGTATCTGCGTGGCGTGGAGCGCATCCAGGATTACATCGTCGCCGGGGATGTCTTCCAGGTGAATCTTTCCCGTGACTGGCGCGGCACCCTGCGGGCGCTGCCTGCGCTGGATGCCGAACTCTATGCGCGCCTGCGCAGGGCCAATCCGGCGCCTTTCGCTGCGTTGTGTGCCATGGACGACTGGGGGGTGATCAGTTCTTCTCCGGAGCGCCTGGTATCGGTGCGGGGCGACGTGGTGGAGACCCGCCCCATCGCGGGCACCCTGGCCCGGGAGGCGGGCAGCGAGTCGGCCCTGACGCGGCACCTGCTGCGACACCCCAAGGAACGTGCCGAGCACATCATGCTCATCGACCTGGAACGCAACGACCTGGGACGTATCTGCCGGCCGGGCACGGTGGAAGTCGACGAGCTGCTGGTGCTGGAGAGCTATGCCTATGTCCATCACCTGGTGTCCAATGTCCGCGGCCTCAAGCGCGCGGAGGTGACCCCTGGTGAAGTGATCCGCGCCGTTTTTCCCGGCGGCACCATCACCGGTTGCCCCAAGGTCCGCTGCATGGAAATCATCGCCGAGCTGGAGGGCCGTCCCCGGCAGGCCTACACAGGCGCCCTGGGCTACGTCAACCGGGACGGCAGCCTGGATTTCAATATCCTGATCCGGACCATGGTCCGCGAGCGCGACACCCTGATCCTGCGTGCCGGTGCCGGCATCGTGGCCGATTCTGTGCCGCTGAGGGAACTCGAGGAGACCCGGGCCAAGGCCCGCGGCATGCTGGCGGCGCTGGCCTGACAGGCTGTTGCTGCAAGGATGCCGGCTGTCCCGCCACTCCCTCACCAATCCTTCAATCGCCCGTTCCACTCACCGGTCCGGGTTGTCGGCTCCACTCCCCGGCAGGGGCCGTTATAATGGCGGGTCGAGGGGGATTGCAAAAACGCCCCCCCTGTTTATCCATGAGGCCATCCATGAACTGTCTCGTCAACGGCGCTGCAGGGGAGTCGCTCAGCCTTCATGATCGGGGGCTGCACTATGGCGACGGTCTGTTCGAGACCATCGCGGTGGTGAACGGGGAGATGCCTCTGTGGGCCCGCCATATGGATCGTCTGCAGCGTGACGCACGCCGTCTCGGCATGAGTCCGCCTGAGGCATCCCTGTTGCGGGACGAGGCTGACCGGCTGTGTGCCGGTGCCCGCCGGGCCGTGCTCAAGATCATCCTGACCCGCGGGGCGGGGCGGGGGTACCGTTTTTCACCCGCAATCCCCCCGACACGCATCCTCTACCGTTACCCCTGGCACGACTATCCCTCGCGGCATGCCGAACACGGCGTCCGTGCGCGGGTGTGCGAACTGCGCCTGGGGCGCAATCCCCGCCTTGCGGGCATCAAGCATCTCAACCGCCTGGAACAGGTGCTGGCGCGCAGCGAATGGGAAGACGAGCACATCGCGGAAGGACTGCTGCTGGATGAACTGGGGCATGTCGTCGAGGGTACCCAGAGCAACCTGTTCGTGGTACGTGACGGCCGCCTGTTCACGCCCGCCTTGTCGTACTGCGGTGTGGCGGGCGTGATGCGCGGCCTGATCATGGACGAGGCCCGCAGACTGGATATCTCCTGTGAAGAGGTCACGCTGCGCCTGGGTGATGTGCTGGAAGCCGATGAGGTCTTTTTCTGCAACAGCCTCATCGGTATCTGGCCGGTGCGTGCCCTGGGCGAGGTCCGTTACCCGCCAGGGAAAATCACCCCCCGCCTGTCCCGCCAGGTGAGGCGCCTGTTGCAGGGTGAAGCGGTGCTGAGCTGATGGCCTTGCTGAGAAAGCTTGTCGGCGCACTCATCATCGCGGCCAGTTTCGGCGGGGGCTGGATTCTGATGGATCTGCAACAATATGTCCGGACACCGCTGCCCGTGGAGATTTCCCAGTCGTTCACGGTGGCGCCTGGAGACAATCTCATTACCGTTGCCGAGACGCTGCGTGAGCGGGGCATCGTGCAGCACCCCCGGTATCTCGTCTGGTATGCGCGCTGGCAGGGAGATGCGGATCACATCCAGGCGGGCGAATATGTGCTGGAACCGGGACTGACCCCTGCAGTCCTGCTGGAACGCCTGACCCAGGGCGGCGTGGCGCAGTATGCCGTCACCATTCCAGAAGGCTGGACCTTCCGCCAGATGCTCCAGGCACTGTGGCGCAATGACAAGCTGCGGCCCACCCTGCAGGGACTGGATGACGAGGCCATCATGGCGCGCCTGGGCCACCCCGGGGAACACCCCGAGGGACGTTTCTTTCCCGACACCTATATTTTCACGCGTGACACCACCGATGCGGCCATTCTGTCCCGGGCCTATGACGCCATGGCCCGGCGGCTGGCGCGGGAATGGGCGCAGCGTGCCCCGGGCCTGCCGTACAAGACACCCTACGAAGCCCTCATCATGGCCTCCATCATCGAAAAGGAGACCGCCATACCCGAGGAGCGGGCCATGATCGCGGGCGTGTTCGTGCGCCGCCTGCAGCGCAACATGCGCCTGCAGACCGATCCCACCGTGATCTACGGCCTGGGGGAGGATTTCGACGGCAATCTGCGGCGTCGCGACCTGAAGCGCGATACGCCCTACAATACCTATGTCAGGCGGGGCCTGCCTCCCACGCCCATCGCGCTGCCCGGTGCGGATTCGCTGCATGCGGCCTTGCATCCGGCACCGGGTGATGCCCTCTATTTCGTGGCGCGGGGCGACGGCAGCCATTATTTCTCGGCCACCATCGAAGAACACAATGCCGCCGTCAGGCGCTATCAGTTGAACAGGGGTAATTGAACAAGCAAATGACAGGGAGCAGGCGCATGAGAGCAGGGCGCTTCATTACCGTGGAGGGTATCGAGGGCGTGGGCAAGAGCACCAACCTGCGCTTCGTCAAGGAATATCTGGAGCAGCAGGACCTGGATGTGGTCATGACCCGGGAGCCCGGGGGCACCACGCTGGGAGAGTCCTTGCGCAGCCTGCTGCTGGATCCGCATCACAAGGACATGGCGGTGGATACGGAACTGCTGCTCATGTTCGCAGCACGGGCCGAGCATATTGCCGCGCTCATCCGGCCCGCCCTGACACGCGGCAGCTACGTGGTCTGTGACCGTTTCACCGATGCCACCTATGCCTATCAGGGCGCGGGTCGGGGCGTTCCCGAGGAACGCATCACCTTGCTCGAGGACTGGGTGCAGGGAGGGTTGCGCCCGGATCTCACCCTGCTGCTGGATCTGCCGGTGACGGTGGGCCGCGAGCGGGTGGCCGGGCGCCTCGGGAGTGCGGACCGCTTCGAGCAGGAAGAGGCCGATTTTTTCCAGCGTGTCCGGGACTGTTATCTGGCCCGTGCGGCACACGAACCCGGACGTTTCCGCATCATCGATGCCACCCGACCCCTGCCCGAAGTCCAGTCTCAGCTTGCCGAGGTGCTGGCGGCGTGGCTGGAGGAGCAATCGTGACGGACGGAGAAGAGGGGTTGCCGCTGCCCTGGCAGGAAGATGCCTGGCGTCGCCTCCAGGCGGCCCGCCGGCGGGATCGCCTGCCCCATGCCCTCCTGTTCCATGGCCCCGCGGGGACGGGGAAGAACCGGTTCGCCCGCCTGCTGGCCAGATCACTGCTCTGCGAACAAGCGGACGAGGCGGGCTTGCCCTGTGGAGCCTGCCGTGCTTGCACGCTCCAGGATGCCGGCAATCATCCCGATCTGCGGGAAGTGATGCCATTGGAAGACAAACAGCACATCGGCGTGGATCAGGTGCGCGCCATCGCCGAGTACCTCGCCCTGAAACCCCAGTACGGCGAGGTCCAGTGTGTTCTCATCACCCCCGCCGAGTGCCTCAATGAGAATGCCGCCAACAGTCTGCTGAAGACCCTGGAGGAGCCTACGCCCGGCGCCTGTCTGATCCTTGTGACTGCGCGGCCTGCTCTGCTTGCGGCCACCATTCGCAGCCGCTGTCAGAAATTCGCCTTTCCGGTCCCGCCAGTGGATCAGGCCTTGCCGTGGCTCGAAGCCCGCCTGCGCAGCGGGGAGGATTCGCGGCGCCTTTTGAATCTGGCCGAGGGCGCTCCCTTCGCGGCCCTGGCCCTGGCAGAGAGCGGGGGGGTCTCGTGGCGCCTGGAGATGCTGGCGCATCTGGAGCAACTGATGGAACGCAAGGCGGATGCACCGGCAGTGGCGGAGAAATGGCTAAAGTCGGGGGCAAAAGAATCGCTATATGGTTTGTACACATGGATTACGGCGCTGATCCGCCTGCGCATGGGGGGCGGGGGTTCCCCTGGCGATGCGGATCCGGAAGTGGCCCGCCGGCTGGGTTCACTGGCTCGTCGCATGGAGGTGCGGACCCTGTTTCAGCGCCTGGACGAGGCCCGTGAAGCCCTGCGCCTGGTGGAACGCCAGATCAATGCGCAGCTGCTGCTGGAGGATGTCCTGATCGCCTGGCAGCAGAGCGTCGAATGAGCATGGAAACGAGCAGAACGACATGACCGAAACACAAGCTCCGAAAGGACCGCAGCGCCCGAGCGGCCAGAGCGGCCGCCAGGGTATCCTCTCACTGGCCATCAAGGACAAGGGTTCCCTGTACTCTGCCTATATCTCCTTTTTCAAGGGGGGCGGTATCTTCATCCCCACGAACAAGGAATACGCCCTGGGTGACGAGGTGTTCATCCTCCTCACCTTGATGGACGAAACCGAAAAGATGCCGGTGGTGGGAAAAGTGGCCTGGATCAACCCGAAGGGCGCGCAAGGTCACTTCGTCCCGGGTATTGGCGTGCAGTTCACGGACAAGGACAGCGAGGCCGTGCGCAACAAGATCGAGACCTATCTTGCCGGTGCGCTCAAGTCGGATCGCATGACTCATACCATGTGAAGGGGCCATGTGAAGGGGCCAGGGGCAGCACCATGTGAGCTGCCTGTGGCTCGTCCCTGCGGTGTATTTCCGCGATCACCCCGTGAGCTTGCCGATATTCTTGCCAACATGGCATGTCTGCCCCATAATCCGGGCTCGATCCCTCAGCAAAGCAGTCCGGTAATCTTCCCATGACAGACAGTCCTGTGTCCGTTTCTTCCGGTCCAGCTCCTGAGCTGGAACTGGTGGATTCCCATTGCCACCTGGACCGCCTCGATCTCGAAGCGCTGGGGATGGACCTGCCGGGCGTGCTGGAAAAGGCTGGAGAGCTGGGTGTTTCACGCATGCTTTGCGTCGGCATCAACCGCACCGAGCTGCCCCGGGTGCTGGCCCTGGCTGAACGCTATGCGCAGGTCTATGCTTCCGTGGGCGTTCACCCCAATGAGCGTGAAGCAACCGAAGTTTCTGTGGATGAGCTGCTGGCGCTGGCGGATCACCCCAGGGTCGTCGCCATCGGCGAGACGGGCCTGGACTATTTTCGCAGCGAGGGGGACCTGGGATGGCAGCGGGAGCGATTTCGCCGCCACATCGAGGCCGCCTTGCGCACTGGGTTGCCGCTCATCATCCATACGCGGGATGCGGCCGAGGATACCCTGCGAATCATGGCGGAAAGCGGGGCAGGGGAGGTGGGCGGCGTCATGCACTGTTTCACCGGTGACTGGGAGACCGCGAGTGCCGCGCTCGATCTGGGATTCTACATTTCCTTTTCCGGCATCGTGACATTCAGGAATGCACGCGCGCTCCAGGCCGTGGCGGCACAGGTGCCGGATGAACGCCTGCTGGTGGAAACGGATGCACCCTATCTGACGCCGGTTCCGTATCGGGGCAAGCCCAACCAGCCTGGCTACACCCGTCACGTCGCGGAATGCCTGGCCGCCCTGCGTCACACTACTGTCGAACACATTGCCGCGATCACCACCAGAAACTTCAACAGGTTATTTAAGATAAAATATTAATATACTGAAAATATTGGATTAATATTTGGAGGCAACAGGGAAAGCGGATCAGAGGGCTTCTGAAACCAGGTTCAGGGCATGATCGAGGCGGCGCCGGCTCGTATAGAAATGTGGCGAGAAACGTACAAATCCTGACCGTTCGGCGCAGATCACGCCATGTTCGCGCAGATAGTTCACCATGCTGGCGGTTTCCTTCTTGTCACAGGCAAAGGCCACGATACCTGACAGCCGTGATTCCCGTGCCTCGCTTACCACGTTGATCCCAGGTATATTGTTCAGCCTTTCAATGAGATAAGAGGTGTTTTTTATAATATTTCTGTATATGGTTTCGAGGCCGCATTCAAGCAACAGGGACAGACTGGCCGACAGGCCATGAATCCCCAGCATGTTGGGGCTGCCGCATTCGAAGCGGCGTGCGCTGGCGGCGGGTTGCCAGGCACGACGGTCGAAGTCATGGGGCGCTTCAGTCATGTGCCAGCCATACTGGGTCAGCCGCAGCCTCTCACACAGATCGCCGCGCACGTAAAACAGGCCCAGCCCTTCCGGCCCCAGCAGCCACTTGTGACCGTCGGCGGCCAGGAAATCCGCCTGGATGGCCTGAACATCGCACGGCAGGGCGCCCAGGCTCTGGATGGCATCCACGCAGAACAGAATGTCATTGGCGCGGCAGAATGCGCCGATGCGGGCCAGGTCCATGCGCAGGCCGTTGGCGAACTGCACGGAGCTGATGCTGATGAGCCGCGTATGGGCATCCACCTGCTCGAACAAGGCGTCTTCCGGCGTTTCGGACCCGGCCAGATGCGCCTCGCGCACCGAAACCCCCAATGGTGCGAGAGACTCCCAGACGATGCGGTTGGAGGGAAACTCCATGTTGCTGATGACGACATTGTCTCCCGCCTGCCAGTCCAGGCCGTAGGCGACGAAGGAAAGTGCCTCGGAAGTGTTTTTGACCAGGGCGATATCGGCGGAAGAGGGGGCATTGAGCAGAGATTGCGCCTGGCGGCGCAGCAGGTGTTCGGTTTCCAGCCATCGGTCATAATGCAAAGGACCCAGCGCAACGTTTTCCCTGGCGAAGCGGGCGACGGCCTCGGCGGTACGCGCGGGCCAGGGTGCGACGCCGGCGTGATTGAGGTGGATGAGATTGGCCTCCTGCGGAAATTCCGCCTGCACGAGATGATCGAGGGATGTCTTCACTGTCCTGCTCCGTCTGGGTCCGATGTGCGGGAGTATACTGCGGTCAACGGCGTGTAACGAGTACATTGTCTTGTAAATGAATGCGGGGAAAACAAGGACATAAAATGGAAAGCCCGTGCTGTCCCGCGCTGGGCATCTGTGGCTACAGCGGGGCGGGCAAGACCACGCTCATCGAGCGCCTGCTGCCGGTGCTTGCCAGACAAGGTTTGCGGGTCGCCGTCATCAAGCACGATGTGCACGGCCTCCAGGTGGATACGCCGGGCAAGGACAGTGACCGCCTGTTTCAGGCCGGTGCCGATGTGCTCCTTCACGGGCCCGGGGAAGGCTTCTACCGCTTCCACAAGACAGGGGGGGCCGTGCTGGAGAAAGCCCTGGATCTGCTGACCCCCCATTATGACCTGATCCTGGTGGAAGGGCACAAGGACACGCCACTGCCCCGCATCTGGCTGCAGAAAGCGGGGGAGGATTCGCCACCGCCCGGCATTCCCCCGCTGGCAGTGCTTCCCCGTGATGGCGACCGGCTTGGACTGGCCCAGGCACTGCTGGCCGACTGGCTGCAAAAGTACTGGCAGACGGTCCCCCTGCATGGATGCGTGCTCATCGGCGGCGCGAGCCGGCGCATGGGCCGGCCCAAGCATCTTATCGAACGGGCAGGACGCACCTGGCTGGAAAGGATCATCGAGGTCCTCCATGTGGCCTGCAAGGAAGTGGTGGTCTCCGGGGCAGGTGCGCTGCCACCGGGCCTCGCGGGGGATTGCATCAGGCTGCCCGATTGTCCCGATGCGGTGGGCCCCCTGGCCGGCGTCCTGTCGGCCATGCGCTGGTCACCCCAGGCCGCATGGATAATCTGCGCCTGCGACATGCCCGATTTCAGCGAACCCGCCCTCAAATGGTTGCTTGATCGACGCACACCCGGCGTGTGGGGCATCATGCCCCGGCTTGGACCTGGCCAGCCGCCCGAGCCGCTGGGGGCCTGTTACGAACCCCGTGCCCGCCAAATCCTCGAACGTCAGAAGACCGCAGGGCAATGGCGTCTTCAGGATCTGGCACTGCACCACAAAATCAAAACCCCCATCGTGTCCGACGGATTGGCATGCGCCTGGCGCAATATCAACACACCAGGCCAGGCGCCTTTATAATCTTCTATAGCGCATAATGTATATTATGTTAAATTTACAATTTCCTTGTCATCTCGACCCCACTTCCCTGTCATCTCGACCCCACTTCCCTGTCATTTCGACCCCACTTCCCTGTCATTTCGACCGGAGGGAGAAATCCTGTCCCACCGCCCCAAGATTCCTCGCTGCGCTCGGAATGACGAGGAAGTGTCATTTCGACCGAAGGGAGAAATCCTGTCCCACCGCCCCAAGATTCCTCGCTGCGCTCGGAATGACGAGGAAGTGTCATTTCGACCGGAGGGAGAAATCCTGTCCCACCGCCCCAAGATTCCTCGCTGCGCTCGGAATGACGAGGAAGTGTCATTTCGACCGAAGGGAGAAATCCTGTCCCACTGCACCCCAAGATTTCTCGCTCCGCTCGGAATGACAAAAGGGGTTGTCATTTCGACCGGAGGGAGAAATCACAGGCTGACAGGTGTCACCTGATAACGACCAAACTCACCTGCGGCAATTGGGCGCAGCGCAATTACCAGTTATTCGGCCTTCCGGGCGGCGAGGTGGCGTTGCCACATGTTGTGGTAGGCCGCCTCCATGGCGCGGGCGAGACCCTGTCCGTCGCACAGGGGAGAGTCTTTCATGCGTTGGCGCAGGCCGGCTTTCAGACGGTACAGCCTGCGCTGGTCTTGTGCCAGTGCCACGGCCTTTTCGATGTACTCTTCCGGCGTCGTGGCGATAAGTTCTTCCAGGTTCAAGGCATGGAGCATGGTGGCGCTCAGGCGCTGGACGAAAAGGTGTCCGGCCAGCGTGATGACGGGCACGCCCATCCAGAGGGCATCCGCGGTGGTGGATCCCCCCGTGCGCGGGATGGTATCCAGCAGGATATCCACGCGGTTGTAGAGGTCGAGGTGATCTCTGTAGGCGGGCGTGAAGGTGTGCAGTTCCAGACGCGAGGCAGGCAGGCCGGCGGCCTCGAATCGTGCCAGCAGGCGGCGGCGGATGGCGGTGTCCTGCAGCATCTGGCACTTGAGCAGCAGACGGCTGCCGGGTACGGCCTGGAGCACCTTGCTCCACAGGGCGACGGCTTCGTCGGAGATCTTGGTGATTTGATTGAAGCTGCCGAAGACGATGCCGCCGTCCACGGGTTTTTCCGCGGGGCGTGCTGTTACCGGCGGGGCTTCGGGCGCAGGCTGGTAGGCCAGGCAGCAGCGCGGCAGGCGCCAGAGGGCTTCGCTGGCCTGTTCCACGGTGTCCGCGGGATGGAGCACCGCATCGGTGATCCAGTAATCCATGGCGTCCAGGCCCGTGGTGGCGAAATAACCCAGGTAGGTGGCCTGGATGGGGGCCGGCCGGTAGGTGAAGACCTTGAGCCGCGTGGTGGTATGCCCTGCCAGGTCGATGAGAATGTGGATACGGTCGTCATGGATGCACCGGGCCACGGCGGCATCGGATTCACCCTGAATAGTGCGCCAGTGATTGACCTGTTCCCTCAGGCGATGGCTCACGGCATCCGTTACGGCATTGTCGGCGTAGCAGAAGACCTCCACCTGGTCCGGGTCATGATGCGCCAGCAGGGGGGCGATGAAATAGCTGACTGCGTGCTGGTGGAAGTCGGGGGACAGGTAGCCGATGCGCAGCCGCTGCCCGGCCCGGGCAGGCGTGCGGCCGGATTCGTGGACAAAGGCATGTGCCCTCCCCTGTGCACCGTGGCGCGCATCCCACGCCCGGTGCGCTGCGAGCAGTTCCGCCGGCTCGCACAGGACGTGGAAGCTCAGCAGGAACAACAGACGGCTGTGTGCCAGGGCATTGTCGGGATCGATGCGCAGCGCGGCTTCATAGCTGGCCCGGGCTGCTTCGAGCTGCCCCAGCTTGCGCTGTACCCGTCCCAGGTTGGAATAGAAATGGGTCTGGTAGGTACGCCGGAGTTTCTCCGGGACCGGTGTGAGATAACAACGCGGGTTGTCGAAGGACGGTTGCGCCTGCAGGGCCCGGAGGTAGGCCTGCGCGGCCTCTTCCAGGCACAGCCGGTTGTACAGGGCATTGCCCAGCATGTACCAGGCCTCGGCGAAAACCGGGTCGATTTGTACCGCCTTGTGCAGCAGACCCGCCGCGCCGGCGTAGTCGTGGCTCTGGAGACATAGTCGGCCCAGGTGGTAACAAGCCTCTGCACAGGCGGGATGGCGTTGGAGGATGCCGGTGAAGATCCGGGCGGCGTCCTTGCGCCGTCCCAGCCGCGTCAGCACCATACCCTGGAGCAGGAAGGCATCGAAATGGCCGGGGTGTTGGGCAAGGAAGCGCATGCAGTGATCCAGGGCTGCCTGCAGCCTGTCCTGCGCGGCCAGTGCCCTGACTTCCTTCAGAAGCTCTGGATCCGGCTGGGGATCCGCTTGAGGATCATCAGGTGGGTTTGTGGGGGGTGGATTTGTGGGCTGTGACATGGGGCATGTGTGGCTGACTGTGGTGCCCAGGGCCGGACTCGAACCGGCATGGGGTTGCCCCCGAGGGATTTTAAGTCCCTTGTGTCTACCAATTTCACCACCTGGGCCGGACCGACCATTCTAGCGAGTACGGCCCGGGGTTGTAAAAAGCCTAACCCACGTCAGCACGGACACAGACGGGGGGTACAAATGATCATAACTATATGTTCTACAAAGGGAGGTGTCGGGAAGACCACGGTGACGGCCAACCTGGCCGGCCTGCTGGCCGACGCGGGCTACCGCGTCCTGATGGTGGACGCGGACGCCCAGCCGACCCTGTCGAGCTACTATCCTATTGATAAACAGGCAAAGTTCGGCCTGCATCATCTGATCACGCGGGGCACCCTGGACGACGCTGTCAGTTTGACAGCGATTCCGGGCCTTGACGTAGTGCTCTCCGACGACCCGGAGGGCGCGCTGGAGAACTGGATTCTCCACACGCCCGACGGCCGTGTCCGGATGCGCCATGCCCTGCGGGAACCCCACGAGTACGACATCGTGCTGGTGGACACCCAGGGGGCCGTGGGTCCGCTCCAGGACGTGGGGGTGCTGGCGGCGGACATCCTGCTCTCCCCTCTTCCGCCGGAGATCCTCTCCGCCCGTGAGTTTTCCCGGGGGCTCCTCGCCATGTTGGACCGGCTCAGGCCCATGGCCCACCTGGGCGCTCCCGTCGGTCACCTGTACGCGGTGATCTACCGCATGGACCGCACTGTCGATGCCCGCCGCATCGCGGAGGGACTGCGGGCGGCCGCCTTCGCAGGCGCCCCTGGCGCGGTCACGATCCTTGAGACGGTCATCCCCGCGACCGTGGCCTACCGCGAAGCCGCCACGGCCCGCGTCCCCATCCACCGCTGGACTGCCGCCAGGCGGCGGACGCCGACGGTGGCGGCCGAGGCGATGGTGGCCTTGGCGAGGGAACTCCTGCCGCACTTGGATATTTGCTTGGAGGACAACACGAGGAGGAGCGCGTCATGACGACTGAACTGGCTCATGGACCTTTGCATCCGGACCTTTTTGAGCCCGAGCCCACGCCCACGGTGCTCGCCATCGACCGATGCGATCCTCGATGGCGGGCCGAGGTGATGGTGCCCCACCCCGTACAGATAGAGGTTCAGGATGACCACACGGATTCCTTTGCCGCCGTGCTGCGACGGGTCATCGACGAACTCGTCGAATGCCATGCCCCGGCCCGCTGGGAGATCCTGGGTGGCTCGACCGACAGTTGTTGTCATCCGATGCGGATCGTGCATGTCGGCCTGGTTCACCAACTGGATATCGCCGCCCAGGACAGCCACCAGGCCCTGGATATCGCCCAGGCACTGGCCGCCCGGCGCTGGCCGGGATCGGAGGTGCTGGGCGTGGACCTGGTGCTGCCGGAGGAGGAAAGGCAATGAGCACGAAGCGCCCGACCACGGAAGAGATTGTCGAGCTTCTACAGCAGCCCGGCTTCCGCCGCCCTCCTGACGAGGAGCCGCCCCCGACGGATCCGATCCGCCCGACGCCGATGCGTCTGGCTGTCGATGAGATCCGTCCTTACGACAAGAACCCCCGCCGCGTGGCCAACGCCGAGTACGAGGCGATCAAGGAGTCGATCCGCGCGGCGGGGATGGACCAGACGCTCACCGTCACCCGCCGGCCCGGCGACAAGCTCTACATGATCGGGGCCGGCGGCAACACGCGGCTGCTGGCCATCCAGGAACTCTGGCGCGAGACGGGTGACGAGCGGTTCAAGGAGATCCACGTCCTGTTCATACCCTGGCGGGGCGACGCGGAGACCCTGGTCGCCCACCTGCGCGAGAACGATCTGCGCGGCGACCTGACGCTGATCGACCGCGCCTTCGCGATCCGCGAGCTGCGCGCGATGCTTGAGGAGGAGCGGGGGGAGTCCCTGTCGCTGAGGGCGCTTTCGGAAGCTCTGAAGGCGCGAGGCTACCGGGTCGGCAAGTCGATGATCGCGCTCTATGACTACGTGGTCGACTTCCTGCACCCGGCCATTCCGGAGGCCCTGGCGGCGGGCCTGGGCAAGCCCCAGGTCGAACGCATCCAGGCGCTGGAGCGCGCCTTCGTCCACGTCTGGGAGGCGCTCGGGGTGCCTGACCCGGAGGCCGGGCGGGCCATCTTCCGCGAGGTGCTGGCGCGCCTGGACGGCGAGCGGATCGACCTCGACCGCTTCCGCATCGATCTCCATGCGGAGCTGTCGGTCTCGGCCGATTGCGCCGTGAACCAGGCGGCGTTGTTCCTCGGCGCCGCGCTGGACGGCCGGGACGTCGAGAGCCTGCTCGCCCGGCATCCCGTCGAGGACGAGGATGACGATGCCGGAGAGGCGGAACAGGACGCGCCGGCCGGCACCCCGGACACACGTTCCCGCGTCGCCGGCATGACGGAGCCCGGTCCGGCCGGCCACGGGGGGGAGCCGAGCGCCGGAGAAGGCGGCGCCTTCGTCCGGGAGAGCGTCAGTCCCGCGCGGCATCCTGAAACAAGGTCCGCCGGCCCGGCCGGGGCGCCGCCGGCGCCGTCCTCGGACGAGGAACAGGCGTCCGGGCGGCATGGCAAGGACCACCTCAGAAATCTCAGGATACGGGCCGGGGCGCTTGCCTGCCGCATCACACAGGCCGTGGGATTCTACGAAGGCGTCGTCACCGAGATCCCCAACAACGGCGCGGGCTTTATCGTCAACCGCCCCATCTTGAGCGGCAACGAGGAGCAGCAACGCCGCCAGGCCATCGTCTGGTGGATGCTGGCGGCGATCTCGGAGCAGTTCCACACAGCGAACCGGGCCAGCGAGTACATGTCCCGCGGCATGGTCGTGGGGCACATGGTCGGCATCCTGTCACAGGTGGCCGCATACAGCCGCTGGGAGTCCAACGCGCCCAACATCGCCCGGTGGCTGTCCAGGGAGGCACGGAACATCTCATCCGGAATGGAAAGGGTGTACCAGGAGGTGCCCGCATGCAACGGGCCGGACCTGGGCCCCTTCTTCCTGGATGCCGACACCGGCCTGGACGACGAGACCTTCGAGGCGTGGCTGGAGCTGGCGCGGATCTACCGGGAAATCCGACGCCTCTGCGACGACTGCATCTGGGAGCGGCAATGGCTCGCGGAGGGTCAGGAGGGGGCGCTGGCCTGGAAGCGCCGCCTCGATTCCGAGACAGGCTTCCCGATCCCTGGGGGAAAGGATGGCTGAATGGAAATAGCATGCAAGGAGGGTGGAAATTATGGGACCCAAGGACCTCAATCTAGCCGTGCTGCAGTGCGCGGCCGCCTGCCTGCGGGCAGGTGACTGGGCGACGCTCCGGGAACTCGGGTTCGGCCGACCCGAGATCGACGCGGTCCGGAGCCTCACTCTGGACCAGCTCGACCGCCTCGCCGACCACGGCCGGGGCCACGTGTTGCGGGTGCGTCTCGACCGAAGGGCCTTCTGGGCCCTGGTGGACGAGATCCGCCTGGAGCGCGGCCGCGAGGACGTTCAGATTGAGCTGCTGCGGCGGGACGCGCCACAGGACATGATGGAGGCGCTCTTCGGCATCGGGCCGAAACGCTACGCACGCCTGCGGCGCGGCCTTGAGGTCCCGCAGGCCACGGGACGGCCCGCGGAACCCTCGGAGGATGAGGCGCGCCGCGTCTGGCAGGCCTGGGAAGCCCTGGGTGAGCGGACGGACCTCGAGCCGCACGAATGGCTCGCCTTGTGCGAGCGCGCCGGTGTGAATGCGCGCGCCTGCTGGCGCCTCCTCGTCCGTTGGACAACGAGGGAGACAAGCACCGCCCGGACGGCGGTCAACCTGGAGACGGCGCCATGACGCCCCACACCGAAGTGGAGATCGTCCAGGCGGCGGTCCGCGATGCCGCGGCCCGGCTGGCGGCTGGTGGCGGCCGTCAGGAGGGACTGCTCTATGTCGGGCAGCGGTTCGGGACCTATCCCGACTCGCTGCTCGGGGATCCGTCCCTGACGGACAGCGCCAAGGTCCAGTACCTGTTCCTGAGCCGGGAGGCACTGCGTGGGCGAAGCGCCGTCGCCATGCCCACCGTGACCGAGACGGCCGCGCTGCTCGGGCAGTCGCCCAAGACCGTGAGCCGCGACCGCCTGGTGCTCAGGCTCGCGCGCTGGATCAGCCTCGCCGAGGAAGTGAGGGACTCGCGGGGCCGCTGGCGCGGCGTCGTGTATGCGGTGCACGACCGCTCGAGCACGCTCGACATGGTGCTGGCGGTTGACGCCGACTACATGCGGCGCCTCGAGTCCTCGCTCGACCACGCGGACCCCTATGTGCGGCGTGTGGCCAGGACAACGTCCGAGGCCCTGGAGGCCGTCATCGCGGCGGGCATGGACCCCCTGACCACCGATCTCAACGCCTGGATAATCAAATGCAATGATCGTGCCAACAGGGGTGTCCACAGTGTGGACACTCCGCAGGACCCCGAGTCCGGGGAAAGTTATCCACAGAAGGCGGCATGCACGGACCGTGCCAAGGGGGGTGTCCACAGTGTGGACACTCCGCAGGACCCCGAGTCCGGGAAAAGTTATCCACAGAAGGCGGCATGCACGGACCGTGCCAAGGGGGGTGTCCACAGTGTGGACACTCCGCAGGACCCCGAGTCCGGGGAAAGTTATCCACAGAAGGCGGCCGGCCTACCGCATGTAAATTTTACACACGGTAACGCCGACCCGCATGTAAATTTTACATGCGGTGACCAAGTTGTTGATATTCAAGAAAAAACGTCCAAAGGAGAGGTATCTGGGTCACCGCATGTAAAATTTACACACGGTGAATGTAGTAGTAGTAGTTATTATTTTAATAATAAAAATAAAAATACTACTACAACTACTACGGTCACTGAAGTTGGTAAGAACTACAGGGCCAAGTCCTTTCGCTCATTACGCTGGCCGGACACGCTCGACGACAACCAGCGCCGGGTGATCCGGCAGATCCTGGCACTGCACGCCCCGCCAGGGCTGGAGCAGCAGCTCCTCGATGCCCTGGCGCTCAAAATGCGCGATACCGCCGATCCCCTGATCAGCCTGACCAGCTACCTGTACCGTCTGTGCGAGCGCGCCAGGCGTGGCGCGTTCGTTCCGGTTCTTCCCTCCACCCCGGCCGACGCAAACACGCAGGATACCAAGCGCCAGGCGAAGCAACTGGCCTCTGAACTGGCTACCGAACTGCGCGGACTCGAACGCCTGAGAGACGCCGCCAAAGGCGCCGCCAGAACAAGCCTGGACGGCCAGATTGCGCGATTGCGCGACAGGCTGGCACAGGTACGACCCTCCTGAAAACATCCGCTGAGAACCAAGAGGAGAACGACTGATGGAGCAGAAAGACACCATGTCCCTGCAATTACGTTCCCGGGCGCCCGGCGCGCTGCGCGGCAGCGCCGTTCTGGAGATCCAGACCCGGGAAACGCAGAAGCTGATCAGGGGCCGGAGGCCCGAGGGCGGCAAGCCCGGCTGGGTCGGCCTGCTCCGCTTCGCGGCACTCACGAAGGTCATCTGGACAGGCGTCCAGGGGGACGACCCCTGGGCCGACTGGTGGCTGTGGCGCGTCGAGGAAAGCCTGGGCCAGTCCAGGGACGAGATCGCCAGAATGACGCGGGAGATCCGCACGCGGCTCAAGGGCGTGCGGGCGCTGCGCATCGATCTGGCGCAGTCAATGGCGCCGGCCGAGATCGAACTCAACTTCAGCACGCCCTACGGCTTCATGGCGGCCTACCTGCTCGCCGACCATGACGAGCTGGTGCGCGGCGTGCTGACCGCCCGCCACGTGGGCCTGCTGAACCGCGACACGGCCGACCGGCTCCTGTACAGCGCTTCCCGCGCGGTCAGGCGCGCGCTCCAGGCGGCCCTCGGGTACAAGTACCTGGGCGTCACGCGCGCGGACGCGCGCCAAGGCACGGCGAAGGCGGCGCGCGCGCGTGACCTCATGGGCGCCGTGCCGCAGGAGGTGGTGGACGGCGAAATGCGCGCCGAACATGCGCCGCCCCTGCGCCAGCCGGAGGAGGCGCGAGATGACCGTGGCCCCCCATCCAAGGCGGCCACGGAGGTGGGGGGTGCTGACGTGGAAGCCGGCGCGATCTGCTGACGTAGCACCCTTAAAAGGCCCTTTAAGGGTAAGGGAGAGCCACGGAACCGCATCACGGGAGGGATATTCGCGAATGAGCACTTTGCCGAAGGAAATCGAGTTCGGAGACACGAAGATCGCCATCATCGACCGCGACGGCCGGCCCTGGCTGGCCGCGGCGGACCTCGCGAGGGCGTTGGGGTATACCGAGAGCCGCAAGGTGACCCGCCTGTACCACCGTCACGCGGACGAGTTCACGGAGGAGATGACGCAAGTGATTGATTTATCTGGGGCGCCCAAAGTGGGCCCCGCTAAAATCAATGACTTGCGTGACGATGGGGGCGCATCGCCCACCGCGATCCGCATCTTCAGCCCACGGGGCTGCCATCTGATCGCCATGCTGGCCCGCACGGAGCGGGCCAAGGTCTTCCGGCGCTGGGTGCTCGACGTGCTGGAAAAGCTGGCGGTGGCGGAAAACCGCGAGGCCTCGGATGCGCCGCCGCCGTTGTCGGAGGGCTCCAGGTTCGTGCCGGTCCGCATCGACGGCATCTGGCACTTCCTGATCCAGGTGCCGGCGCCGCAGCATTTCGGCGAAAGCCTGTACGTCGCCCTGCGGCCGGCAGCGGAACGGCTGGGCCTGGCATGGCCGGATACCCGCGGCGAGGTGCTGGAGACACGGGAGTTGCATCTGAGCTGCTCCCTGGTGCCCCGGCGCTGGGGCGCCGTGGCCGTCGGTGACGCCCTCGGCCAGTCCCTGGAGCCCGACCACCCCATCGGGCCCAACGTCGTCACCTGCATCCCGCTGCACGAACTCGTGCCCCTCGCCCACGCGCTGGCCCCCTACCCGCCGGTCGCCGCGGCCGCCGCCGCGCTCGGCGAGCGCCTGTTGCAGGGATGGCACGCCCACGCCACCGGCGGCGTCCTGCCGGCTCCGTGCCCGGACGCCCTGCCCCGACTCGACGGGCACGTTCCGGCGCGCCCGGGCGACGCCCCAGGCCGGTCGGACAGGGCAGCGCGGTGGTTCGAGCCGCTCGCGGACGTGGAACTCGCCGAGATGCGCCGCCTCTGCATCGAGGGCGCGACCTTCCAGGCCATCGGCCGCGCGCTCGGCCGCTCCCACTACTCCGTGCGGTGGGCGCTGAGAGGCATGGCCGTGTACGACTCCACGCTGCCGGCGCGCGCGGGCGGCCTGCTGAAGGGGCTGGACGACGAGACGCTGATCCGGCTGAGGTCGCAGCGCGCGGCAGGCCGTTCCGTGTCGGCGATCGCGCGCGAGACCGGTGCGCCAGTCGGTCTGCTTTCGATCACATTCCGCGGCATGGACTTCGCGCGGGAGACGCGCCAATGACGCGCTGGACCATCAGGCGCGCGCGGGCGCGTCTCGCAGAGCTGGAAGCCTTGATCGCAGAGATCGAGCAGGAGGGAACACGCATGACCCAGGAGTTTCGGGGACGGTTCCCGGACGCGCCGGCCTACATCTCGCGCTATACGGACCGGACGTTCACGCGCTGGAGATGGCGCAGGTCGTCCTCGAAAATCTGGCGCGGCGGGCGGCCGCGCGGCATCAACCCCTCGATCGAGCTGATGGGGTCCGAGGGCAGGGCAATACTGCGCCAATTGCCCGAGCCCGTAAGGAAAGTCTGGTTGCGCTACGAGAGACAAAGGATCGACCTGAATCTCTCCCATGCCGTCGCCCATTACGAACGGATGCGCATCGAGGACTGGCTGGCCAGGCGGGCGTCCCTGGCGCAGGCGGCGGAGACACCATGAATGCTGCCGAGACCCTGGCGCAACCCCAGAAAATTCCGCCGCAACCTGGGCGGAATAAACGCTTGCCATCCCACGCCCTGTTGCGCCACGATGCGCTTCCAGCCACCAGAAAAAAACCAGGAGGCGGACATGAGCAACAGGTTTCTGGGCAGGGGCAACCTCGCCGACGCGCCCACGCTCAAGCACGTGGACGTGGAGGGCGGAAAACGTACCGTCGCCTCGATGAGAATTTACTTCGATCGCTCCGTCCCGGACGGCGACGGCGGGTTCGAGGACAAGGGCGGATTCTGGATGGACGTCTCCCTGTGGGGAAACCGGGCGGAAGCGGCCGCCCGGATCCTCGCCAAGGGCGCCCGTGTCGCCGTCTCAGGCTCGATCGTCCTTCGGACGTGGGAGGACAAGGAATCCGGCGAGGAACGCTCCAGGTTCGAGCTGATCGCCGACAGCGTCGATCTGGACCTCGGCCGCGTCGACACGGTAACCTATCGCCAACGGCAGAGCGAGGCCACGGATGAGCAAGCCACTGCCGCTCCGTAAGTCCGATCTCGCCCTCATCCTGTCGTTGCAATCCACAAACCCGAAAAACGACCAGCGTGCCCGCGAGCCGGTCAGCGGTTCTCATGCGCGGACCTCGCGCGCCAGCGGGCCGTTCGACGAAAGGAGGCAGCATGACACGGAAATTCGTTTCCTCTCTTGGGACAGGCATGGTTCTCTTCCTGGCAGGGTGCTCCATGGAAGGCCTGGACAAGACCGTCTCTGGCATCATCAAGCCCGTGGTCAAACCCGCTTCCAGCCCCACCCTCGCCGCTGCGCGGCAGCGTGAAGCACAAGCCGGCACCTCAGCCTGCGCTGCGCGGCATGAGGACACCGTCCTGCTCGACATCGACGTGGATACCGCTTACGTCCGGCTCAAGCGGCACTTCCGGTACAAAACCCTCGAGGAACGCAAGAGAAGCTCGGGCGGATGGGTCGATCAGGGATTCCGGCACGAAACGACACCCGGCGCGCGCTACTGGATGAAGGACGGCGTGTCTCTCGAGGTGGATGGACGCACACTCCGCGGCTGGCTCTCGATGGAGATCGAACGCGACGGACAGGGAAGCATCGCCTATCTGCGGTACTGCGTCGGCGGCATCCAGGGTTTCGATGCGGGTCCGGACTTCCCCGGGAAACTGACGAGCCTCGTCAAACGAGTGGCGGAGCGCAGATGATGAGCGTGAGCCATGTGGCGCGCGAACGCCAATGGTTCCCGGCAAGGCGCGACGAGGTCGTCAAGCGCTGGACCACGCAGCCCGCCACTGAGGAGGGCAATGAATGAACCACGACGAGATCATCCGGAACCGGGCGCGCCCGGACCCCGACGGCCGCCGGGAGGTATGCCAAGACGGCGCCTCCTCGAATGGCACGAGCCGGCGTTGCGACGGCGTCCTGCTGTTCGCGATGCGGGACCGCCACCACGCCTTCAGCCTGGACCTCGAGACGGTCCTATCCTGTCTGGCCCTGGCCGAGGCGGAGGGCGAGGTACCCGAACTGCCGGACGCCTGGTGGCAGCTCATCCGGAACCGATACAATCTGGAGTGATTCGAAAACCATGGCGAATCCATCCAGATGCGCTTCTTCAAGCTCCGTCCGGAGGATACGGGCATGATGCCCATCGACCGGGAACGCTTCGAACGGGCGACCCGAAAGATGCCGCCATGGTATCAGCCCTCCAGCTCGGTCACGAACCGGGATTCGGGGTATGTCGACGTGAACGCCAGCTTCATTCTGCATGACTGCCGTGCCGCACCCGACGGCCAGGTGGTCGAGGAAATGACGTTCTGCATCGTCACGACCCGGCACCGAAAGCCGGTGGAAATCCACCGCAAGTCCATCCGGTTCGACGTGGAACGGTTTCAGCGTCTCATCAAGCGTCCGGAACATGGCCAACGCCGGCGGGATCTGGTCGAACTCGCGCGCCATGAGCTGGGCGATCTGCTCGGAGATTCCTCATGACCCGCCTCTTCCTTTGCGAGAAACCCGCCCAGGCCCGCGACATCGCGGCCGTGCTCGGCGCCCGCTCGCGCGGTGACGGCTGCCTGCGGGGCCGCGACCTGATCGTCACCTGGTGCGTGGGGCACCTGCTCGAGATGGATCCGCCAGAGGCCTACGGCGAGAATCTCAAGCGCTGGCGGCTGGAGACGCTGCCCATCCTGCCCGAGCGCTGGAAACTGCATCCACGCAAGGGGGCAGGCAAGCAGCTCAAGATCATCGGGCAGCTCCTGAAGGACGCATCCGAGGTCGTGGTGGCCACCGACGCCGACCGCGAGGGCGAGACCATCGCCCGCGAGGTCCTCGACCGATTCCGGTGGCAAGGGCCCATCCTGCGCCTGTGGTTGTCCGCACTGGACGAGGCGAGCATCCGCAAGGCGCTCGCCAACCTCCTGCCCGGCGAGAAGACGCGCCCGCTCTACCTCGCGGGACTTGCCCGGGCCCGCGCCGACTGGATGGTCGGCATGAACCTGACGCGGGCCTACACGATCCTGGGACGCGCCCAAGGCCACGACGGAGTGCTCTCGGTCGGGCGCGTCCAGACCCCCACCCTGCGCCTGGTGGTGGACCGCGACCGTGAGATCCAGGCCTTCCGGCCCAGGCCCTACTGGGAAATCGTGGCGATGCTCGAGAAGGACGGCACGCCCTTCCCCGCCCGGTGGCAGCCTGAAGGCGATTTCACCGACGAGGAGGGCCGCTGCCTGCGCCAGCAGGCCGCCCGCGAGGCCCTCGAGCGGGTCCGGAACCGGACCGCGACCGTGCGCCAGGCGGCGACGAAACGTTGCCGGGAGGCCCCGCCCCTGCCCTTCGATCTCGGCACCCTGCAGCAGGAGGCCTCGCGGCGCTGGGGCCTCGGCGCCCAGCAGGTGCTCGACATCGCGCAGCGCCTGTACGAAACGCACAAGGCGACCACCTATCCCCGCACGGACTGCCCCTACCTGCCCGAGAGCATGCTCGGAGAGGCCGGCCAGGTCCTCGAGGCCCTGGCAGCTTCCGATCCGGACATCGCGACACCCGTCGCGAGGGCGGATCTCTCCCTGCGCTCCCGGGCCTGGAACGACAGGAAGATCACCGCCCATCACGCGATCATACCAACCACGACGCCCTGCGACGTCTCCCGCATGAGCGCCGACGAGCGGCGGGTCTACGACCTGATCCGGCGACGGTACCTGGCGCAGTTCTATCCCCGACACGAGTACGACAAGACCGAGGCGGCGTTCGACATCGGGGGCGAGACCTTCCAGGCCTCCGGCCGGCGGGTACGGGTGGCCGGCTGGAAGACGCTCTTCGGACGGGATGAAGCAGACGAGGACCGCCTCCTCCCGCCGCTCTCCGAGGGCGACCGCTGCAAGGTGGTGGACGCCAAGATCGAGCACAAGGAAACCACGCCCCCGAAGCACCACACCGAGGGCACCTTGATCGCGGCCATGAAGAACGCCGCCCGCCTGGTCGAGGATCCGGAGCTGAAGAAGCGCCTGCGCCAGTCCACCGGCATCGGCACCGAGGCCACCCGCGCCGGCATCATCCAGACGCTCCTCGACCGCGGCTTCCTGCGCAAGGAGAAAAAGCACCTGGTCTCAACCGAGACCGGCCGGGCGCTCATCGACGCGCTGCCCGACCCGGTCAAGGATCCGGGCACCACGGCGCTCTGGGAGCAGGCCCTCGAGGACATCGCCGAGGGCCGCGGCGACATGGCGGCCTTCCTGGAACGCCAGGGGCAATGGGTGCGCGCGCTCGTTGCACAGGTCCGGCAGGGCGCGGCCACCATCGAGGCCTCCGGCACGCAGCATGCCTGCCCGGCGTGCGGCAAGCCAATGCGCCGGCGCAAGGGCAAGAAAGGATGGTTCTGGGGCTGCACCGGCTTTCCTGAGTGCCGACGCACACTGCCCGACTCCAAGGGGAAACCAGGCAGGCGCAAGACAAAGGCGGACGCCTGTAGCAATACCCCCAGGTCGCGCGCCAGCACCCGGCGTGGTGCAGGCAAGCCCTGCCCGGCGTGCGTCAAGGGGGAACTGGTGATGCGGGCAGTCAAGAACGGAAAAAACGCCGGGCGGTCCTTCATCGGGTGCACGCGGTATCCGGACTGCGGGTATTTCGCGTGGGGATGATCGGATGCATGGAGTAACCGCGGCACTGACCCTTGCATCCGCAATCGTCCTGGCGGCGTGCGGTCCCACGTCGGACGAGACCGCGCGCGTTCCCGGGCAGACGCCCGTTGCGGTCATCGATCACGTGGCCGGGTACGCCGTGGTCTGCATCGACGGCGTGCAGTACCTGCGGGACTTACATGCCATGGCGCCACGATTCGGCCGGGATGGGCGGGTGCTCGGCTGCTAGAGGGGCTGACTCTCATCATTCGACACGGTCAATGTCCTGGACGGGATCCTGCAGAAAATGGGGTTCCACGCCGACTGAAAGGGTTGACAGGCCGGCCGGCCACGGCCTATAACCAAGCCATCATCCCCCGCCGCGAGGGCATCGCGGCAACGCGCCTGGAACCGGTGAGACAGGCGCGAGCCCAACCGGGCTTCCGGTTCTTCACTCAACCCCGCCGGGGAGACCGCTCCCCGGCAAGGGACGTGCGTCTCCCCCGTTTGTTTAAGGAGGAGGCGCACATGAAACTTAAAGTGGACGTGAGCGACCTCCAGACGGATCTGCGAAAAATCGGCGTAGCGATCATCATTGCATCGGTGATCGCGGCGTTGTTTGAGAACCAGATCCCACTGTGGGCTGTTCTGGCTGGCGCAACCATCGGCGTGCTCGTCTGGTTGGGCGGCTTGATCCGTAGGGAGGAATAAGTCATGTCGAATTTTTTAATTACAGTAGCCTATGTCGGCATTCTTGTTCTGGGAATATATGCGTTCGCGTTGTGGCAAGAACGCCGGCACAAGCATAAGTAACTTCTAACTCCGCCGGGGCATCCGCCCCGGCATCCTTCCACCCCGCCGGGGAGCTCCATTCCCCGGCAGGGGCATGGCGTCTCCCCGGCTGCATCGACCGGGAGGAGAGACCACCATGCCCAACCACATCGACAACCATGTCATCATCACGGCACCCGAACAGGTGCTCGAAGACATCCGTCGTTTCTTCACGGGTGGCTTCGATTTCAATGACCTGATCCCCATGCCGCCCGAGCGCAAGGATCCCGAGGTCCTGATGCTCGGCCGCCGGTTCCGGGAGAACGAGGAAAAACACGGCTACCGCACCTGGTATGACTGGCGAATCGCTCACTGGGGCACCAAATGGAACGCCTACAAGTTCAAGCTGGTCGATACAGGCGATCCCTTCGAGGTGTCATTCATGACCGCTTGGGACCCGCCACACCCGGTGATCGAGGCGCTGTCCGCCCGGTTCCCGGCAGCAGTCGTGTGGCATGTCTACGAGCACGGCGAGACGCTGGTCAGCGAGTTGCGGCGTTACGGAAACGGCCGTCTGCACACGCTGATCGGCACCGGCGGCATACTCGACTTCGCCCGCATGCTCGCACTGAAGGAAACCAGGCGCGTTCCCGCCTGAACCTTCCACCGCACCACCCCGACGGGGGCTTCGCCCCCCGCGGGGCGGCCCTCCGTCCGGGTTTTCAACAACACCGATCGGAGGTAACCTTATGAACATGAGTCCTTTCGACACATTGG
>JALSIC010000100.1 GCA_026981935.1 Gammaproteobacteria bacterium
GGCGCAGGATTCTCCCTTCGGTTGAAATGACAACGTTTTTGTCATTCCGGGCGCAGAGAGGAATCTTGGGCTGCCGGCACAGGATTCCTCCCTTCGGTCGAAATGACAAGAGAGTGTGGTCGAAATGACAAGAAAGCATGGTGGCAAAGACATGGAAGTGTGGTGGGGATGACATTATCTCTGTCATTCCCTTAAGGCATTACGCCCTGCCCGTCACCCGGTTTCAAACCAGCCGTCTCAAGCTCTCCATATAGACCGCCTCGTCGGGCAGTGCGCCGTCGCGTTGTGCCTGCCAGATCATCTCGGCGAGGCAGGCCATCATGCGGTGTTCCGCTTCGTGGGAGTCGCCGCAGCGGTCGCGCAGTGCCTGGTAAACGGCCCGGATGCCCGCGGGCCGGTCAGCGGTCACCTGTTCCAGGAGCCCGAGATGCAGCCCCAGGTGGAGAAAGGGGTTGGTCTGGCCGCTTTCCGGCAGGTAATCCCGCTGGAGGACCGCTTCCGCCCGGTCCGGGTCCGTGTCGAACAGCGCATGGTACTCGGGATGGCGGGCAATGAGTTCCGCCACCTGGTGTTCCAGCGGCTCCATGGGGCGGCGCTCCCGGTACTTGCGCCAGGCGGTGAAATAGAACCGGCGCAGCTGGCCTCGGTCGTTGGAAAGCAGCATGGGTTTTTTCCTGGATTCTGCAGAAGCGGCCCCAGGCCGCGAAGGCCGTCATTCTCCGGTCGTCTTGTCCTTATATTCGCACAAATCCTCGATGATGCAACTGCCGCAACGGGGCTTGCGGGCCACGCAGGTGTAACGGCCATGGAGGATCAGCCAGTGGTGGGCGTCCTGGCGGAATTCCTCGGGTACCGCCTTGAGCAGCTTCTTTTCCACTTCGCGTACGGTTTTGCCGGGGGCGAGCCCGGTGCGGTTGCAGACACGGAAGATGTGGGTGTCCACGGCGATGGTGGGCTGGCCGAAAGCGGTGTTGAGGATCACGTTGGCCGTCTTGCGGCCCACGCCGGGCAGCGCTTCCAGCGCGGCGCGGTCGGCAGGCACCTGGCCACGATGCTTTTCTACCAGGATCTCGCAGGTGCGGATGATGTTGCGCGCCTTGGTATTGTAGAGGCCGATGGTCTTGATGTGGCGCTTGAGGCCTTCCTCGCCCAGTTTCAGCATGGCCTTCGGCGTGGGCGCCACCTTGAACAGGCCGGCCGTGGCCTTGTTGACCCCCTTGTCCGTGGCCTGGGCGGAGAGCATGACCGCCACCAGAAGCTGGAAAGGGCTGCGGTAATGGAGTTCCGTGGTGGGGTTGGGGTTGGCGCGACGCAGACGTTCGAAGATCTCGCGGCGCTGGCGGGCATTCATGCGGCGGGCGCCGGCCTGTCAGGCCGTGGTGGCCGGGGGCGCGGCGGCCTCGCTGCGCACGGCGATGGCCGGCTGCTGCCGGCGCTCGCGGCGTGCATCGATGACATTTTTCAGGGCAATGAGCAGCCCCAGTCCGATGAAGGCGCCCGGCGGCAGGATGGCCAGCAGGAAGCCGCGGTAGTCTTCGATGACGGTGATGGCAAACCCCCGGGCCGCTTCGCCGAACATGAGATGGGCGTTGGCCAGGAGGGTGCCCGAGCCCAGTACTTCCCGGATCGCGCCGAGGACGATGAGGACGGCGGCAAACCCCAGACCCATCATGAGGCCGTCGAAAAAGGCCGGGCCCACGGGATTCTTGGAGGCGAAGGATTCGGCCCGGGCGATGATGGCGCAATTGGTGACGATGAGGGGGATGAAGATGCCCAGGATCAGGTAGAGTTCGTGGAAATAGGCATGCATGGCCAGTTCGATGACGGTGACGATGGAAGCGATCACCAGGACGAATACCGGGATGCGGATCTCCGGCCGCACGTAATGGCGGATGAGGGATACCGTGGTGTTGGAGAGTACCAGGGTGAGCAGGGTGGCGAGCCCCAGCCCCAGGCCGTTGATCACCGAGTTGGTGACCGCGAGCAGCGGGCACAGGCCCAGGATCTGGACCAGGGCCGGGTTGTTTTTCCACAGACCCTCGCGGGCGATGCCTGCATAGCCGTCGTGCGTCATGAATGTCTGCGCCTTTTCTGGATGGCCGGCCGGGAGAAAATGGCCTCCTTGTGCCGGTCATAGTATTTTAGCCCGTTGTAGACCGCCTTGACCACCGCGCGGGGGGTGATGGTGGCGCCGGTGAACTGGTCGAAGATCCCGCCGTCCTTCTCCACGCGCCAGCCCAGCTCGTCGGGGTTGTCCAGCGAGTAGCCACGGAAGCTGTTGATCCAGTCCGACTTGTCGGCATCAATGGCGTCTCCCAGGCCGGGCGTTTCCAGGTGCGATACCACCCGCACGCCCATGATGGTGCCCTCGTAACGCACGGCCACGAGCAGCTTGATGTTGCCGTTGTAGCCGTCGGGCGCCACGACCGTGAGGATGGCCGCCACCGGCCTGCCTTCCTTGCGTGCCCGGTAGATGGGCAGGGGTTTGCTGGAACCCAGCAGCGCCTTGTCCGTGACCTCGATGGCATCCTCGTAGAGCACGTTGTCGTAGGCTTGCGGCGGCACCAGGGCATTGAGCGTGCGCAGCAGGTAGTTGCGCTCGTTCTCGATGATGCGCTCCTTGGTGCCGTCGTGGGTGAGGGCCACCATGCCGGTGCCGACGACGGCGAACAGGCCCAGCAGCAGCGAGGTGGTCAGCATGTGCCGCAGCAGCATGGTCTAGTCCCTGTCGTGCCCGAAGACACGGGGTTTGAAGTAGTGGTCGATGAGGGGGACGGCCATGTTCATGAGCAGGACGGCGAAGGCGATGCTGTCGGGATAGCCGCCCCAGGCGCGGATGATGTAGGTGAGTATGCCGATGCCGGCGCCATAGATCAGGCGCCCCATGGGGCTGGACGCCGCCGTGACGGGATCGGTGGCGATGAAAAAGGCCCCCAGCATGGTGGCGCCGCTGAACAGGTGGAACAGGGGCGAGGCATAGCGGTCCGGCGCGATCAGATAGAACAGCAGGGCCATGATGGCCAGGGCGCCCAGCATGGCGAGGGGGATGTGCCAGGAGATGATGCGGCGATGAATCAGCCACAGGCCGCCGAGGAGAAAGCCGCCCGCGATCCACTCCCAGCCCTTGCCGCCGATGGCGCCGAAGATGGGGATCACGCTGAGCAGGCGGCTGGTGGCCTCGTCCAGTCCCAGTTGGGCGCGGATCTCGGCCACCGTGTTGCCCATGCCGAGGTTGGTCTTGAGGGTATCCAGCGGGGTGGCCTCGGTGAGGGCGTCGAAGGTGACGCCGGCGGGCAGCTGTCCGGTGAGGATGTAGCGCCCCGCCTCCAGGAAGCTCATGGGATAGACGCTGAAATCCAGCGGCGGAACCCAGCTCGTCATCTCCCGGGGGAAAGAGACCAGCAGCATCACGTAGCCCACCATGGCCGGGTTGAAGGGATTGTAGCCCAGGCCGCCGTAGAGATGCTTGGCGACCACGATGGCAAACGCGCTGCCGATGGCGGTCACCCACCACGGGGCGAGGGGCGGGATGGCGAAGGCCAGCAGGGCGGCGGTGACCAGGGCGCTGCCGTCGAGGAGATAGGGCCTGAGGGGTCTGCCGCGCAATGCCAGCATGACTGTTTCGGCGACCACCGCCACGGTCATGGCGATGAGCAGGTTGTAGACGATGCCCCAGCCGAAAAACCAGATATAGGCCGCGAGCCCCGGGATCATGGCGAGCAGGACCTGCAGCATCACCCGGGTCACCGAGACGGGGGCGTGCATGTGGGGCGAGGATGGCGGTGGCGCGATCATGCGATGGATTGCCTGGGGTCTGTTGCCTGAGGTTGTTGCCCGAGATTGTCGTTCTGGTGTGGTTGCCTGCGTTTTTCGTTTATTGGGTGTCGTGGCTATTCGTCTTTGCCCTGTGGTGCGTCTTCTGTCATGCCGGCGGGCGCGCCGCTTTTTTCATTGCCGCCTTCACCGCCGGCATTGCGCGCCGCCGGTGAGGGGCGCTCACGTCCCCTGGCCGTCTGCTGTGCCTTGCGGCGCTGGGTCTCGGCGGCCTTCATGGCCGCCCGGCGCCGCGCCTGGGTGCGGGCGATGGCCTCCTGGATCTCGGCCTGTTTCTCGCGGCGGGCCGTATCCGCCTGCAGGGCGGCCTTCTTGCGATTGCGCCGGGCTTCGCGCTCCGCCTTTTCCCGCGCCAGGCGCTCGAGACGGAATTCGTGGCGTCGCCGGGCGATGTCGGCCTTTTCCTTTTCCCGCTCCCGTGTCCAGATGTCGCCCTTGGCATAGCGGAAATACTGGACCAGCGGGATGTTACTGGGACAGACATAGGAACAGCAACCGCATTCGATGCAATCGAAGAGGTGGTATTCCTGGACGCGGTCCAGGTCCTTGGCCTTGCTGTACCAGTAGAGCTGCTGGGGCAGCAGGTTGACGGGGCAGACGTCGGCACAGGCGCCGCAGCGGATGCAGGGCATCACGGGACGGGGCGGCGGCAGCTCGGCGGCGGTGAGGGCCAGCACGCAGTTGGTGGTCTTGATCACGGGCAGATCGAAGCGGTGCAGGGCGAATCCCATCATGGGACCGCCCATGACGAGGCGTTCGATGGCCCCGCTGTCGCCCGCGCACTGGTGGATGAGTTCTTCCATGGGGGTGCCCAGCAGGACCTCCAGATTACCCGGCCGGCCGATGGCGCCGCCGGTGACCGTCACCAGGCGCGAGATGAGCGGTTCGCCCCGGTCGATGGCGCGGTGCACGGCGGCGGCGGTACCCACGTTGGTGCAGACCACGCCGATGTGCAGGGCCAGGCCGTCGCTGGGGACTTCCTTGCCGGTGAGCACCTTGATGAGCTGTTTCTCGCTGCCGGCGGGATAGAGGGTGGGTACCTGGACCACCGTCACGTCTTCCAGATGCGCGGTGGCACGGCACATGGCGTCATAGGCTTCGGGCTTGTTGTCCTCGATGGCCACCAGGCATTGCCGCGCCTGCAGGGCGTGACGCACGATCCCGATGCCCGCCGCGATTTCCCCGGCCCGTTCGCGCATCAGCATGTCGTCGCAGGTGATGTAGGGCTCGCATTCCACGCCGTTGAGAATGAGCGTGTCGAGGGCCTTGCGGTGGCCGGGATTGAGCTTGATGTAGGTGGGGAAACCGGCACCGCCCAGGCCCACGATGCCTGCCTCGCGGATGACGTTGCGCAGCTCGCTGGGCGACAGGGACTGGTAGTCCGCCACCGGGGCATGATCGATCCAGCGGTCCTCGCCGTCGGCCTCGATGACGATGCAGGGTGCGCTCAGCCCCGAGGGATGGGGCACGGGGTATTCGCCGATGTCCACCACCGTGCCGGAGGTGGGGGCATGGACGGGGGCGCTGACATAGCCCTGGGGGCGGGCGATGAGCTGTCCCTTGAGGACCTGCTGGCCCCGCTTCACCAGGGGCTCGGCCGGCTCGCCGATGTGCTGGTGCAGGGGCAGGGTGAGGCGTGCGGGCAGGGCGGCCGGGCGCACCGGCAGGGTGGTGGAGACCTGCTTGTGCTGGGGCGGGTGGACGCCGCCGCGAAAGCGCCACAGGCGGCGCGCGCCGGCATTGCTCACGAAGCCTTCTCCAGCACGGCCGGCTTCGGTGCGGCCTCCTCGGGGTAGGGCCATTTCCAGGTGAGGATGTCCTGGCCCAGGGGAACCATGTCGATGCAGTCCACGGGGCAGGGGGGCAGGCACAGCTCACAGCCCGTGCACTCGCTCTCGATGACGGTGTGCATGTGCTTCGCGGCGCCGAGGATGGCGTCCACGGGGCAGGCCTGGATGCACAGGGTGCAGCCGATGCAGCGTTGTTCGTCGATGACGGCCACCATCTTGGGTTTGACGGTGCCGTTCTCCGGGTTGAGGGGTTTGGGATCCCGGTCCAGCAGGTCCGCCAGGGCGATGATGGTGGTCTCCCCCCCCGGGGGACACTGGTTGATGTCCGCCTCGCCCTTGGCGATGGCCTCGGCATAGGGGCGGCAGCCCGGATAGCTGCATTGCCCGCATTGCGTCTGGGGCAGGAGGGCGTCGATCTTGTCCACCAGGGGGTCGCCCTCCACCTTGAAGCGGATCGCGGCGAAACCCAGCATGAGGCCGAAGACCACGGCCAGCAGGGTGAGTGCAATGATGGCGGCCATCATGATGCTTCAGCCCTTGACCAGTCCCGAGAATCCCATGAAGGCCAGCGACATGAGCCCGGCGGTCACGAGCCCGATGGCCGGCCCGCGGAAGGCCACCGGCACGTCGGCCGCGGCGATGCGCTCCCGGATGGCGGCGAAGAGGATCAGCACCAGGGAGAAACCCACCGCGGCGCCGAAGCCGTAGAGGGCGGCGTGGAGGAAGCCGTTGTCCTGCTGCACGATGAGCAGCGCCACGCCCAGGACGGCACAATTGGTGGTGATAAGCGGCAGGAAAATGCCCAGTACCTGGTAGAGCAGGGGGCTGGTCTTGTGGATGACCATTTCCGTGAACTGCACGACGGCGGCGATCACCAGGATGAAGGTGATGGTGCGCAGGTATTCCAGCCCCAGCGGCGCGAGGAGATAGGTGTTGGCGAGATAGCTGCACACCGAGGACAGGGTGAGGACGAAGGTGGTGGCAAGCGCCATGCCCGTGGCCGTTTCCAGCTTGCGGGAGACGCCCATGAAGGGGCACAGGCCCAGAAACTTGGTCAGGACGAAGTTGTTGACCAGGACCGTGCTGACGAGCACCAGGAGATATTCAGTCATTCCGTACGGCTTGAGTGGTTTAAGCTAATGTTTCAATTGGTAAATTTATCGCGTTGCCGGGGAAAAAGATAATAATTTATTCAGTGCTCGATATAATGGCGGGTTATATTTCCAGCATGGTTCATTTCACCCGCATGCCGGCCTGGGCGCCCTCGTCGGGCTGGATCAGCCACAGGTCCTTGCCGCCCGGTCCCGCTGCCAGGACCATGCCCTCGGAGACGCCGAAACGCATCTTGCGCGGCGCGAGATTGGCCACCATCACGGTGTAACGACCCACCAGTTCCTCGGGTTTATATTTGGACTTGATTCCGGCGAAAACATTCCGTGTCTCGCCGCCCAGGTCCAGGGTCAGGCGCAGTAGCTTGTCGGCGCCGGGTACGTCTTCTGCCTTGACGATGCGGGCCACCCGCAGGTCGATCCTGGCGAAGTCGTCGATGGTGATGGTCTCCACAGCGGTTTCCTCTTTTTCCAGTGCGTCCGTGCGCGGCTGCTGGGCCTGTCCGCGGCGCGTGCGGCTGCGTTCATCGCGCTTGTCGCCCAGGTCGTCACGGCTTGCCGCCAGCATGGCCTCAATCTGCGCGGGCTCGATACGCCGGGCGAGATGGCGGTAGGGCCGGATGGGGTGGTTCTCCAGCCGGGTTCGGGCGTCGTGCCAGGTGAGGGCGGGGATGCCGAGGAATTCTTCCACCCGGGCCGCGGTGGCCGGCAGGATGGGCTTCAGATACAGCGTCAGGAGGCGGAAGAGGTTCAGCGCCGCGGTGCACACGCCGTGGGCCCGGGCCTTGCGCGCCGGATCCTTGAGCATGCGCCAGGGCTCATGCGCGTTGATGTAGGCGTTGGCCTGGTCCGCCAGTTCCATGATGCGGCGTACCGCCTCGCTGTAGCGGCGGGCTTCGAAGAGGTCGCGGATCTCGCCGGCCGGTGCCTGCAAGGCCCGGACGATGGCGTGATCGTCTTCATGGGAGAGGTTGCCCAGTTTTCCCTCGAAGGCCTTGTGGATGAATCCGGCGCAGCGGCTGGCGATGTTGAGGTACTTGCCGATGAGGTCGCTGTTGACCCGCGCCGCGAAGTCTTCCAGGTTGAGGTCGATGTCCTCGATGCGGTCATTGAGCTTCGCGGCGAAGTAATAGCGCAGGAACTCGGGCGGCAGATGAGCCAGGTAGGTGCGGGCGGTGATGAAGGTGCCGCGGGACTTGGACATCTTCTGGCCGTTGACGGTGAGAAAGCCGTGCACGAAGATGCGGCTCGGCGTGCGATAACCCGCGAAATGGAGTATCGCCGGCCAGAACAGGGCATGGAAGTAGAGGATGTCCTTGCCGATGAAGTGGTAGAGTTCCGTGGCGCTGCCTGCTTTCCAGAAGGCATCGAAGTCCAGGCCCTCGTGCTTGCAGAGGTCGAGAAAACTGGCCATGTAACCCACCGGCGCATCCAGCCAGACATAGAGGTACTTGCCCGGCGCGCCCGGGATCTCAAAGCCGAAATAGGGCGCGTCGCGGGAGATGTCCCAGTCCTTGAGTCCGGCGGCGAACCATTCCTCCATCTTGTTCAGCGCCTCGGGTTGCAGCGGGGACTCGCCGCGCCAGCCGCGGCGTATCCAGTCCGCCAGCAGTTCCCGGCAGCGGCTGAGGCGGAAGAAGTGATGTTCCGAGGCGCGTTTCACCGGCGTCGCACCGGAGATCACCGAGATGGGATTGATGAGTTCGGTGGGGCTGTAAGTGGCCCCGCAGGCCTCGCAGGCGTCGCCGTACTGATCGGGGGCATGGCAGCGGGGGCACTCCCCCTTGATGTAGCGGTCGGGCAGAAACATGTCCCTGACCGGGTCGTAGAGCTGCTCGATGGTGCGGATCTCGATCATGCCCGCCGCTTTCAGACGCAGGTAGATGCCCTGGGCCAGTTCCCGGTTTTCCTCGGAATTGGTGGAATAATAGTTGTCGAAGGCGATATGGAAATCACCGAAATCGCGCTGGTGTTCCGCGTGCATGCGCTCGATGAGCGCCTCCGGCGTGATGCCCTCCTGCTCTGCGCGCAACATCACCGGGGTGCCGTGGGTGTCGTCGGCGCAGACGTAATAGCATTCATGGCCGCACAGCTTCTGGAAGCGCACCCAGATGTCGGTCTGGATGTACTCCACCAGGTGGCCGATGTGAATGGCGCCGTTGGCGTAGGGCAGGGCGCTGGTCACCAGGATCCGTCGTCGTTCCCGTCGTCGTTCGTGGTCAGTCATGTCCTTAGTTTCCTTCGGGGCTCCCTTCAGGGGTGAAAGCAGGCATGCTCGCGCCGTGATGGAAAATCACCCGCTAAATCCACCTATTATAACCCAAGCCTTGGGGCCTTGCTGTTAGACATTCTCCGTTCAACAGCAGGGGTGGTTTTGTTTTCGCTCGGCGGCGTGGTGTAAGATGCGGGATTCCCCATGATGGTCCGGCAAGATGGCCGGAAATGAAGAGCAGAGAACTGAGTGATGAGCGAAGTGGACACGTCCGATATCGAGGCCGCGCTGCGGCAATACCGGGATCCTTATCTGGAAGACGACCTGCTCGGGGCAGGGGCGGTGCGCGATATCGAGATCGCGGATGCCGGGGTGCGTATTGCGCTGGTGCTGGGGTTTCCCGCAAAAGGCCATGCGTCTGAGCTGGTGGAGGCGGTCCGCGCGGCGGTGGCGCCGGTGGCCGGCGGCCGCGAGGTGCGCGTCGAGGTGACCTGGGAGATCATCAGCCACGCGGTGCAGAAGGGCGTCAAGCCCCTGGCCAACATCAAGAACATCATCGCCGTGGCCTCGGGCAAGGGGGGCGTGGGCAAGTCCACCACGGCAGTGAACCTGGCGCTTGCCCTCGCCGCGGAAGGGGCGCAGGTGGGATTGCTGGATGCCGACATCTACGGTCCCAGCCAGCCGCGCATGCTGGGTTGCCGCGAGCGTCCCAAGTCCCGCGACGGCCGCTCCATGGAGCCCATCGTGGCCCATGGCCTGCAGACCATGTCTATCGGCTACCTGGTGGACGAGGAGACGCCCATGATCTGGCGCGGCCCCATGGTGACCTCGGCGCTGGAGCAGCTGTTGCGGGATACGCGCTGGCAGCCCATGGATTACCTGGTGATCGACCTGCCGCCGGGCACGGGAGACACCCAGCTCACCCTGGCACAGAAGATTCCCGTGAGCGGCGCGGTGATCGTCACCACGCCCCAGGACATCGCCCTGCTGGACGCGCGCAAGGCCTACCGCATGTTCGAGAAGGTCTCGGTGCCCGTGCTGGGGGTGATCGAGAACATGAGCACGCACGTGTGCAGCCGCTGCGGCCACGAGGAGCCCATCTTCGGCAGCGGCGGGGGGCAGCGCATGGCCGAGGAATACGGCATTCCCCTCCTGGGCGCCCTGCCCCTGGAGCTGCGTATCCGCGTCGATGCCGACAGCGGCCGGCCCAGCGTGATCGCCGAGCCCGAGGGGCGCATTGCCCTCGCCTACCGGGAGATCGCCCGGCGCGCCGCGGCCCGCCTGTCGCGCCAGGCCAAGGACTACAGTGCCCGTTTTCCCGACATCGTCATCGAGAACGACTGAGGCGGCCGGCGCGAAAGGGGGCACAGCGTGAGTATCAAGTCCGACAAATGGATCCGCCGCATGGCAGAGGAACACGGCATGATCGAGCCATTCGAGCCGGGCCAGATCCGCGAACACGGCGGTGGACGGGTGATCTCCTATGGCACGTCGAGTTACGGATACGACATCCGCTGCGCCGACGATTTCAAGATCTTCACCAACATCAATTCCGCCATCGTCGATCCCAAGAACTTCGACGCCAACAGCTTCGTGGACGTCAAGTCGGACGTGTGCATCATTCCGCCCAACTCCTTTGCCCTGGCGCGCACCGTGGAGTATTTCCGCATTCCCCGCAACGTGCTCACCATCTGTTTGGGCAAGTCCACCTATGCCCGCTGCGGCATCATCGTCAACGTGACGCCCCTGGAACCGGAATGGGAAGGCCATGTGACCCTGGAGTTCTCCAATACCACGCCTTTGCCGGCGAAGATCTACGCCAATGAAGGGGTGGCCCAGGTCCTGTTCTTCGAGTCGGACGAGGTCTGCGCCACTTCCTACCGCGACAGGGGCGGCAAGTATCAGGGGCAGCGGGGCGTGACCCTGCCGAAGGCCTGATTCGGAGGGCGGAGGGCAGAAAGCAGAAAGACAGGGGGCTCTGTTCGCGCCGGGGCAGCGTACTGCAGCCGGCCTTCGGCAGGCGCGGACCCCGGCTGAACATGACATATATCGTTGCCGGTCATTGAGACTTGCATCATGACTGACGGTCGTCGTGCAACCTGGATGGAGGTCCCGAGGGCCGGTATTTCCTTGTCATTTCGACCGAAGGGAGGAATCTTGTACCACTGCCTCAGGATTTCTCGCTGCGCTCGAAATGACAGGCCTCGCTGTGAACGACAAACCCCGACTGAAGCTCGTATTAAGGGTCTCATAATTGTCCATATCAAAATGTGTAGCCCGATGAGATGGAGTGGAACGTAATCCGGGTGCGGGGGTTGCCGGCTGGTTTCCTGGATTGCGCTCTTGCAGCGCTTCATCCAGGCTACCGAACCGGCGCACCAACAGCCCCGACCCTGTCTATTCAACTACGAGACCGTCAGTAAACCTCGATTATCGAGACTTACATCATTGACTGACGGTCGTCGTGCAACCTGGATGCAGGTCCCGAGGGCCGGTATTTCCTTGTCATTTCGACCGAAGGGAGAAATCTTGTACCACTGTCCCCGGATTCCCCGCTGCGCTCGGAATGACAAAGAAATGTCATTCCGAGCGCAGCGAGGAATCTTGAGCCACCGACAGGGGGCGGTTGGCCGAGTCCCCTTTGTCTCGATAACGGCTACGATTCCGCCCGTGTTTCTTCCGCGGGCGTCTCTTCCGCTTCGTGCTGCACCAGGCGGCTGCGTTCGCTGTTCTTGATGCTGTCCACGTAGAAGGCGGGCAGCTTGAAATATTCCTCGCGTTGAGAGGCTTTGACCAGGTAATCGCCCGCTTCTGTCTTGTAGAAGCGGTATTCGTGGCGTTCGCCGTTCTTCAGCTCCAGGGCATAGGCGAGGAGCGGCTCACCGGCGTCCGCCGGCGGTTCCTCGAGCACGGCTGTGACGGTGAGGGTCGAGACCTGGCCGGCGATGTTGTCGGCCTCGCCGTCCGCCATGGTTTCGCCTTCGCCGAGATCGGCCAGGCGCCAGTTCTCGCCGTCGCGCACCAGGGTGAAGTCCGGCAGCTCGATGCGCGCGAGTTCGTCCCGGTTCACCTGCAGGATGCGCTTGTCGATCCAGTCATCGGCACGCGCGGGCGCCTCGAAGGTGTTGAACGCCACGGCATACACCTCGGTTTCGTCCGGGCGGCGCACGTGGGCCTTGCGCAGTCCCGGCGAGGTGCCCACGTAGAGCGCCGCCACGGTTTCTTCGCCTTTGGAGAGGACGATGTGGCGTTCGAAATCCTCTGCGGCCACCTTGAAGCGCGCCGCCGCGCCGGCGGTGGTCGCCACGGGCCAGCCTTTTTCCAGGTCGGCAAGGCGGTTCAGCAGGCGCCGTGCCGCCGCCTCGTCAGCAGGGAAACCGCCCAGTGCCGGCAGTTGCCAGGTGCCTTTTTCCTTGCGCAGTTCCAGGGTCTGGCCCGTGTCATCCGTGATGCGGATGCGGTCCACCGCATCGGTGGCGAAGACAAGCAGTTTTTCACCCGCCTGGAAGTCTCCCTCCTGGGGACGATCCATGTGGAGGAACGCCGCAAGGCCTACCTGCAATGCCAGCAGGCCGCCCAGTATGCCGATGGTCTTGTTCGTGTTCCCCTTCATGCCTTGCGACCTCCTTCCATGCGCAGGATGGCCTGATAACGCTGCCGCGCGCCGTTCACGGCCTGGCGGCGCAGCAGCCAGACGATGCCCAGCCCCAGGAGCGCCAGGCCGTAGTTGAGGTATTCCCAGAAGACCTGGCGGTCGCGGTCCAGGGGCACGAGGGTGCGGCTGTAGTGGCCGCGGCCGCGGATGCCCAGCAGGCCGCGATCCTCCAGTGACCAGTCGGCCGCGTTTTCCACCAGCTGCACGGGGTTGAGATAGCGCGTGCCCAGGGCGCCCGCGGCGAGATCCAGGGCGTCGTCGCTGAGGAAGGTGTTGGAGGCGAAGACGATGAGGCGGGCGCCTTCCGGTGAACGGTCGATGACCCGCCCGATCACCGGTGCCTCGTCCGCGGATTCCGCCCCTGCTTTTTCACCGTCATCGTTGGCGTTTTCACCGGATTCCGTGTCGTCCTCCGTTTCTTCCTCCGTTTTCAGGAGCGGCGAGGGCTTGTCCCGATACCAGGAATCGAAGCGTCCCTCCACCGCCACGGCGAGCAGGCGGCTGCCCGGGTTCGTTCCTTCCGGAAAGCCCCACTGGGGGTGGGCGCGGAAATCCGGCTGGATGTCCGTGTCGTCCGAGGTCCAGGCGCGTGGCGAACTCTCCAGGATGGGAATGACCCTGCGGCCCGCCTGCTCCGCCCGGCTGGCGTCGATGGGCGATGCCCAGTTCATGGTGAGCTGGTCGATGCCGGCGGTGAGGCCGCTGTCGTCATGGATGCCCGGTCCGCGGATGTCGACGAAATACGGGTATTCCACCATGCGGGTCTCCTGGATGATGAAGCCGCCCAGGTTGCGCTGGACGGGAATGGGGAAGGCGCTGTTCTGGGGGTCGAGCACGAGGGTGTCCTCGATTTCGATGCCATGGTGGGCCAGCCAGTCCTCCAGGCCGGAATCATGGCGGGTGGCCGAGAGGACGCCGCGCATGTTCACGTCGAAGGGCGAGGTGGCGAGAATCACCGTGCCGCCCTGCATGAGAAACTGGTCGATGGCGAAACGCTGCTTGTCGTCCAGGGACTCGGGCGAGACGACCACCAGCAGGTCCGCCTCCGCGGGCACCTGGCCCGACTTGAGATCGGTGCTGCGCACGAGGTAATTCTCCTGCAGCTTGTCCCGCAGCCACTGGTAGCGCTTGCCGCCGCCGGTGAAGCCGAACTGTGGCAGGGAAGGCGTGGCAGGCGGGGTGTACAGGGCCACCGTCTTGAGAAATCCCTTGGAGAAGCGCTTCAGGGCCGCCTGCAGACCGCGTTCCAGGCCGCCCTTGTCCAGGTCCTCGGGCAGGGGGATCTGGACCACCTGGTCGCCGCCTTCCAGGGTCATGTAGAACCAGAAGGTGTTCCGGTCGAAAAGGCCGGTGGCCATGGGACGGAAGCCGTAGTCCTGTTCCAGGCGCCGGGCCAGGGCGCCGCCATCGGCATCGGGATCTGCGAAACGGATCTTCAGCTTGTCGCCGGCCTCCTCGCGCAGATCGTCCAGCACGGCCTGCAGGTCCTGCTTGAGCTTGACCAGGGGCTCGGGGAGCCTGTCGTCCGCCGAGATATAGCCGTGAAACGTGAGGGGCGTGCGGATGTTCTCGAACAGTTGTCCCGAGCCCTGGTAGGCATAGAGCACCCGCTTGATGGCGCGGGTGATGTCGTATTCGGGATTGCGCAGCTCCACGGCGATGTCGCTCTCGCTGCGGGCCTTGATCTCGATGAGGTCGCGAAAGCCCAGGGTCTCGAACTGGTCGCCGTATTGCACCAGGATGTCGAAATAGGAATTGACGATGGCCGACTGGTACTTGCTCGCGGTCTGGAAGGGGACCGGGCGGATGCCATATTTCTGGCCGGCCTCCTGCTCCAGGTCGGGGTGCTCGGCGGGATCAATGAATTCCACCCGCACCTTGCCATCACCGGCCACGGCGTATTCCTGCAGCAGATCTTCCAGGCGCGGCACCAGGGGGGCCAGCAGGGGATGGGTCTGGGCGCTGAAGTAGCCGCGGATCAGAAGGGGTTCGCGCAGCCGCGCCAGATAGGCGCGCGTGGCGTCCGAGATGGAATAGATGCGTCCCTCGGTGATGTCGGCGCGGGCCCAGCCGACGGGATGGAGCCACAGATTGGCGACGAGGAAGTTGGCGGCCAGCAGGCCCGTCGCCACGGCCCAGCGGGTGTGGCGCGCATTGCGGGGGTTGCCCGCCCAGCGCAGGCGTTCCAGGGAATAGACATTGAGGGCGAGGAAGACGCCCATGAGGCTGACGTAGTAATAGAGGTCGCGCAGGTCGATGACGCCCCGCGTGATGGACTCGAAGCGCGAGCCCGTGCCCAGGAGCTTGAGCAGTTCCGCGCCGCGCGTGCCCAGCAGGTTCGCCAGGGTGTCGGCGCCCAGCAGGTAGAACAGCCCGCACAGCAGGGCCGTGATGATGAGGCTGACGATCTGGTTGTCGGTGCGTGCACTGACGAAGAGTCCGATGGCCACATAGGCCGCGGCCAGGAACAGGGTGGCGATATAGCCGCCGACCACCGGCCCCCAGTCCAGCGGTCCCAGGAAGGCGATGGTCACGGGCAGGGGGAGGGTGAGCGCCAGGGCCACCGCCACCAGTCCCAGGCAGGCGAGGAACTTGCCCAGGACGAAATACAAGGGCCTGACGGGGGCGGTGAGCAATACTTCCAGCGTGCCGGCACGGCGTTCCTCCGCCCACATGCGCATGGTGATGGCCGCCACGAGGAAGATCAGCAGCACGGGCAGCCACTGGAACAGGGGACGCACATCGGCGATGTTGCGGGCGAAGAAGGTCTCCACCCAGAAGAACACGAACAGGGTGACCGCCAGGAAGGCACCGAGAAAGATGAAGGCGATGGGTGAGGCAAAGAAGGCGGCGAATTCGCGCCGCGCGATGCGCGTGACTTCAGTCATGGGCCACCTCCCTGGCGGCGGCTTCCGCCGCCTTGCCCCTGCCATCGCCCCGCTGCCCGGCCGCCGGCGCGGCGGCGGTGATCTCGCCGAACACGCTTTCGAGGTCGCGACTCTCCTTGTGCAGGGCGTAGAGCCGCAGATCGGCGTCGGCCAGGCGCCGCGCCAGCGCGGGGGCCGTTTCCTCGTTGCCCGGATCGTGGAGTTGCAGGGCATAGTGGTGACGGCCGTCACCGTTGCCGGGCAGGACTTCCACGGCCGCCACGTTGGGTGTTGCGGCGAGCAGGGAGCGGACCTGCTGCGGCGGCGCGTCGAGGGTGACCAGGAGACGCGCGCCCTGGCGCAGTTCGTCCAGGCCGGCATCCAGGGCCTTGCGCCCGCCCTGGATGATGATGACCCGGTCGCAGACGGCCTGCACCTCCTGGAGGATGTGGGTGGAGAGGATCACCGTGGCGTGGCGTGCCAGCTCCCGGATGAGGTCGCGCATGTGACGGATCTGGGTGGGATCCAGCCCGTTGGTGGGCTCGTCCAGGATGAGGATGCCCGGCTGGTGGAGAATGGCCTGGGCCACGCCCACCCGCTGGCGCAGGCCCCGCGAGAGGGTGGCAATGGGGTGGGTGGCCTTGTCTTCCAGCGCGGTACGGGCAATGGCCTCGCGCAGCCGGGCCGGGCGCTGGGCCTCGGGGATGCCGTGCAGTGCGGCGGCATAGTCGAGGTAGTCGATGACGCTCATGTCCGGATAGACAGGGCAGTTTTCGGGGAGGTAGCCGATGTTTTTCTGGATCGCCTCGCGATGGGTCTTGATGTCCAGGCCATCGATGCGGATCTCTCCGGCGGTGGGTTCCAGGTAGCCGGTGAGCATCTTCATGATGGTGGTCTTGCCGGCCCCGTTGTGGCCCAGCAGGCCGACGATCTCGCCCGGCCCGATGTGGAAGGAAACCTGATCCACCGCGGTGAACCGCCCGTAGCGGCGGGTCAATCCCTCAACCTCGATCATGCTGCGGTCTCCTCTACGTTGTACTTGTTGTATCCTGAAGCAGTCCCGCCTGCCTTCCGTGCAGTGTTTGCCAGTCGTCCTTAAGGATCATGACGGGTGGAAAAAGTTCCAGAGGGGAGCAGTCCGGAACAGAAATGGATACTGGTAAGGTCAGCCCGGCGAGGCTTCAAGAGGGGTGTTGCGTCCGGCCACGATGCGTTCCACCAGGCGCCAGTCCTGGATCGTGTCCACGTCCACGGCAGCTTCCGGGAAGGGCAGGATGACCGCGCCGATGCGCAGGTCGAGGCGGCGGGAGATGCGCCGCAGGCCTTCGGCCAGGGTGAGGCGGCCCAGCAGGTAACGCAGGACGGCGATCCAGCCCGCCGCGCCCACCACGCGGAAAGGATTCTTGCGCTGGCTCTCCACCCGGGTCCAGAAATCCGCGATGCGGCGCCCGGCAGGCGTGAGGAAGGCGAACAGGTTGCAGCCGCTGTAGGCCTCGTCGCAGAAGCGCAGGGCGGTACGCCGCACGCCGGGGTAGGCGGCGGTCACGTCCCCATGCCGGGCGAGGGTGACCAGGACGTCGTAGTCGTAACGGTCCCCCAGGCCTGTGGCCAGGGCGCGGCTGCAGAAATAATCGACAATGGACCGGTTGAGAAGGGCATGGTCGGCGGTGGTGAGCAGTACGGGGCGCTCGGGGGGGATCCGCGCCATGGCCCGGACGGCGCTCAGGCTCGGGGTGGCTGCATTGTCCAGCCATCGGGGGGTGTCATCGGAATGGGGGGTGGAAGGGGCCCCGGAGATGGCAATGGCGCCTTGCATGGCGGGATGATCCTGCCATGCCTCGCGCGGCGGTCCGCACAGCAGCCGTTCCCGGACCCAGGGGCTCCGGCCCAGGGCGTCCAGTACCCGCAGTACCATGGGCGTGCCGGCGACGGGGACCAGGGCCTTGCAGCAGACGCCCGCGGCCCGCACCAGGGGGTCGTCCGGACTGCGGTCCCCTCCCAGCACGATGGCACTGAAGGTCGGCGTGGGGGCGGGCGAGTCAGTCATCGAGAGGCTTCTCGTAGAGCCGGTATCGCTTGTAGGCCACGCCGCCGAGGGTCTCGATGATGTTGCGCATACCCTCGTTGTCTTCCAGGATCCAGGACATCTCCACGTCGCCGATGCCCCGCCTGACGACGGCGTTGCGCACGGCCTCGATGACCAGGAAGGCCAGCCCCGGCCCCAGGAAGCTGTTGTGGAAGCGCCGCCGCACGCCCATGAGGGGAATACGGGCGGTGGCGGGGTAGCGGACCTTGAGGCGCCAGAGCAGCTTCAGCCATCCCAGGGGGAACAGCCGGCCATCGAGGTCGGCAATGGCTTCATTGATGTTGGGCAGTGCCACCATGAAGGCCGCCGGGCTGCCGTCCACTTCGGCGATCTGGACGAAGTCGTCATCCACCAGCAGGGTGAGCATGCGGCCGATCTCGAAGAATTCCGCGGCCGTGAAAGGCACGAAGCCCCAGTTGCCTGACCAGGCATCGTTGAAGATGTCGCGCAGCACTTCCAGGTCTTCCCTGAGGCGTTTGCGGTTCAGTGGCCGCAGGGTGGCGCGGCGCCGGGTGCGGTTGAGCAGTTTGTCCATGACCGGCGGGATCGGGAAGCTGCTGTGAATACGGTAGGCAAGCAGGTCCTTGATCCCTCGATAGCCGGCGTCCTCCACGGCCTTGCCATACCAGGGCAGGGCGTGCCCCATCATGATGTAGGGGGGGGTGTCGAAGCCGTCCACGAGCAGGCCGCATTCCTCGTTGATGGAGAGATTGAAAGGGCCTCGCACGGCCCGCATGCCCTGCTGGCGCAGCCATGCCTCCGCCGTCTCCAGCAATGCCGCCAGGACGGAGGCGTCACGGGCCTCCAGCATGCCGAAGTAGCCGCATGGCCGCCCGTGGCGCTCCCCCTGGCGCTCCCCCTGGTGCTCAAGGAACAGTTGATCGATCTGGGCGCTGATGCGCCCCACGGCCCGTTCCCCCTCCCTTGCCAGCCAGGCCTGCCAGCGGGCATGCCGGAAGAACGGATTCCTGGGAGAGAGGTGCTGGCTTCGCTCCAGGCGCAGGGGCGGGATCCAGGCCGGGTCATCGGCGTAGAGCGTCCACGGCAGTGCAATGAAGTCGCGCCAGGCAGGGCGGCCGGAAACCGGCGCGATACGGGGTGAGCCGTTGCGCATCATATGGGCCTGGACAGGGAGCGGGATATTGCGAACCGGAGCCGGGCCTGAGGGAGGCCCGATGCCGGAATGGTATGCCCTGGTATTGGTTTCGGTGCGCGAACTTCGCCGCAATCGAGCAGTCCGGAATTGGGTCGTGAAGGGGACGGCATGCGGCATTATACCCACTCGCCATGACGGAAGTTCAAGTTTTCATCGACCTGGACGAAGAACTGAAGTTAGGCCCAAGCATGTTGTGCGATACAGTTTCGGGCAATGGAATTCCGAAATGCTGCGGAAAACTTGCGCCCTTTATTTGTTTGAATGTGCGCAAGGAACTATTAGCAGATACTCGACGTTTAGCATAAGGCCATGCTGGCAGGCATGGGGGCTTTGTCTGTGATACAACAAGTTTCGTTGGCGTCGGCCGGTTTTGTGACAGCTTCGTAATGTTGGCGCTTTTGGATTTGCGTTTTGGCATGAAACCCGCAAAAATGTGCAGCCAACGGCTTGGGGCATGGCCGGCGGGTGCAGGTTGAAGCAGCGGGCGCACCTTTTATATTTCTTAAAAAAACGACCTGGCAGTTTCAGAATTACCGGGTGCAGGAAATCGTTTTTCCGCTCGTGGTAATTTTGTGGCATGGATGTTGTATAAAGGCATCACCTTGACAGCCCGAAAGCTTTCATGATTAACCAGTTGATATGGCTGAATATTCCATGTATATTGGCCGCAATTTGCTGTGCCGGGTCGGGGATAAGCAATAAAAAGTACGCAGGAGGTCAATAATTTGGATCTGGATACCACGCCTACCACCAATACGCTGCCGTTTCGCGCGGCGGATTTTTCCAATCTCGCGGAAGCATTGGACTATGCAGCTCAGGGCGTAACAGGTTGTAATTTCTATACAGGCAGGGGCCAGCTCTATGCGGTGATCTCCTATGAACGGCTGCGCCAGGAAGCGCGGACGCTGGCCCGGCGCTTCGCTGGCATGGGGCTGGAGCGGGGTGCCCGGGTGGCGCTCGTTGCCGAGACCCATCCCGACTTTCTGCGTTATTTCTTTGCCTGCCAGTACGCCGGGCTGGTGCCGGTGCCGCTGCCCATCCCCATCAGCCTGGGGGGGCACCAGGCCTACGTGGAGCAGCTTCGTGCCATGCTGGAGAGCTGCAAGGCCGCTGTGGCCATCGCGTCCACGGGGTTCCTGCCCTTTCTGCGCGAGGCGACGCAATCCCTGGACCTCCGCTTCGTGGGCAATCCCGGGCAGTTCGAGAGGCTGCCGGAAAGCGACTGCCCGTTGCAGCCGCTGCAGTCCGAAGAACTGGCCTACATCCAATATACCTCGGGCAGTACCCGGTTTCCGCGGGGCGTGATGATCACCCAGGAGACGGTGATGAGCAATCTCGCCGGCATCATCAGGCATGGCGTGAAAATGGGCCCCGGTGACCGTTGTGTCTCCTGGTTGCCGTTCTACCATGACATGGGGTTCGTGGGGCTGGTGCTGGTGCCGGTGACCTCCCAGGTCTCCGTGGACTATCTGGGGACGCGGGATTTCGCCATGCGTCCCCGCCAGTGGCTCAATCTCATCAGCCGCACCCGTGCGACGATTTCCTTTGGCCCGCCCTTCGGCTATGAACTCGTGGAACGCTGCCTGCGTCCCGAGGAGGCGGCCAGGCTCGATCTCAGTGCCTGGCGTGTCGCAGGTGTGGGCGCGGAGATGATCCGCCCCGAGCCGCTGCGCCGTTTTGCCGAGGTCCTGGCGCCCAGCGGCTTCGATCCCAGGGCCTTTCTCGCCTGCTACGGCATGGCGGAGTGTTCCCTGGCCATCAGTTTCGCGCCCTTGTCCCGCGGCCTGGCGGTGGATACCATCGATGCCGATCACCTGGCCAAATACAAGGAAGCGCGGCCGGTGCCCGATGGGGGCGCCGACAAGGATCTCTCGCCGCGCACCCGCTCCTTCGTCATCTGCGGCAAGCCGCTGCCCGATTTCGAGGTCGAGATACGTGACGAGCAGGGACGGCCCCTGGGGGAGCGGCAGAGCGGCGTGATCCACCTGCGGGGACCCAGTGTCATGTCGGGTTATTTCGGCGAGCCCGAGATCACGCGCCAGACGCTCTCCGAGGACGGCTGGCTCAATACAGGGGATGTCGGTTACCGACTCGGCGAGGAACTCGTGATCACGGGGCGGCAGAAGGATCTCATCATCATCAACGGGCGGAACATCTGGCCCCAGGACCTGGAATATCTCGCCGAACAGCAGCCTGAAGTACGTACGGGTGATGCCCTGGCGTTTTCCGCGCCGGGTCCCGACGGTGAGGAGACCACGGTCATGGTGGTGCAATGCCGCGAGAAGGATCCGGCGGTGCAGGCCAGCCTCGTGAGCCGGCTAAAGCAGCGCGTTCGTTCCGAGCTGGGCATCGACTGTTATGTCGAACTCGTGCCGTTGCACACCCTGCCGCGGACCTCTTCCGGCAAGCTGTCACGCTCCAAGGCCCGCCAGAATTTCATCGAGACCCATGACTGGCATGCGCCTTCCGTAGTCGCTGGCGACAATTGAGACGCGTTGGGCCTGGCGGGTTGTCGAGTTGTCACTGGCAAGTGCTCGACAGGGCGGAAACCTGCGTAAAAACACGGTTTACAGGGCGTAAATACGCATTGTGAGCCGGTTGCCCATGCCGGAACGTGCTCCCGAAGGGTTTTCCGACAGCCTGTGATGTCACGCACCGTTGCACTTACCGGCGGCACGGGCTTCATTGGTCGTTGCGTGATGCGCCGCCTGCTCCATGCCGGGTGGGCTGTGCGTGCCCTGACCCGAGCTGTTCAGCCGGCCCCTGCGTCGTCCTCCCCATCCCTGCACTGGGTCCGCGGTTCGCTTGAGGACCGGGAAGCCCTGGCGCGTCTGCTCCAAGGCGCCTTTGCCGTCGTGCATTGCGCCGGCGCCGTGCGCGGACGCACCGCAGCAGATTTCGAGCCGGCCAATGTGGTGGGCGTGTCGCGGCTCGCCGAGGCTGCCCTGGCACAGACCGTCCCTCCCCGGCTGCTGGCCCTGTCATCCCTCGCGGCCCGCGAACCCGGCCTGTCGGCCTATGCCGCCAGCAAACGGAAAGGGGAGGTGGTGCTGGAATCTCTGGGTGGACATCTGTCATGGACCGTGTTGCGTCCGCCGGCGGTCTACGGGCCGGGAGACCGGGAACTCTTGCCCCTGTTCCGCCTCATGGCAAAAGGCGTGGCGCCGATCCTGGGGCCGCGGCAGGCCCGTTTTTCCCTGCTCTATGTTGAAGACCTGGCCGATGCCGTCCTGTCCTGGTTGACACTGGATGAATGTCCCCGGGGGATCTATACACTCCATGACGGACACGAGAATGGCTACAGCTGGGATGAAGTGGCGGCGACCATGCGGTCGCTCCGCGGCAGGGGGGTGCTCGTATTGCCCGTGCCGTCCTGGTTGTTGCATACGGCCGCGGTGGGAATGACTGGCTGGTCACGGTGTACGGGAGCCCCCCCCATGTTGACCCCGGGCAAGGTGCGCGAGCTACGCCATCCCGACTGGGTTTGCGATAATGCGGCCTGGCAGGCGGTGAGCGGCTGGGTCCCGCAAGTGGAATTCGTTCGGGGGATACGCCTCACGCTTGCCGCAACTGATTGAGGATGCGGGAATTATCGGTCTGTTTCCGCGCCAGTGGTAGAGCAGAGGCGATTCAGGGTAAAATGCCGCTTTTTTGATCTCCTCGTAAAATTCGGATTTTGCGAAGTGTGGGCAAAGGCGGGCTTGGGGCAAATCCGACGGTTTCCCCCTCCCGGTCCAGGTGCTGGCTTTCTGAAAGTGTTCTGGCAAGTGCCCAGACACACGGCAAACGGGCTGGAAGGCGGGACCGGCTCCATTTTTTCGAGCATGGGTAAATGAAACAGTATCCGGAGATACTCGACGCCCTCTATGAGGTGTTGCAGCCCTTCGTGGGAGAGAAGGGCGTGGTCTTGAGCGAGGACACGGCGCTGGTCGGTGACCTGGAGATCGATTCCGTGAAGCTGCTGGAACTGATGATGGAGATCGAGGACCGCTTCGACATCTCCGTGCCCATCAACGTACTGCCCGATATCACGACAGTGAAGGATCTGGCACTGAAACTGGAAGAGCTGCTGAACTGATCATGTCCATTTTCGATAAATTCGGCGCCATTGCCTCCCTGCGCGATGATTTCATGGAGCTGGGCGTCAATCCTTTCAACGTGGTGATCGAGGAGGTATTGTCGGCCACCGAGGCCGTGGTCAATGGCCGCCGCACCATCCTTGCCGGGACCAACAATTATCTGGGCCTGACTTTCGATGAACGCTGCATTGCGGCCGGTAAAGCCGCCCTGGAAGGGCAGGGAACAGGCACCACGGGTTCGCGCATGGCCAACGGGACCTATGCAGGTCACCTCGCCCTGGAGGAGGAACTGGCCGAATTTTTCGGCTGCCCGGCGGCCATCGTTTTCTCCACCGGCTATATCGCCAATCTGGGAATCCTTTCCACCCTGCCGGGCCCGCGTGATCCCATCCTGCTGGATGCCGACAGCCACGCCAGCATTTACGACGGATGCCGTCTCGGCACGGGTGAGGTGATCCGCTTCCGCCACAACGATGCCGCTGACCTGGACCGTCGCCTGGCCCGGCTCGGCGAACGTGCGGCTTCCGCCCTCATCGTGGTGGAAGGCATCTACAGCATGCTGGGCGATCAGGCGCCCTTGCAGGAGATCGTGGCGGTGAAGAAGAAATACGGCGCCTATCTCCTGGTGGATGAGGCGCACTCCCTGGGCGTCCTGGGTGAGCATGGCCGTGGCCTGGTGGAGCAGGCCGGCGTGGCCGACGAGGTGGATTTCATCGTCGGCACCTTCAGTAAGAGCCTGGGTGCCATCGGCGGGTTCTGTGTCAGCAGGTGGGCGGAGCTGGAGCATGTGCGTTATGCCATGCGGCCCTATATTTTCACCGCATCGTCCTCGCCGGCGATCATCGAGTCCACCCGTGTGGCGCTGGCCGTTCTCAAGGACCAGGGGGGCGAATTGCGGGCACGCTTGTGGGACAACGCCCATCGTCTCTATCTGGGTCTGCAGCGCCTGGGTTTCAGCCTGGGTCCGGAGACCAGTCCTGTGGTCGCGGTTTCCCTGGGGCGCTCCAAGGAAGCTGCACTGGGTATCTGGCACGAGCTGCTGGCACGGGGGGTCTATGTCAACCTGGTCATGCCGCCTGCCACCCCCAATTCCAATTGTCTGTTGCGTTGCAGCCTGAGCGCCGCGCATACGCCGGAGCAGGTGGATGCGATCGTGGAGGCCTTTGCGGCCCTTCAGACACAGGTGGCGGCATGTTGAACGATGTCTTTGTTTTCACCGCCGCCGGTTGATTGTCCGTGACTGCAGGGTGCGCCTGCAGGTAGCATTGTAAGCATGCGTCTGCTGTTCAAATTCTTTCGCGCCTATCCCTGGCAGAGTGCCCTCATGCTGTTTGCCCTCCTGCTGGCAGGCATCGCGGAGGGGATCAGCCTGTCCGCGCTCCTGCCCCTTCTCAGCATTGCCCTCGATCAGGGGGGCGCCCAGGATGGCAGCGCTGAGTCCCGCGATGGGGCGGAAGACGAAGGCATGGACCTGGAGGCCATGGTGCGCGAGTTTCTGGCCTCTGTCGGCGTCTCGCCCACCTTGGGGGTTCTGCTGACGATCGTGGTCGTCGGCATCATCGTCAAGAACCTCCTGGTGCTGCTCGCACGCAAGCAGATCGGTTATACCGCGGCCCAGGTGACCACCGATCTGCGCCTGGCCCTGTTGCGGGCCGTACTCGATTCGCGATGGGAGTATTTCCTGCGCCAGCCGGCGGGACGCATGGCCAATGCCATGACAACAGAGTCAATGCGGGCAGCGGATGCTTATGTTTATGGTACCACCATGATTGCCCGCATGATTGAGGCACTCGTCTATATCAGCATTGCCTTGATGGTTTCATGGCATGCGACAGTGGCGGCTTTGCTGGCGGGCGGAATCGTGCTCGTGGTGACCTATGCCCTGGTCCGCATGGCCAAGCGGGCCGGCAAGCGCCAGACCAAGCTGCTGGTTTCCCTCATCAGCCGCCTTACAGATACATTACAATCGGTAAAGCCTCTCAAGGCCATGGGTCGCGAGGAACTGGCGGACAACGTCCTGGCCAGCGAGACCAAGCGGCTCAACAAGGCCTTGCAGAAAGAGGTGCTCAGCAAGGCCTCCCTGATGGCCATACAGGAACCCCTGTTTGTCATCCTCGTGTCCATTGGGATCTACATCGCCCTGGTGCAATGGGAGATGGGAGCCGCTACGGTGCTCATGCTCGTGGTGCTTCTGGGGCGCATCATGGGGCAGATGGGAAAAATCCAGCGCTGGTATCAGAAAATGGTCACCGCGGAAAGCGCCTTCTGGTCTCTCAATCGCACGACCGAGGAAGCGCGTCAAGAGACCGAGGTCTGGCAGGGAACACACCCGCCACGCCTGGCGCAAGCCATCCACCTTGAGGACGTGAGCTTCTCCTATGGCGACAAGCCCGTGTTGCGCGATATTTCCATGACCCTCCCCAAGGGCCGGCTGACGACGCTGACCGGCCCCTCGGGGGCGGGCAAGACCACGGTGGTGGACCTGGTGACCGGACTGCTGACTCCCCAGAGCGGAACCGTATTGCTTGACGAGACGCCGCTGAGCGAGATCGATCTCCACCAATGGCGCCGCCGCATCGGCTATGTTCCCCAGGAAAATCTACTGCTCCACGACAGTGTGCTGAACAACGTGACCCTCGGTGATCCGGAGCTTACGGAGGCGGATGCCGAATACGCCCTGCGCGCGGCGGGGGCCTGGGAATTCGTCTCCGAGATGCCGCAGGGCATGCACAGCACCGTGGGGGAGCGGGGCGCGCGCCTGTCAGGTGGTCAGCGCCAGCGCATCATGATCGCACGCGCCCTGGCGCATCGCCCGGAATTGCTGATCCTTGACGAGGCCACCAGTGCCCTGGATCCCCGCAGCGAAGCAGCCATATGTGAGACCTTGAAAAAATTGCGTGGTCAATTGACCATGTTGGCGATTTCACATCAAGCTGCCTTGATTGAAGCGGCCGATCATGTATATCAACTGCATGGTGGATCTTGCAGGCGCATTGAAACACTGCAAGAGGCCGCTATCAGATAGACAATAAGCGTTCACGGATAATTCTGGCCGTGGTATCGACATCATCAGGTGGCGGTGGCGGTGAAAAAGGCAGCAAGCCATTTTTGTTTATCCAGGCGACATGGCCATTATGCACCAATTTCTGGTGAACGAGGGAGAGATCTCTGCTCAGCCTGTCAGGCCCGAAGCGCATTAACCCTTTGTACATGAAGGCACGAATGCTGAAGTTGCAGAATCTGGATTCTGTATCGAACAAATACACCGGTTTCCCGGTTGCCACTGCTTCGCTGAGCATTGAAACACTGTCGCACGTAACGATTATTTTCTGGGCCAGTGCCAGGAAGGTGTGATAGGGATTGTCGGGGTCATCAGGCCTCCAGCGGTAAACATACTTTGGGACAAGAAGTCTGTTTTCTATGGTATCTATTGCGTTGACTGGCGTTCGCGCACTTGTGGTGATGAGTAGTGAGTATTTTTTAATGTCTGATAGCGTGTTCAGCGTGGTTGCAAGCCGTTCCGCCGTTTTCCTGCAGAAAGTGTAGGGTCCACTGTCTCCCCCGATCATTATGGCTATATAGGGAGGGTCGAGATCCGGGAAGTATTTCCGCCTGATTCTTTCTGTCACGTTTCTGTCGATGTCTCTGACATCATGCATGGTTATGGTGTTGTGCAGGATGTTTCTCTTGGAAGGCAAGCGGTATTGTGGTGTAGTAACGACGAGGTCAAAGTACTTCGTATTGGCCCATGTCCGCCCTATGTGAACGATTCGTGTGTTGGGAGATTGCTTCTTAATCCATAAGGATATGGGTTCATTGCGCATGCCTGCCGATATCAGCAAATCGGGCCAGGGAGGCAACAAGGAGCTCGACTTTGAAATATCGATTCCTGCGAGTGATGGCAGTCGAAACAGGCCGGGAAGGAAATCATGGCGGCGATAAACCAGCCGTTTTATGTCAAATGGCATCTGCAAGGCATGTGCAAGCGCCATGATTTGCGTGTCCTCTCCGAGTCGGTAGCCTTTGATTGCCCAGATCCTGGGATGAGACGTGTTTTTGCTAGACAATGGAAGTACCCAAGTGATTGAGATTCAATAGATACAGTCGTTCACCATATGGCCTGGCACAGGCCCCCAGGAACCGTAATCCTGGGATGGAGGTGATTACCCAGGTTACAATTCGATTTGCCAGGGCTGTCCGTGTCGAGAGTTTTAACAAGCTGGCAGCAATGCATGTCAAGTTCAACATTGCGAGCAGCCCACGATGACTGCAAACAGCATTGTGATGTTTCTGGATAATAAAAACCACCCGGCATTATCATATTGTATTGGGCGTTTTATTCAAATTCCTGGAGATATCACAGTTCGATGGAATGAACCGTAATCTCCTTAAAGTATCACCGCAAATAAGCGGGGGTTATCGTGTGTTGGGGTTGGAAAAAGAATACAATTTCCCGCCGTGTTATCCGGTGGATACAAATTGGCATCTGGGTTTCGTATGCTGGGTCCAGGGAGCTGTAATGTGATATGTGCTCACTTATTTTGTTGACAGGCATGGCCGATTCATCATTATTGAGGCTTGTATTGCTGGCCGGCAGACTTCATATGGCCTGGATACAGGCCCTAAGGGTCAGAACCCAGGAAAGTGCAATATCTATCCCGGATTCAGCTACGCTTCTTCAGGCTACCTATGTCACACATTCAGGTGAATCTCAATAAAATGAAGAATCATGAGTCCGACTTGCCGCGTGTCTGGCTGCTTCTGGGTGACAAGCTTGGTGATAATACGCAAGTCAGAATTATTGCTGAAGCATTGGGTCTGCCCTATGAGATTAAGAGGATTGTTCCCAGGAAAAAATATATATTTGGAAAACCGCGTTTCAGGCCTACCCTTCGGCACCTGGATATGGACAGATCGGATATTCTGAAACCACCATGGCCTGAGCTTGTCATGACCATTGGTCGCAGGCCGGCGATGGCAGCCCTGTGGGTAAAGAGACAGAGCAAGGGGGTAACAAAGGTCGTATTGATTGGGCGGCCGAGACGCGGAATCAGAAATTATGCGCTTGTCATTGTTCCTCCCCAGTATATTGTCCCAAAATGGGATAATATCATTTCTCTGGACTACCCCCTTGTTCGCAGGGATCAAAAAGAGATCGAGAAACATGTCTGTGAATGGCGGGATAAGTTGCAGACCATGACACGCCCAATCACGGCTGTTTTTGTTGGTGGTCCGACAAAGCCATTTTTGTTCGATGAGCATGTCGCTCGTGATATCTCGAGGCAGGTAACTAGATTTTGTTGTGAGGGCAGTATTTTTGTCGTGACGAGCCGGCGGACGCCAAAGGAGGTGGCGGATGCGCTTCAGGATTCCTTGAATGGGAGGGCGCTTTTTTATCGTTGGGGAGATCCTGAGTCAGGGAACCCGTATATTGCACTGCTTGGCTCAGCAGACCGTTTTGTTGTCACTGGGGATAGTATTTCGATGATGACAGAAGTTGCATGCGTGGGGAAACCCCTGTTCATATATCCTCTTCCATCAAAAACTGACACGTATTCCCATCTAAGAAAATACGTGGACGATATTTTATCGTCCAACAGGAAAACCGGGGAAAGAAGGTTTATCTACGATTTGATTGAAAAGTATTTGTATCGCCCTGGGTACTTTGGATATATGAGAGATATCACGATAGTGCATGATAAATTTATTCGGGCTGGTTATGCAGCTGTCTTGGGTGACGATATTAAAGGCTCAGCAGGGAAGCTGGAACAGGATCTGGGGACGGTAGTGCAAAGATTGAGGGTGCTGATGGAATGCTGATGCTGAAAATGATCGCCCAGACAGGCAACAACATGTTTCAGTATGCAGCATGCAAGTCACTTGCCTCGAAAAAAGGATATGAATTCTCCTTCAGAGGAGGGAGAAAGGGAGCGCTCCTTGATTTTTTTGTGTTGGATGGGGAATCAAGATCCAGAGTAATATTTTCGGATATACGCTATCGTCTTGCAACCGTGGGAAGAAAGCGCGAATTCAGGCCAAGATACAAACAATACGAGCATGGTATCGTTTCTGAATGCTTTGATCCCGGTTTCTTTGAGGTCGAAGACTGGACTACTATCAAGGGTTTTTTTCAGTCGCCTCGCTATTTTGAATGGAATAGGGAAAATATTTTGCGATGGTTTTCGCCTCGCGATCAATATATGTCTTACATAGAGTCTGTGGATAAGAGCTTGGAATGTAGAGCAAGCGAAAGGTGCTGCATCCATATAAGAAGGGGAGACTATGTTCGCATGGACAAGATTCAGAGAGGTAATGGATGGGTCTTGCCATTGGGCTACTATCTCGAAGCGATCTCGATATTGCCGAGGGACATTTTTTATATCATCGTCTGCGATGATAAACACCATGCATCAAAAATGCTGGGTTTTCTGAAGGACAAGCTCATTGTCAGCAATACACCTGCTATTGTGGACATGTTTCTATTTACGCGATGCAAATATAACATTATCGCAAATAGCAGTTTTTCATGGTGGGGGGCATGGCTCAACAAGATGGAAGGAAAGGAAGTGATAGCCCCCAAATATCATCTTGGGTGGCCCGCCAGAATATGGTTTCCAGACGAAATCGCGGTGACTGGATGGAAATATGTTGATGTCCTGGATGCAATGCAAAAGCATGGCCCGTCATGAGCATGGCAGATTCTGGCCAGGTTGATGTTTGTGTTGCTGTGTGTTCCTTGAACAGGCCGAAACAGCTGGCTACCTTGCTGGAGGCCATATGTACCCAGGAATTTCATAAAAACAGCCGGCCTGGCATATCGATTCTAGTCGTCGATAATGGGCCAGATGAAGCGACGAGACATGTATGCAAGTGCGTTGGAGAAAAATATTCTGAAGTCCCGATTCGCTATCTTGTTGAGCCTGTTCGAGGTATATCATTCGCGCGTAATACTGTTCTCGACCATGTTCCGGAGGGCAGTGATTATCTTATTCTGATAGATGATGACGAGGTTCCCTGTTCTAACTGGATCGATGAATTGATATTTTCCCAGAAAAGGTATGGGGTAGATATTGTCCGCGGACCGGTCTTTGCGGAATATGAAGAGAGCGTCCGAGAATGGGTCAAGCGCCGCCAATATTTCGGATGGCCACATGCGAAAATGGAGGATGGAGAGAAACTGGTAAAAGGGGCAACGAACAATGTATTGCTGAACTGGAAAAAGTTGCGTCACATAGAGCTACGTTTTGATGAGCGACTTGCCAGAACGGGTGGGGAGGACGCGGTTTTCTTTAATCTCTTAATTCATCGGCATGGCCTCAAGATTTGCTATGCTGAAAACGCACGTGTTTATGAAAGAATCTCGGATAAGCGGGCAAGTTTCTATTCTCTTCTGCGCTACCACTATCGCCTGGGTGCTAACAGGCTCCTTAAAAAGAGGCTAAGCCACCATGAGGGCTGCAGTTTCACGTACTCTGTTTTACTCCCTCACATGTGGCATGGCATGCGACATATTTTCACTGGACTGGCTGGGATGATATTCATTTTAATTCCGGGCGCATGGCGAAATGGGGATGTATTTGATTCATTTTTCAGGGTTGCCAGAGGTATTGGTCATTTTGCGGGTCTGTTTGGAATAAATTACAGCTATTATGGGAAATGATCTCTAAGGGTCAAGTCCCAATTCTGCTGTAAATTCTTCTCCGCAGGATCAGAGTTGCATTGGTTTCAGTGGTCGATGCTGACCACCTTTTCCACCTCCTGGTTGGCAGGCCGCTGGGCCTCCCACCATTCGTGAAAGTCACTCATGTCCAGGTAGCGTCGGCCTTGCCACTCCTCGTGGATCTCCGCCACCAGGGCGCCGATGAGGCGATGGGCCTATTCCTGATCCGGATCACCCGCTCCCGCCGGCGTATTTCCTGGATCAGCCGCTCCTGCATGTTGGTCGATTTCAGCCGCCGGCGATACTTCTCCGGCAAGGCCAGCACCGCCAGCGCATCCTCCAGTCCCTCCTCCAGGCAGGTCACCGCCCTGGGGGCCTTCTGCTCCATCTCCTCCATCAGGGCGTGGGCCTTCTCCCGCGCCTCGGCCGCCGTCTCCGACCGGAATACCCGCCCCCTCCGCCTTGGCACGTCGCGAAATCTCCGGGTATTCCTCCTCCAGCCACTTCTTCACCTGCACCGGATTCCGTTCATAGGCCCGCTTGATCGGCTTCTGCGGCGTATAGCCCCAGCGTCGCAGGTATTCCCCAACCGTGCGCACCGGACCTGTCAACCGACCAGAATCCGAAGGAGACAAGTGACCCGACTCGTACGGCCTGGTCAGCCAAGTAAAAAACCGTTGAAAACCGGACATCTCGAATCGGTGAAAAGCGGACATCCTCCGTCGGCGTTGACACACAGCGCAAAACCCAGCTTCAACTGGTCCGGCGCCTTGTCACAGATCAACCGCTGAATGCGCTTCTCCTGCTCCCGTGTCAGCCGCCGTCCCGAACCCGGCTTACGACCACGTTTCTTTACATTCACAGCTTTCCTGCCACCTGCCTCCCAGGCCGCGTGGGCTGTGCGGGCACTGTTGATGCTCAACTCGGCCTCTTGCGCCACTTCCTGCCAGGTCTTTCCCTTCTGTCGAAGCTTCACCGCTCTTCTCCGGCGCTCGTTCAGTGCCTCCAGCGGAAGCTTGCGTGCGTCACTCTTTTCCATTAATGCCTCCTCGCTCAAGGAGACAGTAATATATCAATATTTTGTTGCCGGATTAATAAGTATCAATAATCAGCGGGACTCGTCGGTATCCCCTTGGATGACATTTCATCTTTCTTGCGTAAATAAACAGAATGATTTTTTGAGTTCCCTTTGGGATACCAGATTATTCCATCTTCAGTAAAGTTCAAGTCAATTATTGGATATTTCAGCCCCGAGAACTTCAGCTTTCCATGCTTGGCATATCTTTTGAAAAAATCATACAAAATTATTTGGTCAATTTTCTCTATGAGAACCTTGTTTTCGATGAAACGGCGGATTTGATTGCTGACATCGCTAAGGAATGACAGGCCGCTGGAGGTAGGCCGAACATATAATGTGCCGGCAAGCAGTTTTGTATTATCCCCCCGTTTATCGAATCTTTCGTAGAAAGCAACATCAATGTTTTTTTTCTCAAATCCGCTCATTTGAACGTCAATGTCCCTTATCAGCAATGCATCGATATCGAGGCACATAGATGGAAGGTTGAATTTCCTGACGATTTCATGGAAACGATAGAATCTCGTCGCGTAATAAAACCTCCCCTTCTTCTCAGAGTCCAATTCTGATAGATCAACATGTTCCCAGCTGAAAGAGAGAGGATACCTCGTGTGTCTCCTGAAGTCAGACAGCCAGTCAATTTGGCATTTTTCAGGATTGAAGAGATGCACATGGACAGCCGATTGATTTGTATTGGTGTAAATTGCGTTTAGAAATGCAGCGCCATAGGAATGGAAATACACTGAGTCTGCAGCCGTGTAGAACAACAAGGAGGACCTTACATCATCAGGATAGTTTGTCGCTGGGTTTTCCAGTCTTATAATGGGAGTTGCAGTATTATTAGGTAGTGTAAGGTCCATCCAGCGATAGCAGGCCTTTCCCCATATTTTCCTGATATGCTTATTGATCTTCATGAGTGCTGGAATCTTGAATTGTCATATCGCATGCCGATACATGTTGCAACAGCCATTATGACGGGAAACCAGAAGTATAACCAGATTTCACGGGGCCTGCTGACAAGAATATCGAAGTCGGGCATCAAGCAAAGCAATGCATATAGTAGCAGCGCCATGTATAGCGGCTCATCATTATTCCTCAGCAAATACCAGCCGCTTTTGAGCCCTTCAAAAAAAATGGCGATAAGAAGCAGAAGACCTATTATGCCCGTATACCATGCAGTTGCGAGAATTGCGCTGTGAGGATGATTAAATACGACATCCTTGACGGAAACGAGAAAACTGGAGCATAGGCCATATCCCAACAGCCAGGCTTCCCTTGCCTGACTGATTGTCATTTGCCATATGTCCTGTCTGTAGTGGAGAGTTATATTGGAGAAACGGCTTATTAACCCGTCTCCTATAGTCCACACAACAATGATTATCGACAATAAAAAAGGCAATATCAGATGCCAGGCGCCTTTCCTCAGGTAGAATGCGACAAGGAGAGATAGACCGGTGGCAGAGGCAATGGCGGCATTTCTGCTTTGAGATATCAGTACAAATGAGAAAAAAATAATGCCCAGACATATATACAACACTTTGGTTGCCGGTAATCTGCTAGAAAATGCAAGCCCTGCCGTCAATACAAAGAGAAGACCATAGGAAACGCCGATCGTATTGGGGTTGCTGAACTGTGCCAGGGACTCAAGGCGTGGTCCTGTAAATATATCAGACGGCCCGTAGGTAAAGATATATGCCACGCTTGTAATGCCTATGATAACCAGCGCATTTCTCAACCATGGATGGAATATCTCGTGATGCCGGGACTTAAGGAGAAACAAGGCGAAGGCAAACGATAATGTGATGATTGATTCAGATACTGCTCTGACAATACATTCTATATCGCTTTCATGGCTCCATATCACGCTCGCTGCATGATAGCCTATGAATGCAACCGTATAAATGAGTATTCTGTCCCTCCATACATGTCGGTATTGCCATGCAGCAATCATGGCAGGAATAAAAACGAGCAGGTAATAGAATGAATATTGGAGGTATCTTTCCGGGAGTATGAAATATCCTGATATAAACAAAGGCAATGTTACTGCCAGTATATGAACCGTGAGCGGCCGCTTTTGATTATTATTGTATTGCAACACATGACTCCGTTGACAGGGTGATGAGGGACATGAATCTCATCATGTTGCCCCATGAACCTTCATGCTTTTTGGCCATGACTTGGCTTGGGGCGATGTATGGTCTCCATTCCGGCATGGATTGGTTATACATCCTTTATGATGCCGTATGGAACGACACACTTATCAAACCGTGTTGCTTACTGCATAGTTGATCGAGTGTTGGTAGTTTTCCAGGGCGATTCAGGTTTCCTCCGAATGAATATTCGCGAATCATCCTTCTTCGATATTTGTTGAACAAATAGTTTCCATAGGTTTCATATTCGGAGAACGGTGATATCGTATTGCGGCTGATATGCTTCATGATTGCCTCATCCCAGTAAAGGCCGGTATGTGATTCGATCTCGTTCTTCATCTCTCTAATAATCTGCTTGTTGAAAAGCATGTAGTGACTGATAAATGACAAAATAGATGTTCTCTGGAGTTCGAGTATTTTGGCTAGTAGTTCATGGTAGGGAGGGTGGTATGACTCCGAGACGTGCATGACATATTGATTGTTCCTGTAAAAGGTGATTGGGCGTAGAAAAATGGTGTCTGAATCAACAACGAGATAGTTTTCCATTTCGCAGAACTTGTCCGCAGAAATCTTGATGAATTGCTGTTTGAGCCAGCCGCTGCGGTCTATGCCTTTGTAGAAATACTCATAGAAATTATTCCCTCTATCGATAACATCATCATCCCGAATATAGGAAATATTGTCCTGATTGATGAAGTTTCTTGCCTTGGCGGTATCAGGGGAAACAACATATATCCTGTTGACTGGGTGGCGTACGAATCTTCTGACCGACTCTATGGTCAACGATAGAACATGATGGTCTTTTTCTGCAGATGGTATGACAACATCTATTTTGAGATCAGAAAACTGTTTATTGCTGCTTTCTGAGTAGTTAGATCTGATATTTTTCAGGAACAGGGCATAAATCGAGCGCACAGGGTTGAATTTCATCATTTTCTTCGTTGCTGTTTTCGGGGTTCTCATTTGGGTTGATTTGGAGTGTGCCGATTCTCAGGATTTATGCCAAAGGTTGTAATCGTCATGCTCTGAATGCGTCCTCAGAGTGCAGGGTCAGGAAAGAGCGCAAGGCATTTCTGGATTTCATTACAGCTCAAATCTGATTGTTCATGCCAGGGATACATGCGACTCCCGGCAATATTGCAGTAGTGATCGTACTATGGTCCATTATACTCCAGTCAGCAATTTGTCATTTCAAATGTCAGCCTGCCGCGTTTTATTTCTTGCATGTCAGCGGCCATACAACAGTAATGTTTGTTTTTGTCTCGGTTTCCCTGAAAATTGCAGTCTGGAAACATTTGAAATGCAATTAGAACATGTGTGTCATGAGGCGAGTGTCCGTGATGTTCAGGGGGAGTAGCGGTATAGAAGGTCTATAGTGTCCAACTTGTCTGCAACTCCTCGGTCCACGCAAAGCACGACACAACCGCGTTTCTTCCCTGTTTCCATGGCAGGGTCTGTAGACGGGTAGTAAATCGCTAAATTCAGATTTTCCAACCTTTCCAGGTACTTTAATTGTAGAGTCTTGTGCGGTCCATAGCTGTCATAAGTGTAATCAGTTCCAGGTACATTGAAATCGTCTATCATTACGATGGCTTTGTGCCAATTGCTGAAGATAATCTCAACCTCTTGCAGCAATGGAAGATCATCACCCCAGTGCGCATCGAGGTAAAAAAATACGGGCGCTTCGTTATATAGGCCTTGTTTGGAAAGGTCACGAAGAAAGTCTCTGCTGTCCTGGCAAAAGACATGGACATGGTTCTTGCTTTTAAAGCGGCGGCGTGAATAAAAAAAATACCTTTTGTTTAGTTCACATGTATAAACGGGGGGGCCACAATCGGAAAAAAGTGCTGTTGTTGTGCCACGGAAGGTGCCGGTTTCGATGATTGCCTGGGGAGCGGTTACCCGCATAATTTCATTGTAGAGTAAAACACGGTATTCTTGCCCGTTGAATGGCCCGCCAAATTTATTTTTTAGTTTGGGCTTGAACAGGTAATCTATCTCTCCCAGGAGGCGGGGGGTAAGGACCTTTGTCAATATTTTGTCGATTTGTCTTGCCATTGAGATGTTCGATCTTGGGTGACAACTGGCCAAGCGCGCCTATGAGCCGGGTAATGTGGAATATCCCTTTTGATAGACTACCAATTTAATTTTATAATTTGTAGCCTGTGTGTACAGTTGTAATGCATTGGTGAGATATCCTGTCGGTCGTCCGGTCATAATGATCATTGTTATTGAGGGTTGATGATTGCCTGACAGCCACCGTGCAGCCTGGGTGCGGGTTCCCAGGGCCGGAATTCAGGGACAGGCCCATTTGTTCCAGATTTCGCTTCGCTCCATCCGGCTTGCTCATGCCGGGCTTTTAGGTAACCCTGCGATATATGGCGGTGTCATTGGCGGTAAAGTGCTGATTGCGGCTGTGCTGCGGATTATTTGTGTTCTACAGAGTCGTCAAATTAGAGATCTGGAGAGCAGATTTCAGATGATACAGGTTTTTCTCGTGAGAGTAATCAGGGAGCTGGTCTCGCGATCGGCGCAGGCCCTGGGAAAACAGAAAGGCATTCGTCTCGAACGCCGTCTTCGCGGATTGGAGGAATCGCTGTTTCTGCGCGATGCGGATTGTGTCGTGGTTTCCTATGGAAAGAGCGGCCGCACCTGGTTAAGAGTCATGTTGTCACGCTTTTACCAGGTGAAGCATGATCTGCCAGGAAAGGCCCTATTGAGCGCTGGCAACCTGAAACGCAAAAACCCCTCCGTGCCATCCGTTTTCTTTAGTCACGATAACTATCTGAAGGACTATACCGGGCATATTGACTCCAAGGATGATTATTACGACAAAAAGGTGGTCTTGCTGGTGAGGGATCCCCGGGACGTGGCGGTGTCCCAGTTTTTCCAGTGGAAGTACCGCATGCGGGCGAGGAAAAAGCGCCTCAATCAATACCCGCCCCATGGCGAGGATGTCTCCATCTACGATTTTGTCATGGATCCCAACGCCGGCCTGCCCAAGATCATCGATTTCATGAATCTTTGGGCCCGTGAGATGCCTCGTCTGGAGCAGCTCCTGGTGGTGCGCTATGAGGACATGCGGGCCGATGCCGCGGCGGAGCTGCAGCGCATCGTGGAGTTTATCGGAACGCCGGGTACGGAGGAAGAAATCCGGGAAGCCGTGCGCTATGCCTCCGTGGAGAACATGAAGAAACTGGAGCAACAGAAGACTTTTTGGCTCAGCGGCAGCCGCATGGTGCCCAAGGACCGCAAGAACCCCAACTCCTACAAGGTGCGACGCGCCAAGGTGGGGGGATACCGGGACTATTTCGAGGACGAGCAGATCGCCGCAATCGAATCACTGGTCAACGGTACACTGGAACCCGTGTTCGGCTATACGCGGGCTGAGCAGGCGGCTTCCGGGCAGGTTGCAACGGCCTGAAAGCGTTTATTCCCTTACTTATTGTGTGATATATTGTTGTGCGCCCATCGAGGACAGCCTGACGAGGTGACAAGTATGGAACACTGTGTCTTCATTCAGACGAATCACAAGCAGTACGTCGGTGCCCTGGTGGCCGGGTATGCGCTCAGGCGCAATTCCCGCCATGCGGACAGCTTCGACGTGCGCATCATCGACATGCGGGATTATCCCTTTTTTGCGGCCAAGGAGGGCGAGGTGTATCTGCGTGACGGGGCGCGGCGGGTCTGGCTCAATGATGATCTCCAGTCTTTCACCCTCACCCGCTTCATGCCGCCGGAGCTCATGGGTTACCAGGGGCGGGCGGTGGTCATCGACCCCGATGTCTTCGCCGTGGGCGACGTCTGGGAGCTGCTGTCGCGGGACATGGAGGGCAAGGCCATCATGTGCCGGCCGCGCTCGGGCAAGAAGGGGCGTCTCTATGGTTGTCTCGCCAGCAGCGTGATGCTGCTGGACTGTGCCAGGCTGACTCACTGGCGGGTGGAAGAGCAGTTCAACGAGATGTTCGCATTCAAGCGCGATTACATGGACTGGATCTGCCTCAAGCTGGAGCCGCGCGAGACCATCGGGCTGTTCGAGAACGAATGGAACGATTTCGACAGGCTCACCGAAAAGACCAAGATGCTCCATACCACCAAGCGCAAGACCCAGCCGTGGAAGACGGGGCTGCCCGTGGATTTCCGCCCCCCGGAACGGGCCCGGGGCTTCTCTCCCCAGGGCTGGCTGCAGGGGCTGCGCCGCAGGTTTTTCGGGGAATATGGTCTCATGGGCCATTACAAGCCGCACCCGGACCCCAACCAGGAACGCTTTTTTTTCGGCCTGTTGAAGGAGTGCCTGGAAAAAGGCATCGTCACCGAGGAGCTGCTGCGCGAGGAGATGCGTCGCAATCACGTGCGTCACGATGCCTTCGAAGTTATCGAGCGCACGCCGCCTCTGGCGGCCTGATGATCGGTGCCCCGATGGCTTGCAGCCTGGGAGGGCGCGCCATAGAATGCAGCGGTAATCGCTTTCATTAAGGAGCAAGCGGCTGTGGATCACTGCGTCTTCATCCATACCAACCACAAGCAGATCGTCGGGGCGCTGGTGGCCCAGCATGCCCTGCGGCGCAACTCGCGCCACAACGACAAGTTCGAGGTGCGCATCATTCACACCGAGGATTATCCCTTCCTGCGGGCGCGCGAAGGGCAGGAATACCTGCGCGACGGGGTGAAACGCACCTGGCTGTATGACGACCTGCAATCCTTCACCCCGCTGCGCTTCATGCCGCCGGAGCTGATGGGATACCGGGGCCGGGCGGTGGTCATCGACCCCGACATCTTTGCCGTCAGCGATGTCTGGGAACTGCTGTCCCGCGACATGGGGGACAAGGCCATTCTGTGCCGCATGCGCGCGGGTCCCAAGGGTTTCATCGACCGCTGCCTGGCCAGCAGCGTGATGCTGCTGGATTGCGCCAGGTTGACCCACTGGCGGGTGGAGGAGCAGTTCAACGAGCTGTTCGAGTTCAAGCGCGACTACAGCCGCTGGATCTGCCTGAAACTGGAGCCCCGCGAGACCATCGGCTTCTTCGAGGACGAATGGAACGATTTCGACCGTCTCACGCCAGCCACCAAGATGCTGCACAACACGCGCCGCATGACCCAGCCCTGGAAGACCGGCCTGCCCATCGACTGGCGTCCCGCCGAGAAATTCCGTCTCTTCCCGCCCCTGGGCTGGCTGATGCGCGCGCGGCGCAAGCTGTTCGGCGAATATGCCCTGCTGGGCAAGTACCGTCCCCATCCCGATCCCAGGCAGGAACAGCTCTTCTTTGGCCTGCTGAGGGAATGCCTGGATCAGGGCATCGTGACGGAGGACATGTTGCGCGAAGAGATGCGCCGCAATCACGTGCGCCACGATGCCTTCGAGGTGCTGGAACGCACCCCACCGCTCGCTGCCTGACTTTCTTCATAAGGCGCAGAGCCGGCGGGTGCTATCCACCGCCCGCCTCAGATCGTCGGGGGGCGTGGCAGTGCCCGTCGGGCACGCTGTCTCCCCCAGCCATGCAACCCGCCCTGCCTGGATCAATGCCGCATGCATCCGCCCCACGTCGCGCACCATGCGCCTGGGTCCCAGGGCCATGCCCAGGCGGTGGGAGAGGGGGCGGAGACGATAGTTGTAGGGATAGGTCCACCAGGGGCGCTTGCCGGCGGTGCCCGGGCGGCGGGCATGGGGGCCGTCGCTGAGGTCGAATAGATAGACCGGCTTGCCGGTGGCACAGGCTTCGGTGAGCATGGAGACGCTGTCGCCGGTGACGATGAAGGCATCGGCGAGGGCCAGATAGGCGAAATAGGGGTTGTCTTCTTCTGCCGCGCCGGCTTGCCAGCGATGGAAGTGATGGGGCGCGGCAACCGCAGAGAGGCGGTGGATTGCGTCTTCCGGTGTGCGGGCGCTGGTGGTGATGAGCAGGGCGCCACCGTCCGCACGGGCCATGGCATCCGCCTGCCGGGCGAGTACCTCAGCCTTGGCCGGGTCCAGGGTGTAGGGACCGCTGTTGCCGCCCACCAGCAGGGCGATGCGGGGCCGGGGCAGGGGTTCCAGAACGGGGCGCCAGTGCCGGGCCGCCTGTGCCAGGCGTGCCTCGCTGACCCGGTGCAGGGGCAAGGCATTGTGGAGGATGTTGTGTGCCTCTGGCAACTGGTACTGGGGGGTGGTGATGACGAGATCGAAACGGGCCGGCTTGGCCCAGGGCCGGCCCAGGTGCACGATGCGCACGCGGTGGTCCGCCTGGCGCCGGATCCAGCGGGCCACGGGTTCGTTGCGCCGTCCGGCTGTGATGACGAGATCCGGCCACGGCGGTGTGAGTGGCGAGGAGCGGTGCTTGATGATGCCCGCCAGTGTCGGCCCCAGGAGCAGATTGCTCAGCAGCTCGGTGCGGCGGTAAGCCAGCCGCTTGACCTCGAAAGGCCAGCCCAGGGCCTCCGCCAGGGCCAGCACCTGGGTGTTGTCGCCGGCCTTGTGGCCCATCAGCAGCCACACGCGGGGCTTGGCCTTGTCATCGCTTGCCCTG
>JALSIC010000101.1 GCA_026981935.1 Gammaproteobacteria bacterium
CCCCAGATTTCCCGCTGCGCTCGGAATGACAAAGAAGTGTCATTCCGACCGAAGGGAGGAATCTTTCCCCGCCGCCCCAAGATTCCTCGCTGCGCTCGGAATGACACGGGGCGCTGTATGACACAGGGCACTGTTGACACAGCACATTGTCATTCCGACCGAAGGGAGGAATCTTTCCCCACCGCCCCAAGATTCCTCGCTGCGCTCGGAATGACAAAGAAGTGTCATTCCGACCGAAGGGAGGAATCCTGCCCCACCGCCCCAAGATTCCTCGCTGCGCTCGGAATGACAAAGAAGTGTCATTCCGACCGAAGGGAGGAATCTTTCCCCACCGTCCCAGGATTTCCCGCTGCGCTCGGAATGACACAAGAACGTTGTCATTTCGACCGAAGGGAGAAATCTTATGCCGCCGACCCCAGATTTCCCGCTGCGCTCGGAATGACATGCATTACTTGATGACGGGCATCACCTGGATGACAGGCGTCACCCGTAGGCGGCTCTCAACAACCCGGCGCGAAGTACTTCTCATACCTCGGGACAGAGTCTGCTAGAATGCCGTCATGGCACGAACCCGAGGAAGAACGCCCCATGTCTGATACATCCCCCCTGACCGAAGCACAGCAGCGCTTCGTGTCCGCCCTGCCCCGGCGCAGCATGCCCGCCGAGACCTGCCGGCTGGAAGACGCCCTGGGACGCATACTCTACGCGGACCTTGCGGCGCCCGAGGACCTGCCGCCCTACCCCCGCGCCATCGTGGAGGGTTTTCTCGTGAACACCGGGGAGACGGCCCAGGCCGACGAAAACGCCCCCGTCCAGTTCGAGATCATCGCCAGGGTGGCGCCGGGCGATGCCCGGTGTCCGGCGCCCGGGCCGGGACAGGCCGTGCAGGTGGCCACGGGCAGTATCGTGGCACAAGGCCCCTACTCCATCGTGCGCATGTGGGAAGCCGAGGTCAGCGGCGACCGCATCACGGTCAAGCGCCCCTTCCCGCCCCGTTTTTTCATCGAGGAGCAGGGCTGCGATGTCGCCCGGGACAGTGTCGTGGTCGAGGCCGGCAAGCGCCTGGGTCCTGCCGAGCTGGGCACCATCGCCGCACTGGGCCTGGCCGAGGTCCAGGTGGCCAGGCGTCCCCGCGTGACCCTGTTCAGCTCCGGCAACGAGGTCATTCCCCACACCGATCCCATGCGCCCCGGCGCCATCCGCGACTGCAACGCCATCATGCTCGCCGCCGCCATTTCCGAGGCCGGCGCGATCCCGCGCTTCGCCGGCATCATGGAGGATGATTTCGAGCACTTCGCCGCCGCGGTCCGCCAGGCCCTGGAAGAGGCGGACATGATCGTCATCTCGGGCGGCACGGCGGTGAACGGCCGCGACTTCATCTCGGACCTGCTGCGCGAGGTGGGCGAACTCGTCGTGGACGGCGTGCCCATGCGCTCGGGACGCCCCCTCATCATGGGCGCGGCCGGCGGCAAGCCCATGGTCTGCGTGGCAGGCCATCCGCCCGAGGCCCTGCGGGGTTTCCGCCTCTTCGGCGTGGCCGCCATCGACCGCATCACGGGCCACGAGGCACCGCTGCCCCAGGACACGCCGCCGCCCGCCTGAGCTGAATGGCGCGGCTCACCCTCACCCGCCCCGACGACTGGCACGTGCACCTGCGCGACGGTGCGGCCCTGGCCACCACCGTCCCTCACAGCGCCCGCGTGTTCCGCCGTGTCATCGTCATGCCCAACCTGTCCCCTCCCGTGACGGACACGGCACAGGCCGAAGGCTACCGGCAACGGATCCTCGCGCAGGTCCCCGCCGGCCGTGATTTCGAGCCCCTCATGACACTCTATCTCACGGACCACACCCGCCGGGAAGAAATCGCCCGTGCCGCAGCGACCGGCTTCATCCCCGCCGCCAAGCTCTATCCCGCCGGGGCCACCACCCATGCGGAGGCCGGCGTCACCCGCATCGAAAGGCTCTATCCCGTGCTGGAAGCCATGGCGCAACACGGGCTGCTGCTCCTCGTCCACGGGGAAGTGACCGACGCCGATGTGGACATCTTCGACCGCGAGGCGGTATTCATCGAGCGCCATCTCGCCCCCCTGGTGGATCGTCTGCCCGAGCTGCGCGTGGTGCTGGAACACATCACCACGCGGGAGGCCGTGGACTTCGTCACCGGCGCGCCGGCCCAGGTGGGCGCCACCATCACCCCGCACCACCTGCTGCTCAACCGCAATGCCCTGCTTGCCGGCGGCATCCGCCCGCATCACTATTGCCTGCCGGTCCTGAAGCGGGAGCGCCATCGCCAGGCCCTGCTCGCCGCCGCCACCGGCGGCAGTCCCAGATTCTTTGCCGGCACCGACAGCGCCCCCCACGCCCGCCGGCGCAAGGAAACGGCCTGCGGCTGCGCGGGCATCTACTCGGCCCACGCAGCCCTGGAACTCTATGCCGAGGCCTTCGATGAGGCAGGCGCGCTGGACCGGCTGGAGGCCTTCTGCAGTTTTCACGGCGCCGATTTCTACGGCCTGCCCCGCAACGAGGAACGGATCACCCTGGTGAAACAAGCCTGGAAGGTGCCGCCGGCCTACCCCCTGGGCGAAGACACCGTGGTCCCGTGGCGGGCGGGGGAAAGCATCGGGTGGCGCATCGAGGACATCGCGGCGTGACCGATTCAGGACTGCCGGAGGATCTCTCACCGCGATCGCCGGGTTGTAGTATTCGGCCATCCTTTGCCGACTACAACCCGGCGCTCCTCTGTCCTCCGTCTTCCGTCCTCTGTCCGCCGACCGCGACAATGTCAGCATGAACACCACGCAAGACAAGCACAGAATGGCCTCCCGGTTCCGCGGCTATCTCCCAGTGGTGGTGGACGTGGAAACAGGGGGGTTCAATGCCAAGCGCGATGCCTTGCTGGAGATTGCCGCCGTGCTCATCGACATGGATGAAAACGGCCGCCTGCTTTGCGGGGAGACCATCGCCCATCACGTGGAGCCCTTCCCCGGAGCCAACCTGGATCCCAAGGCCCTGGAATTCAACGGCATCGACCCCTATCACCCTTTCCGCTTCGCGGTGCCGGAACGCGAGGCACTGCTGAGCATCTTCCAGGCCGTGCGCAAGGCCATCAAGCAATACGACTGCAACCGCGCCATTCTGGTGGGCCACAACCCCACCCTGGATCTGCAGTTCATCAATGCCGCCGCCGAACGCTGCAATCTCAAGCGCAACCCCTTCCACCCCTTCAGCAGCTTCGACACGGCCACCCTGGGCGGTGTCGCCTATGGCCAGACGGTATTGTCACGCGTCTGTCAGGCCGCGGGACTGGGCTGGGACAGCGAACAGGCCCACTCGGCCATCTACGACGCGGAAATGACAGCCCGCCTGTTCTGCAGGATCGTCAATCGCTGGGACGAATGCACGGAAAATTCTGATGACAAATAAGGCCTTCTCATAGGCTATTAACCGACCCCCCTCCTCAGAAACAACAAATTCTTGCGCAAACTGTGTAAATTTTACACAATCACCGGGTTGTATCCTTGACACGGATTGATCTCATAACCAACAACAGCAGGGACGGCAGTTCCCTAGCGGCCGTCCCGCATCAAATATGGGGGAGGGAAATATGGAACAACAAGCACAAGGCGCGGAAGAGAAGTCCGCCCTCTTATGGGCCACCTGGAAACGCGGACTGTTCATGGTGCTCTTCTGGGTGATCCTGCGGCTCACCGAATTCGTCATCATCGCCGTCGGCCTGGCCCAGTTCGTCCTCAAGCTCTCCACGGGCTCGACCAACCAGAAAATCCTGGCCTTTGGCGACAGCCTCACCACTTTCACCCGGCAGATGGCCGCCTTCCTGACCTACCAGACGGATGAAATGCCTTTCCCCTTCGGGAAATGGCCGGAATCGACCATCCCCGACACCGTCGAGGAGGGCGGTGCCGAAACAGGTGAAAGTGAAACAGCCGCCAAGGTAGAACAGGCCGAAGAGCAGCCCAAGGAACCTGCAGAAGAGGTACCGGCCGAGAAATCCGCCGCCGGCGAGGAAGAAGCCCCGGCCAAGGAAGCCAGGGGTTCCCGCGCCAGGAAAGGCAAGTCGGCCAAGGAGGAAGAAGGGGCTGAAGAGGCTGGGGGAGGAGACGAGCCGACGGTGCAACTGCCACCGCAAGGCAAGGAATCATCGTCGCAGACTGGCGCCACGCCCGGCTGACGCCCCTTCGCACCGGGGCAGCGCTCCTGCCTCTGCATCTTCCGCAGGAGCCGCCCCCCGGTTGCGAATGCGGTTGCGAATGTTGCTGAGAACTTTCGCGCCTGAGACGGCTCCTGCAGCCTTCAGGATGACGCTGCTTCCGCCTTTTTCCCAGCGGCATCCAGCAGTGGCTGCAGCTCACCGCGCTGGTAGAGTTCCACGACGATGTCACAACCGCCGATCAATTCCCCGTTGACATAGAGCTGGGGGAAGGTCGGCCAGTTGGCATACCTGGGCAGATTGGCGCGGATCTCCTGGTCCTCCAGCACGTTGACATGGGCGAACTCGGCGCCACAGGCCTTGAGCACCTGGACCACGTGTCCGGAGAAACCGCACATGGGAAACTGGGGTGTGCCCTTCATGAACAGCACGATGGGCTGACCCTCGATGATTTGCCTGATTCTTTCCATCACATCCATGGAGTCTTCACCTCGAATACGCTGTGAAAAATCTGATTATACCTGAATCCGCCTTATCCTGACTAATTTACTCTGTTTTTTTGCCCTGTCTTTACTGGGCACCGTCTTGCATGCCAGCTTTCATCCCGGGTTCCGGGTCGGGCGCGCCCCATCCCCCGCCCCCCGGTGTCTCGATGGTCAGGCGGTCACCCGCATGGGCCTGCAGCACCACCTTGGGCGGCACGGGCCTGCCGTTGAAGAGATTGCGCCCGGGCCGCCCCCCACCCCCGCCGTCCAGCCCCCACGGGGCATGACGCCGCCGCTCTGTCAGCAGTGTGACACTTGCGGGCGCCAGAAATTCATATTCCCTTACCAGGCCGTCACCGCCGTTTCGCCGCCCCTTCCCGCCGGACCCCCGACGCAAGCCGTAACGGCGGATACGCAGCGGAAAATGCATCTCGGCGCTTTCGATGGGCGTATTGAGGGTATTGGTCATGTGGGTGTGCACGGCACTCAGGCCGCCGCCCAGCGGGCCCGCCCCCATGCCGCCCGCCAGGGTTTCGTAGTAATCCCAATGCCCGCCTTGGTGCCTGCCTCCCATGGCCACATTGTTCATGCTGCCCTGGCTTGCTGCGGGGATGCGTTCCGGCAGTGCCTGGGCCAGGGCGCCCAGCAGCACGTCCACCACGCGGGTGCTCGTCTCCACGTTGCCCGCTGCCACGGCCGCCGGGCGCCGCGCATTGAGCAGGCAACCCTCGGGAGCGCGGATGGCGATGCGCCGGAAACTCCCGGCACAGGCCGGCGTATGCTCCGGCATGAGACAGCGAAAGACATAGTAGACCGCGGCTGCGGCCACCGACAAAGGACAGTTGATGTTGCCCGGCACCTGGGGCGCGGTGCCTTCGAAATCCGCGATCACCGTGCCCCTGTCCACCCTGAGACTGACCTGGATGGGTATGTCCTGCTGCCCCGTCCCGTCATCGTCCATGACATCGCAAAACCCGTATTCGCCGTCCGGGATGGCCTCCAGGGCCTCGCCCGCCAGACGGGCGCCATAGTCGTTGAGCGCCAGGAGCGCCGCGCCATAGGCCGCAACTCCCATGCGGGAGACCAGGGCACCAAGCCGCTCCAGGCCACAGCGATTGGCGCTGATCTGCGCGGCATAGTCGCCGCGGCACTGGGCGGCATTGCGGCTGCGGCCCAGGATCTGCCCGAGGAAATCCTCCTGCACAAGCCCCCCACGCACGAGACAGGACGGCGGAATCACCATGCCTTCCTCCTCCAGGCTGCGGGAGACCGGCATGGACCCCGGCGTGGCCGCACCGATGTCGGCATGATGGGCGCGGTTGACCACGAACCCCGCCAGCTCGCCTTCGACATGCAGGGGTGCGATCAGCGTGACATCCGGCAGATGCGTCCCGCCCAGGTAGGGATCGTTGACGATCACCATATCGCCCGGCGCCCAGTCCAGGCTGCCGACGATGTCCCGCATGGCATAGGCCATGCTGCCCAGGTGCACCGGAATGTGGGCCGCCTGGGCACAGAGTTCGCCGGCGGCATCGAACACGGCACAGGAGAAATCGAGACGGTCCTTGATGTTGGGCGACAGTGCCGCCCTGCGCAACACCGCCCCCATCTCGTCGCAGACGGCGCTGATGCGACTGGCGAAGATGCCCAGTTCAATGGCGTTCATAGGGGGATGATAGCATCGGGCATCTGGCGTGAGGAGCGAGGACGGTCAGGATCGCCGACTCGCTGTCGGCATGCCGGGTGCAACCCGGCGATCCGGTTTTGGCACCGGCTCCCCGTGGTTGAATTCCCTGGTTGTTGAATCGCCTGGGCCGCTCCATTACACTGTGCCCCAGCAAATGAGTCGGATATCCGGCACTGAAAACGGGAGAAATCACATGGAACACAAACTGCCCCCCTTACCTTACGAAATGAACGCCCTGGAGCCCTATATCTCCGCGGAAACCCTGGAATACCACTACGGAAAACATCATCAGACCTACGTCACCAACCTGAACAAGCTCGTCGCCGGGACGGAATACGAGGACATGTCCCTGGAGGACATCATCAAAAAGTCTTCCGGCGGGCTGTTCAACAACGCCGCGCAGGTCTGGAATCACACCTTCTACTGGAACTGCCTCAGCCCCAATGGCGGCGGCCGGCCCGCAGGCGCACTGGCGCAGGCCATCGATGCCGCCTTCGGTTCCTTCGACCGCTTCAAGGAACAGTTCAGCCAGACGGCCGTCACCACCTTCGGCTCCGGCTGGGCCTGGCTGGTGAAAAACGCCGACGGAAGCCTGGCTCTCATGAGCACCAGCAATGCCGGCACGCCCATGACGGAGGGCAAGACCGCGCTGCTGACCTGCGACGTGTGGGAACACGCCTACTACATCGACTATCGCAACGCCCGTCCCAAGTACGTGGAGAATTTCTGGAATCTCGTCAACTGGGATTTCGTGGCGCAGAACTTCGGCGCCTGACGCCCTCGCCGGGCCGGTGACCGGTCACCGGCCCGGCGGCTTTCTCCCCTGCCTTCTCTCCAAGCCCGATGACGTCCCGCCCCGTCCGCATTGCCTACTTCACCGATGTGCTGTGCGTATGGGCCTATGTCGCCCAGATCAAGATCGACGAGCTGAAGCGCCACTTCCAGGACCGGATCGCGCTGAACTACCACTATCTCACCCTCTTCGGCAACACCCACGACCGGCTGGTGGAAGGCTGGCAGGACCGAGGCGGCATCGAGGCCTACGGCGCCCACGTCCAGGGAATCGGCAGAGACTTCGGCCATGTCGAAATCCATCCCGACATCTGGTGCCGTAACCGCCCCTGTTCCTCGCTGAGCTGTCATCTGTTTCTCAAGGCCGTGGCCCTGCTGGAAGAAAGGGGCGAGATCCCTGCCTCACCCCAGTCACACTGGCAGGGACGCACGCTCCACGAGGAGACTGTGTGGCGCCTGCGGTGCGCATTTTTTCGTGACCTGCAGGACATCGGGCAGCTCTCCTGCCAGCTCGACATCGCCTCGCAACTGGATCTGCCCTGCGACAGAATCCGGCAACTCCTGGAAAACGGTGCTGCCCATGCCGCCTTCACTGCCGATCTCGAGATCCGTGAGAAATATGCGGTGCGCGGCAGTCCCACCCTGGTGCTCAACGAAGGCCGCCAGATCCTCTACGGCAACGTGGGCTACAAGATCATCGAGGCCAACATCCACGAACTGCTGCAGCGCCCCGCCGGACAGGCCACCTGGTGCTGAGGACTCGCGCCCTGACATTTTCTCACCACCCCCTGTCATTTCCCACTACTCCCTGTCATTCCGAGCGCAGCGAGGAATCTTGGGTCACCGGCACAGGATTTCTCCCTGCGGTCGAAATGACACTTCTTTGTCATTCCCATCTTTTTTGTCATTCCGAGCGCAGCGAGGAATCTGGGACAGTGGCACAGGATTTCTCCCTGCGGTCGAAATGACAGTGTGAGGTCGGTCGAAATGACAGTGTGGGGCCGGTCTGAAACGACAGAACGGAGCCGGTCGAAATGACAACAGAAGGGAGGCCGGCCAGTCGAAATGGCAGAGTGGGGCTGAAACACATCCCGTCATTTGGTCACACCCCGTCATGCCGACCGCATTTCCTGTCATTTTCCATCTCCCGTCATTTCAACCACTCCCTGCCTTTCGGCCACACCTTCCTGTCATTTCCCACCCCCTTGTCATTTCCCACCCCCTTGTCATTTCCCAACACCCGTCATTTACCCACTACCCCCTGCCATTTACCCACTACCCCCTGCCATTTACCCACTACCCCCTG
>JALSIC010000102.1 GCA_026981935.1 Gammaproteobacteria bacterium
CGTGTCATTCCGAGCGCAGCGAGGAATCTTGGGGCGGTGGGGAAAGATCCCTCCCTTCGGTCGGAATGACACTTCTTTGTCATTCCGAGCGCAGCGAGGAATCTTGGGTCGGCGGCGTAAGATTTCTCCCTTCGGTCGGAATGACACTTCTTTGTCATTCCGAGCGCAGCGAGGAATCTTGGGGCGGTGGGGCAGGATTCCTCCCTTTGGTCGGAATGACACTTCTTTGTCATTCCGAGCGCAGCGGGAAATCCTGGGACGGTGGGGAAAGATTCCTCCCTTTGGTCGGAATGACACTTCTTTGTCATTCCGAGCGCAGCGAGGAATCTTGGGGCGGCGGGGAAAGATTCCTCCCTTCGGTCGGAATGACACTTCTTTGTCATTCCGAGCGCAGCGAGGAATCTTGGGGCGGTGGGGAAAGATCCCTCCCTTCGGTCGGAATGACACTTCTTTGTCATTCCGAGCGTAGCGAGGAATCCTGGGCCAGTGACACAGGATTTCTCCCTTTGGTCGAAATGACAAAGATGTGAGGTCGAAATGACAAGGAAATGAAAGCCTCAATTTCCTGTGAGCGGCCCCTGGCCGAGAAAAATCTTGAAATTACAAAACGCCCTCGTCCAGCAGCAGCCGGGTGGTGAAGCGGATGCCGAAACCCGTAATGTCCGTGGGGATGTGGGCGAGCCCGCCCTTGTGGTTGCCGGCGGCGAGATCGATATGGAGCCACGGGATGTCGCCGGCGAAGCGCTGCAGGAAGCGCGCGGCGAGGATCTGGTCCGCCTCGCCGTCCAGGGTGCATTGCTTGATATCGGCGATCTTGCTTTCCAGGGCCTCGTCGTAGTCTTCGTCCATGGGAAAGGGCCAGACCCGTTCGCCGCTCTCCCGCCCGGCGCGGATGACGGTTTCGTAGAGGTCGGGGCGGTTGCTGCAGGCACCGCTGTAGCGGCTGCTGAGGGCGTACACACAGGCGCCGGTGAGGGTGGCGTAATCGATCATCAGGGCCGGTTTCTTCTTTGCGGCAAGCGCCAGGGTGTCGGCCAGGACCATGCGGCCCTCGGCGTCGGTGTGCACCACCTCGATGGTGGTGCCGTCGCAGGCGGTGACGACGTCGTTCTGCTTGTAGGCGCGGGGCCCGATGTGATTCTGCGCCAGTGCCAGCCAGCAGTGCACGGGGAAGGGGACCCGCAGCCGGCTCAGGGTCAGCAGCGTGCCCAGGGCCACGGCGCTGCCCTGCATGTCCTCGTGCATGCCATGCATGTGCCTGGCGGGCTTGAGGTTCAGACCGCCGGTATCGAAGCAGATGCCCTTGCCCACCAGCGCCACCGCCTTGCCGCGCCGGCCCCGCGCGGGCGTGTAGCGCAGGTGGATGATGCCGGCGTCCGCCTCGGGGCTGCCCTGGGCCACGGCGAGAAAGGCGCCCGCCCCTTCCTTCGCCAGGGCCCGGGTGTCCAGAAAGCGCAGCGACCAGCCCTCGGTGCGGGCCAGGCGCGCAATGCGCCGCCGGTAGGCGCCGGGGGTCAGCTCATTGGGCGGGAGGGCCGTGAGGCTGCGGGCCAGGTTGTTGCCCTCGGCCTCGGCCCGGGTGCGTCCCAGGTCCAGGGGGCGGGCAAAACCGTGGAAGGCGATTTCCCGGAGCCGGGGTGGCTTGGGCGCGCGACGCTTGAAGCTGGGCAGGGGGGATGCCCCCGCGAGGAGTGCCGCGGCGAAGGCATCGGCGAGGCGGGCGCGCCGGGCCTGTCCGGCGATGCCGGGGAAGATGAGCGCGATCCGGGCGGGGTTCTGTTCCTGGTGGACGGCGGCGTGACGCCGGGCGAGGGTGAGGAGGCGAAAGGCATCCATCTCAGGCGGGATGTGGCTCAATGTCACCCGGGTGCCCACGGCATTGGGCAGGTCCGTGACCAGTGGTTTTTCAGAATCCTCTTTCAGTTCAATGCGTTGTGCTCTTTCTTCCAGTATGTCCCGGAAGGGGTAGCGGGGTTTTGGCCGGCCGGGACGGGGGGCGGGCAGGAGGATGACCAGATTGGTGATGTCGTCCAGGTCGCCTGTCCGGGGCAGGGTGGGGTGCTGGCTGATTCTGATTTGCACGGCATCAATACCTTATTTTAATTGTGTGTAAATCTTGACCTGTCGGGGGAAAAGGCTGATCATAACGTGCCCGGAAGAACAAAAACCCCGGTAAAAAGCGATTTTAAAACCGACTTTCCGGGTCCGCCAGGCGCCCTGCTGGACGGACCCGATCCGGTATCCTAACCAAACGGATCCGTTTTGCCTACAATGACCGGCCCGGCGACGTCGGGACTGATTTGGCTCAAGAACTGGAAGGAAGTTCAGCAAATGAATGTGATGCCTGGCTATGTACGAGAGGAGGGGATGAGCGAGCAGAGTACCTCGCTGCTCAGCGTCACCGACAAGAAACGCCTTTTGCGGGAGATGCTGTATGCCCGCCGCTTCGAGGAGCGTTGCTATGAGGCCTATGTGGAGCGCAAGATCGGCGGTTTTCTGCATCTCTATTCCGGACAGGAAGCCTGCGCCCACGGGGTGCTGGAGGCAGCCAGGCCGGGTTTCGACTATGTGATCACGGGCTACCGGGATCATATCCATGCCATCAAGTGTGGTGCCGATCCCAGGGAGGTGATGGCGGAACTCTATGGCAAGGAGACCGGCTCCAGCCGCGGGCGGGGTGGTTCCATGCATATCTTCGACGTCAAGCACCGGTTCATGGGCGGCTATGCCCTCGTCGGTGGCCCCTTTCCCCTGGCGGCGGGCATCGCCAAGGGCATCAAGATGAAGGGCGGCGAGGAGATTTCCATCTGTTTTCTCGGGGATGCCGCCAACAACCAGGGGACTTTCCACGAATCCCTCAACATGGCCAAGATCTGGAACCTGCCGGTGCTCTATGTCTGCGAGAACAACCTCTATGGCATCGGCACCCGCATCGACCGTTCCACGGCGGTGCTGGAGCAGTACAAGCGGGCCGCGGCCTATGACATTCCCGCGGGTCAGGCCGACGGCCAGGACGTGGAAGCGGTATACGCCGCTGCGGTGCAGGCCGTGGAGCACGTAAGGTCCGGCAACGGGCCTTATTTTTTGGAGTTGAAGACCTACCGCTATCGCGGCCATTCCATGTCCGACTCCAATGCCTACCGTTCCAAGGATGAGGAACGCGAGTGGCTCAAGCGGGATCCCATCCAGATCCTGCGCAACCGCCTCATCGATGCCAATGCGCTCACCCTGGACGAGTTCAAGGCCATGGACCGGGAGATCCTGGACCAGATCGAGAACGACGTGGTGAAGTTCGCCGAGGAGTCGCCGGAGCCCGCCGTGGAGGATCTGGAGAAGTACGTCCTCGCGGAAAACGACCCCTATGTGCATGGCGGGAGGCAGTAGACATGGCGCAGATGATGTACTGGGAGGCGATCCGTCGCGCCCACGACGAGGAACTCGCCCACGATCCCCTGGTCATCGCCATGGGCGAGGACATCGGCGTCGCCGGCGGCACCTACAAGGCGACCCAGGGGCTGTATGAGAAATACGGTCCCGAGCGGATCATCGACACCCCCATCTCGGAGAACGGCTACACCGGCATCGGCATCGGCGCTTCCTTCGTGGGCGTGAAGCCCATCATCGAGATCATGTCGGTGAACTTCGCCTGGCTGGCGACGGACCAGATCGTCAATACCGCCGCCAAGGTGCGTTACATGTCCGGCGGCCAGTTGACCGCGCCCATCGTGATCCGCTCGCCGGGCGGTACCGCCCACCAGCTCGGGGCCCAGCATTCGGCACGCATGGAGAAGGTCTTCATGGGTATCGCCGGGCTGCGCGTGGTGACGCCTTCCAATCCCCGCCAGGCCTATGGCCTGCTCAAGTCGGCGGTACGCTGCGAGGACCCGGTGTTCATCAACGAGCACGAGCTGATGTACAACCTCAAGGGCGAGGTGCCCGACGAGGAATACTTCCATCCCCTGGAAGGCTCGGAAGTGGCCCGCCCCGGACGCGACGTGACGCTCCTGGGCTACAACATCTCCGTCCACTGGTGCCTCCAGGCGGCGGAGATCCTCGCACGGGAACACGGTATCGAGGCCGAGGTGCTCGACCTCTACGCCCTGAGCCCCCTCGACCGGGCGGGGATCCGGGCTTCTGTCGCCCGCACCCACAAGGCCGTGGTGGTGGAGGAGGCCGAGGCCCCCGTGGGCGTGGGTGCCGAGGTGATGGCGGTTCTCAACGAGGAATGCTTCTTCGATCTGGACGCCCCGCCACGGCGGGTGTCCGCGGCCAACGTGCCCATTCCCTACAATCATGCCCTGGAAAAGGCGGCCATACCCAATGCCCGGGACGTGGTGGCGGCCGTGCTGGGTCTCTTTCCGGGACGAAACAACTGAGGTGGACAGACCACGGCCGCAACCTGCCATGGCAGGTTGCGGCTTTGTTGTGTTAACTTGGCGTGATATACGAGGTGTTTGACGCGAGGTGTTACCTGCATCAGTGGCAGAAGGATGAACCTCGGCAGGACCGCCACCCGGGCTGCAGTTTGACCGCACCTTGCGCTTCACACCTTATCGCCATTTAGAGGGAGATACATGTCCGACAGATACACCATCAAGATGCCGCAGCTTTCCGACACCATGACCGAGGGTGTGGTGGTGAGCTGGGAGAAGAACATCGGCGACAGGATCGAGCGGGGCGACGTGGTGGCGACGGTGGAGACCGACAAGGCCATCATGGACGTGGAGGTGTTCCGGGAGGGGTATCTGTCGGGGCCACGCGCGCCCGTGGACAGCGTGGTGCCCGTGGGCGAGCCCATCGCCTACCTGGTGCCCACGCCCGGGGAGGTGACTGCCGAAGAGGCGCCCGTGACCATGGCTGCGGAACCTGCGGCTGCTGCGGAGCCGGCACCGCGAGCGGCGCATGAGGCGGGACCGGATTCGGAGTCCGGCGGTTCGGGGTCGCCTGCAACCGGAAAAGATGCCGGAAATGATGAGACGCCCCCCACGCCCGCGGCGCCCGAGGGCGTGGTTCACGTGATCAAGATGCCGCAGCTTTCCGACACCATGACCGAGGGTGTGGTGGTGAGCTGGGAGAAGAACATCGGCGACAGGATCGAGCGGGGCGACGTGGTGGCGACGGTGGAGACCGACAAGGCCATCATGGACGTGGAGGTGTTCCGGGAGGGGTATCTGTCGGGGCCGCGCGCGCCCGTGGACAGCGTGGTGCCCGTGGGCGAGCCCATGGCCTACCTCGTGGCGGAAGCCGCCCAGGTGGTGGATGCCGAGGCGGGTGGTGCCGTGCCTGAAGCGAAACGGGGCGTGGAGCAGGCAGCGGAGGCAGGTCGGAAAGAGCCGCCCCGGGCGGCGGCCGGCAGGCCCGCCGCGGCAGCGTCCCCGCGGCCTGCCGGCGGCGGGCCGGGATTGCGACCCGCGCCGCGCCCGCAGGGGAAGCTGGCCACGCCCTACGCCCGCAAGCTGGCGGCCGAATACGGCGTCGATCTCGATGCCCTGGAAGGGACCGGCCCGCAGGGTGCCATTACCGGCGACGACGTACAGCGTGCCCATGAATCCGGCCGGGCGGCCGCACCGCCATCGCCCGCCGCGGCCGCGCCTGCCGTGGAGGTGCAGGTGCCCGGCGAGGGCCGGCCCATGACCGCCCTGGAGCGCGCCATCAGCCACAACATGACGGCGGCGCTCACCATGCCCACCTTCCACGTCACGGTTCACGCGCGCCCCGAGGCGCTGATTCGCGCGGCGAAGAAGAACGGTGTCTCCGTGACCGTGGCCATTGCCAAGGCCTGCGCCGTCGCCATGGCCGCCCAGCCGCGCATCAACTGGGCCTACCAGCCGGTGGACAGGCTGGTGGAGCGCAGCGAAGTGGACATCGGCATGGCGGTGGCGGCGGACGACGGCGGCCTGGTGGTGCCCGTCCTGCGGGGGTGCGAGTCGCGCGAGCTGGCGGAACTCAATGCCGACTGGCAGGAACTCGTGGGCCGTGCCCGCAAGCGCCGCCTGAAGCCCGAGGAGTTCGCCAACCCCACTTTCATGATATCCAACATGGGCATGCTGGGCGTGAGCCTGTTCGATGCCATTCCCACGCCGGGCACGGCGGCCATTCTCGCCATCGCCTCGGCAGGCGAGCAGGGCATGCCGCTCACCCTCACCGCCGATCACCGGGTGGTCAACGGCGCCCAGGCGGCCGGCTATCTCAACGAATTGAAGAAGGCCATCGAACAGCCCGAGACCTGGATGGGCCCTGCCGGACCGGCGATCCCGGAAGGCGACTGGGATTACGACGTGGTGGTCATCGGTGGCGGGCCCGGTGGCGAGGACTGTGCCCGGGAACTCGCGGGGCACGGCATCAAGGTGGCCATGATCAACGACGCGCCCTTCCCCGGCGGCGAGTGCCTGTGGCGCGGCTGCATTCCGTCCAAGGCGTGGCGTGCGGCCGCGGACCGCATGCGTGACCGGGCCCACGACCGGCACCTGGGCGTGCTGGAGACGGACCGGCCCCGCCTGGACTGGGACTTGCTGGAGCAGACCCGCCGCCATGTCTTGGAGACGCGGGGCGAGATGGCGCTCAAGACCGATACCGGCGTGCGCATCAAGGTGATCCAGGGATTCGCCCGCTTCGAAGACGATCATACGGTTTTCGTGGACACCTCGGGCAATTCGGACGATGCGCACCGGCGTGCCACCCCGGGCGACGGCAGCCGGGGCGAGCGCCTGCGTTTCGGTTGCGCCGTGATTGCCACGGGCGCGCCGCCCTTTGTGCCGCCCATTCCCGGTGCCCGGGAGGGGCTGGAGACCGGCGCGGTGCTGACCTCCGATACGGTGTGGAATCTGCAGGGACCGCCCAGGCGCCTGGTGATCGTGGGCGGCGGCGCCATCGGGCTGGAGATGGCGCAGATCTTCCAGGACTTCGGCACGGAGGTGGTCCTGCTGGAGGCCCGTGATCGCATCCTGGCCGAGGTGGAGGCGGAGATCGCCAAACAGCTGACGGCCATCCTCATGGAAGAGCCCCGCCTGAAGGTTCACACGGGCGTGCAGATCGAGTCCATCACGGGTGAGGCGGGCGCGGTATCCGTGTGCTATCGCGACGGCACCGGCGAACAGCGGGCCGAGTGCGAGTTCGTGCTCATGGCCACGGGCAAGCGTCCCGTGCTGGCGCCGCTGCAACTGGACAAGGCGGGCGTGGCAGTCGAGGACGGGGTCATCGCGGTGGATGCGAGCTGCCGCACCAGCGTGCCCCACATCTTCGCCGTGGGCGATGTCATCGGCGGACTGATGCTGGCCCACACGGCGGGCCAGCAGGGCAGGGTGGCCGCGGCGACGATCTGTGGCGAGCAGGCCCGTTACGATGAGACCAGGGACTGCGGCGTGATCTTCACCCGCCCCCAGGCCGCCTTCGTCGGCCTGTCCATGGCGCAGGCCAAGGCCCGCGGCGTGGATGCGGTGGAGGTGAAGATGCCCATGAGCATCGATGCCAAGGCCATGATCACCGGCGAGACTCAGGGCCTGATCAAGATCGTCGCCGACAAGGCGAGCCGCCGCATCATCGGCGTGCACTTCCTCGCCGATCATGCGGACACCCTCATCGGCGAGGCGGTCATGATGGTGAGCGCCGGCCTCACCCTGGACCAGGTGGCCGAGGCCATCCACCCCCATCCCACCCAGACCGAGATGTTCGGGGAGATGGCGCGGCGCCTGTTGTCGCGGTTGCGGAGGTCAGAGGGCAGAAGACAGAGGACAGAAGACAAAGGATAGAGGACGGGGGATCAGGATCGCCGAGTTGTACTCGGCAGAGGAGTGAGGGTTGCTGAGGGCTCGTGGTTGAATGGACATGGCCCGGCTGTTGGTGCGTCGGTTCGGTAGCCTGGATGAAGCGCTGCAAGCGCGTAATCCAGGAAACCAGACGGCAACCCCCCCGCACCCGGATTACGTTCCACTCCATCCGGGCTGCACATTGTAATATGGACAATCATGAAACCATTAATAGACAACAGCCTGGTTCAAACGATTCATCACGCCTCGCCCCTCACTCATGTAACCACCAACCAACGGTAATGCAAAAATGACGGACATCAAAAAAGTCGTGCTTGCATACTCCGGCGGCCTGGATACCTCGGTGATCCTGCGCTGGCTGCAGGAGACCTATGGCTGCGAGGTGGTGACCTTCACCGCCGACATCGGGCAGGGCGAGGAGGTGGCGCCGGCCCGTGCCAAGGCCGAGGCGCTGGGCGTGCGGGAGATCTACATCGAAGACCTGCGCGAGGAATTCGTGCGCGACTACGTCTTTCCCATGTTCCGCGCCAACACGCTCTACGAAGGCGAATACCTGCTGGGTACCGCCATCGCCCGGCCCCTCATCGCCAGGCGCCTGGTGGAGATCGCCAATGCCACCGGTGCCGATGCCATCGCCCATGGCGCCACCGGCAAGGGTAACGACCAGGTGCGTTTCGAGCTGGGGGCCTATGCGCTCAAGCCCGACATCCACATCATCGCGCCGTGGCGGGAATGGGATCTCACCTCGCGGGAGAAACTGCTGGCCTATGCCGAGGCGCACGGGATTCCCGTGGAACAGAAGCGCGGGAGGAAGTCGCCGTATTCCATGGACGCCAACCTGCTGCACATCTCCTATGAAGGCGGCCCCCTGGAAGATCCATGGACCGAACCGGAACAGGACATGTGGCGCTGGACCGTGGCACCCGAGGAGGCACCGGACCAGCCGGTCTACCTGGAGCTGACCTTCGAGCGCGGCGACGTGGTGGCCATCGACGGCAAGCCCCTGTCGCCGGCCCAGGTGCTGGCCGCCCTCAACGACATCGGCGGGCGCAACGGCATCGGCCGCCTGGACATCGTGGAAAACCGCTACGTGGGCATGAAATCCCGCGGGTGTTACGAAACCCCCGGCGGCACCATCCTCCTCAAGGCCCACCGGGCCATGGAATCCATCACCCTGGACCGGGAAGTGGCGCACCTGAAGGACGAACTCATGCCCCGCTATGCCGCCCTGATCTACAATGGGTACTGGTGGAGTCCGGAACGCCGGATGCTGCAGGAGATGATCGACGCCTCGCAGGCGACGGTGAACGGCGTGGTGCGCCTCAAGCTGTACAAGGGCGCTGTCCAGGTGGTGGGGCGAAGGTCGGATGAATACAGTCTGTTCGACGAAGATGTGGCGACCTTCGAAGACGATGCGGGCAAGTACGACCAGAAGGACGCGGCAGGATTCATCAGGCTGAATGCGCTTCGGCTGCGCATCGCGGCAAGGACCCGGGATGGGGCGTAGGAGCGGCCCCCCGCCGCGAACCCCCTGTCGCGAATTCCTGTTTCACGAATAGTTGGAGGAGACAGCCATGCGCATACTCCATACCATGATCCGGGTGGGCAACCTGGACCGATCCATCAAGTTCTACACCGAGGTCCTGGGCATGCGCCTGCTGCGCATGCAGGAATACACGGAGGGCAAGTTCACGCTGGCCTTCGTGGGCTATGGTGACGAGTCCGAGGAAGCCGTCATCGAACTCACCTACAACTGGGACACGGATCATTACGACCTGGGCAACGGCTTCGGTCACATCGCCATCGAGGTGGAGGATGCCTATGCCGCCTGCGAGGAGATCAGGCGCCGCGGCGGCAAGGTGGTGCGCGAGGCCGGCCCCATGAAGCACGGCACGACGGTGATCGCCTTCGTGGAGGACCCCGATGGCTATCGCCTGGAACTGATCCAGAAGAAGACGTGACAGGAGTGGGCGTCATGAAAAAGGAAACGTGGTTGTCTCTGGGAATCAGCATGCCCTTGCTCGTCCTGGGCGGCTGTTCGGAATGGCAGGGTGCCGAGATGCTGGAAGTGGATGGCTACCAGTTGCGCATCAAGACCGATCCCGATCCTCTCCAGGTCGGGGAGACGGCCAGGATCACGGTGCTGCTGGAGAGCGCCGCCGGCGATGACAAAACGGAATGCGGCGTTCAGTTCCGCCAGTACATGCCCGGCATGGAGATGTCCGGCGATGATGTCTTCCATCCCCTCAAGTTCATGGGCAGGGGCCGCTACGAGGGTCGCAGCGGGGAATTTTCCATGGGCGGCGACTGGGAACTGGAGTTCGATTTTACCTGCGGCAACGACAAGCGCCAGGTGGTCCTGAAACGCCACCTCGAATGGCCGGAGTGATTCAGGGAACAGAGGACAGAAGACAGAAGGCAGAAAACAGAAGATTTCCCTTCCACAGCGGGGTGGAGCATCTGTGCGGATCACCGCAGGGGTGAGGTTTTCGCCCGGCGAAAGCCCGTTGCCTGCAAAAGGCGGTCAGACAGACAAATGGCGCTGGACGATGTCGTCGTCCAGCTTCGCCATCGGGCCCTGCGCCACGATCCGCCCTTTTTCCATGATGAAGAACTGCTGCCCGGCGCGGCGGGCGAAGGCCAGTTTCTGTTCCACCAGCAGGACGGTGAGGCCCTCCTCGCGGTTCAGGCGCACGATGATATCGCTGATCTGGCGCACGATGTTGGGCTGAATGCCTTCCGTGGGCTCGTCCAGGATCAGCAGCTTGGGGTCGATGGCCAGGGCGCGCCCGATGGCGAGCTGCTGTTGCTGGCCGCCGGACAGGTCGCCCCCGCGGCGGTGGCGCATCTCCTTCAGTACTGGAAAGAGCTGGAAGATGCGCTCCGGGATCTGTCGTTGCCGGTCGCGGCGGGCCAGCAGGCCCAGCCGCAGGTTTTCCTCCACGGTCAATTGGGGGAAGATCTCCCGCCCCTGGGGGACGTAACCGATCCCGATGCGGGCGCGCAGTTCCGCGGGGCTGGTGGTGATGTCGCGGCCATCGAAACGGATGCTGCCCGATGCCAGGGGCAGCAGCCCCATGATGCATTTCAACAGGGTGGTCTTGCCCACGCCGTTGCGCCCCATGAGACAGACGCAGCTGCCTGCCGGGATCTCCAGGTCCAGGTCCCAGAGGATGTGGCTGCCGCCGTAGAACTGATTGAGACCGCTGATCCGCAGCATGAGGCGTACCTCACTCACCCAGATAGACTTCGATGACCCGCGGGTCGTTCTGCACTTCGTCCATGCTGCCTTCCGCCAGCACCCGGCCTTCGTGGAGCACGGTGACCTTGCGCGCGATGGTGCGCACGAACTCCATGTCGTGTTCCACCACCACCACGGAATGGCGCCCCGCGAGCGAGGTGAGCAGCTCGGCGGTGCGCTCCGTCTCCTGGGCCGTCATGCCGGCGACGGGTTCGTCCACCAGCAGCAGGCGCGGGCTCTGCATGAGGAGCATGCCGATCTCCAGCCACTGTTTCTGGCCGTGTGACAGCACGCCGGCCGGCCGGTGGCGCTGCGCCGTGAGGCCGATGATCTCCAGGACCTCGTCGATGCGCTCGCGCTGGGCCGGGGTGAGGCGCGCGAACAGGGTGTGCCAGACCCCCTTGGGGCCGGCCAGGGAGAGTTCCAGGTTTTCGAACACCGTGTGCTGTTCGAAGACCGTGGGTTTCTGGAACTTGCGGCCGATGCCGCCCTGGGCGATCTCGGTCTCCGACAGGCGCAGCAGGTCGATGCGCTGGCCGAAATAGACCGAGCCGCTGTCGGGGCGCGTCTTGCCGGTGATGACATCCATCATCGTGGTCTTGCCGGCGCCGTTGGGTCCGATGATGCAACGCAGTTCGCCGTCGTCGATGTACAGCGTCAGTTCATTGAGTGCCTTGAAGCCGTCGAAACTGACGGTCACCCCTTCCAGGTAGAGTATGGGGCCGTGGCGGGTGTCCAGCGCCGGGCTGAAGACCACCTTGGGCAGCATGAAGTCGAAGACGCGGTCGCGCCGCAGGTGCTCGCGCAGCCTGTCCAGGGTCTTCATGCGCCGGGACCTCCCGTCGTGGCAGGCGTCTCGCCTGAAGGTGTCTCATCGCGGGGCGGTGGCCTGTCGGGCTTGCGGCGGCCTTGTACCAGTCCCACGAGCCCCCTGGGCAGGAAGATGGTCACGAGGACGAACAGGGCGCCCAGGGCGAACAGCCACAGCTCCGGCAGGGCGGCGGTGAAATAGGTCTTGGCGTAGTTCACCAGGATGGCCCCGAGCGCCGCGCCGTAGAGGGTGCCGCGTCCGCCGATGGCGACCCAGATCACCAGCTCGATGGAGTTGAGGGGGGAGAACTCGCTGGGGTTGATGATGCCCACCTGGGGGACGTAGAGCGCGCCGGCGATACCCGCCAGCACGGCGGAGAACACGAACAGCCAGAGCTTGAAGCGCTCGACCTTGTAGCCCACGAAACGGGTGCGGTCCTCGGCGTCGCGGATGGCGACGACGACCCGCCCCAGGCGGGAGTTGACGATGAAACGGCAGGCCAGATAGGCCAGGGCCAGCATGATCGCCGAGGCCAGGAACAGCCCGACGCGCGTGCCGTCGGCCTGCAGGCTGAAGCCCAGGATGTCCTTGAAATCGGTCAGTCCGTTGTTGCCCCCGAAGCCCATTTCGTTGCGGAAGAAGGCCAGCATGAGGGCAAAGGTGAGTGCCTGGGTGATGATGGAAAGATAGACGCCGGTGACCCGGGAACGGAAGGCCAGCCAGCCGAAGACGAAGGCCAGCAGACCCGGCACCAGCACGACCATGAGCACGGCGAACCAGAACATGTCGAACCCGTGCCAGTACCAGGGCAGCTCCTGCCAGTTGAGGAAGACCATGAAATCGGGCAGCACGGGATGGCCGTAGACGCCGCGTTCGCCGATCTGGCGCATCAGGTACATGCCCATGGCATAGCCCCCCAGGGCGAAGAATGCGCCGTGGCCCAGGCTGAGGATGCCGCAGTAGCCCCAGATCAGGTCCAGGGCCAGCGCGAGGAGGGCGAAGCAGAGGTACTTGCCCAGCAGCGTGACCGTGTACGTGGAGAGATGGAAGGGCGAACTCTCGGGCACCGCCAGGTTGAGCAGCGGCACCACGATGGCGGCGAGCAGCAGGGCGGCCAGCAGGATCATGCCGCCCCGGTCGCTTTCGTAGAGTCTCTTCAGCAGCATGGTTCAATGCTCCGCGCTGCGGCCTTTCTGCGGGAACAGGCCCCGCGGGCGTTTCTGGATGAACAGGATGATGAAGACCAGGACCACGATCTTGGCCAGCACGGCGCCCGACCAGGGCTCCAGGAACTTGTTGATCACGCCCAGGGAGAAGGCGCCCACCAGCGTGCCCCAGAGGTTGCCCACGCCGCCGAAGACCACCACCATGAAGGAGTCGATGATGTAGGCCTGGCCCATGTTGGGGCCGACGTTGGTGAGCTGGCTCAGGGCCACGCCGGCCACGCCGGCGATGCCCGAGCCCAGGCCGAAGGTCATGGCGTCCACCCAGCCGCTGCGGATGCCGATGGCGCGCGCCATGGCACGGTTCTGCGAGACGGCGCGCACCTGCAGCCCCAGCGAGGTCTTTTTCAGGATCAGGAGCAGCACGATGAAGACGAGCAGGGCGAACAGCAGGATGTAGAGGCGGTTGTAGGTGAGAGACAGCACCGGGTTGATCTCCAGCGAGCCGCTCATCCACTGGGGGTTGGCCACGGTGACGTTCTGCGCCGAGATGGTGGTGCGCACGAGCTGCTGCAGCAGCAGGCTGATGCCGAATGTGGCCAGCAGGGTCTCCAGGGGACGGCCGTAGAGAAAGCGGATGACGCCGCGCTCGATGGCGATGCCGAAGAGCCCCGAGACCAGGAAGGCGGCGGGGATGGCCACCAGCAGCGAATATTCCAGGTGGTCCGGCATGAGGGCCTGTACCAGGTAGGTGGTATAGGCGCCGAGCATGATGAGTTCGCCGTGGGCCATGTTGATGACGCCCATGACGCCGAAGGTGATGGCCAGCCCGATGGCGGCCAGCAGCAGCACCGAGCCCAGGCTCAGGCCGAAGAAGAGCGTTTCGAGGAAGCCGTAGAACTTCAGCTTGTCCTCGATGGCGGTCAGGGCCCGCTGGGCGGCGGCCCTGACGGCGCCGTCCTTTTCCTTGTCCAGCAGCCGGCGGATGCGGTTGGCGACTTCAGGCTGGATGTTGCCTTCCAGGGTGCGCAGCGCCTGGAGCCGCTGTTCGCGATCGGTGCTGGCGAGCGCGGCGAGGGCCAGGGCCGTGCGCAGGAGCTCGCTCACGGCTTCGTCGGTCTCTCTGGCCAGGGCCGATTCCAGCAGGGGGATGGTGTCCGGGGTGACCGAGGCGAGCATCTCGGTCACGGACTGGTGGCGCACGCGGGGATCGTGATGGGCGAGGCTGAGGCGGGCCAGCGCCGCGCGCAGGCGCTTCCTCAGCTTGTTGTTGATGGCGATCTTTCTGACCTTGCGCTTGCCCACCTCGCCCAGGGTCTCGCCGGTGGCGGCATCGGTGAGCCGGAAGCCCTTGTCCAGGCGCTCGACGATGACGACGCGCCGGTCCTTCTTGCGGTAGTAGAGGCGCCCGTCCAGCATCGCCCGCAGGACCACTACGCTGCGGTCATGGCCCGTGGCGGCCACGGCCTCGATGGCCTCGCCCTTGGCGGTGAAATTCTTGGCATTGAGTGACTGGACGGCGGCAGTGAAATCCTCGGCGGCCAGGGCGTGCGCGCCCATGCCGGCCAGGAGCAGCAGGCCGAACATGAGGGATGAAAACGCGGTGCGCGCGCCGATCATGATTCTTTTACCTCGAATGTTCTGCGGGGAGTAAAGGCGCCGCCGGGCGGCGGCGCCTTCGGGTCACGGGTTCAGAAGTTTTGTCCCGAGCACTTGCCGGTCTTGACGTTGTAGTTGCCGCAGCTCAGCGGCGCGCGCCAGTCGGAGATGATGTCGCGGCTGCCCGGGAGGTAGTCCGACCAGGCATCGCCCACCACCGTGCCCGGCGTCTGCCAGACGACCTCGAACTGGCCGTCTTCCTGGATCTCGCCGATGAGCACCGGCTTGGTGAGGTGATGGTTGGGCATCATGGTGGCATAGCCGCCGCTCAGGTTGGGCACCGTGACACCGATCATGGCGTCGATCACGGCATCGGGATCGGTGGTGCCGGCCTTTTCCACCGCCTTGACCCACATGTTGAAACCGATGACATGGGCCTCCATGGGGTCGTTGGTGACCCGGTCTTCGTCCTTGATGAAGGCATGCCATTTCTCGATGAACTCGTCGTTGGCTTCCGAGTCGACGCTCATGAAATAGTTCCAGGCGGCGAGGTGCCCCACCAGGGGCTTGGTGTCGATGCCCGACAGTTCCTCTTCACCTACGGAGAAGGCCACCACCGGGATGTCTTCGGCGGAGATGCCCTGGTTGCCCAGCTCCTTGTAGAAAGGCACGTTGGCATCGCCGTTGATGGTGGAGACCACGGCGGTCTTCTTGCCGGCGGAACCGAACTTCTTGATGTCGGCAACGATGCTCTGCCAGTCGGAGTGGCCGAAGGGCGTGTAGTTGATCATGATGTCTTCGTCCTTCACGCCCTTGGACTTCAGGTAGGCTTCGAGGATCTTGTTGGTGGTGCGGGGATAGACGTAGTCCGTGCCCGCCAGGACCCAGCGTTCCACGCCCAGCTCGTTCATGAGATAGTCCACCGCGGGAATGGCCTGCTGGTTGGGCGCAGCCCCCGTGTAGAAGACGTTGCGCGAGGATTCCTCGCCCTCGTATTGCACGGGATAGAAGAGGATGCCGTTGAGTTCCTCGAACACCGGCAGCACGGACTTGCGCGACACCGAGGTCCAGCAGCCGAAGACCACGTCCACCTTGTGCTTCTGGAGCAGCTCGCGGGCCTTCTCGGCGAAGAGCGGCCAGTTGGAGGCGGGGTCCACCACCACGGCCTCGAGCTTCTTGCCCAGCAGGCCGCCTTGCTTGTTCTGTTCCTCCACCAGCATCAGGACCGTGTCCTTGAGCGTGGTTTCGCTGATGGCCATGGTGCCCGAGAGCGAATGCAGGACACCCACCTTGATGGTGTCGCCGGCCTGGGCGGCGAAGGCCGCCAGGCCCAGTGCCGCGGCGGCAGCCGCGCCTGTGAGTCTTTCCTTTAACGACTTCATGATATCTGTCTCCCCTTACTTGATGAGTGAAGGTTGTTGTGTGGCCTGGATGCCGGCCTTGCGGGCCGGCATCCAGGGAAAGGTGCCGTTTGTCCCGGATTGCGCTTCGCTTCCTCCGGGCTGCACGCTGCCGGTCAGATCTGCAACTGGAGTCCCACCAGGAACTGATCCCGGTCCGTCGAGGAGCCGGCAGGCGGGTCGGTCTCCATGTTGCTGTAGACGGCGGAGACGCGGGCATTGTGGCCGTCGATGACGTAATTTATGCCCACCTCCCAGGTGGTGGTCTCGCTGCCCCTGTCCACGTCCAGGTTCTGGTAGCGCGCGATGGGCTGGAGGCGGCCGATGCCGGTCTCGCCTGCAAGCAGGTAGGAGGCCACGGTGAAGTAACCCGTGGCGTCGTTGCCGCCCAGCACCGGGTTGCCTTCATAGTCGTAGTAGGTGAATTCCAGGTTCACCACCCCGCCGCCGGCAAGCTTTTTCTCCAGCAGGCCGTCCACGCTCCAGCCGGTGAAGTCCACTGTGTTGTTGTTCACCATGGCAGCATCACCCTGTGTCTGATAGACAAGCCCCAGCGCCAGTACGTCCTGGGCACCATAATAGGTGCTGTTGTTGTAATAACCGGGTTCGGGATCCCAGAAATTGGCGGTGAAGCGCGCCGCATAGAGCAGATTGTCCTGTGGATTGGGAATATGATTGGGATTTATGGTCGGAGCACCATCCACGCCCTCGAAGGCACCCAGCTGGTACTTGAACTGGCCGCCGTTGATTCGCCCCCAGAAGGCGACACCGTTGTCGCGGCCGGCGAAGATGGCGGGGTAGGCCTGGGGCATGGGAAAGCTCCAGGTGTTCAGGTAATAGGGACCGTCCAGGTTGGAGCGGTCGCTGGGAGGCAGGAAGCGGCCCATCCAGATGTTGACCGTGTCGGAGAATTCGAACTTGGCCACGGCATCCAGGACGCGGATGTTTTCGTCGCCGTCAGAGTCGGTACTGCGTTCGCTGTTGAATTCCAGCTTGACGTTCTGGTGGATCTGGCCGTTGACATAGAGGCGCATGTTCTCCACCAGGAAGTCCTTGGAACGGTCCTTGCCGTTGGGTGCGCCCTCGTCCATGGACACGAAACTGGTGCGCAATCCGGCGCCCACGCTGACCCACTTGGTGTCATCGACCTTGATCGTGGCACCGGCATGAACGGCCGTGCCCGCCAAAGGGGCGGTGGCCACTGCCAGGCCCAGTACGATGGGACGCATTTTGAAAGACATGAAGTTTCCTCCTCAAGCAATTTGGTTTTGATTGTTATGTGAATTTATGCGAAGCCGGGGGGGGTTCCCCTGAGACGGCGTCCCGGAACCACAAGCAAGCAATATGCCATCATTTAAAAATACTATTAACACTATGAAATTAATATATTTTTTGAAATATCCATGAATGCGACCGATTCAGCTTGCGCACCTTTGATGGGCGTGCTTGGTTTTGATCGTTCCTCATTGGTGCGTCCGCGACCGCTTTCCGATGGGCGCACCATCAGAGGGCTATGCCAGGCTGCAGCATGCCTTCGCGCTCGATAAAGGCAATGATCCTGTCCACCCCTTCTCCCTTTTTGAGGTTGGAGAAGAGGAAGGGGCGTTCGCCACGCATCTTTTGTGCATCCTCTTTCATGATTTCCAGGGACGCCCCCACATGGGGCGCCAGATCGATCTTGTTGATGATCAGCAGATCGGAGCGCGTGATGCCGGGACCGCCCTTGCGCGGCAGCTTGTCGCCACCGGCGACGTCGATGACATACAGGGTGAGATCGGAGAGTTCCGGGCTGAAGGTGGCGCTCAGGTTGTCGCCGCCGCTTTCCACCAGGACGAGATCGAGACCGGGGAATCTGTCTTGCAGTTCGGCGATGGCGTTGAGGTTCATGGAGGCGTCTTCGCGAATGGCGGTGTGGGGGCAGCCGCCGGTCTCCACGCCCCGGATGCGCTCCGCGGGCAGGGCTTCGTGACGTACCAGGAAATCGGCGTCTTCCCGGGTATAGATGTCGTTGGTGACGACGGCGATTTCGTATTTGTCCCGCAAGGCCAGACACAGTTGCAGTACCAGGGCCGTCTTGCCGGATCCCACGGGGCCGCCGACACCTATACGCAAAGGCTGCTTGTCGTTCATGATTTCCTCTTGTCTGCGTCGTAAAAACTTCGGTGATCACATACTGATTCCCGCAGGGGGCTCCGCCTCGCGTGAGCCGCCAGCGAGCCCCTGCAGGCCTGCATCCGGTTTTATCGAGCATGAGCAGCCCGGATGGAGCGAAGTGGAATCCGGGATGAATGGCGCCTTTCCCTGGATTCCGGCCCCGGGGGCCTGCATCCATATAGGGTCTCGGGCTGCACGATGGCCGTCAGTCAATAATGAAACCTCGATAGTGTCGTGCCCCATTTTTCCTCTCATTCCGACCCATGTTTTCCGCTGTCATTTCGGCCCATGTTTTCCGCTGTCATTTCGGCCCATGTTTTGTCATTTCAACTCATGTTTTTGTCATTTCGACCGGAGGGAGAAATCCGGTGCCATCTATCCGTTCCCGCGCCCAGGTCTCCCACCGTATTCAAAATGACCGTATGCATTGGCGCCTTCATGACCGGAACAGGCGGCTGTACTGGGTTTCGTGCAGTGCGCTGCCCAGGGCCAGGCCGGGCAGGCCGTGGCCCAGGTCGTCGTCGGTCAGCGTCGCCGCGTGGCGGATGCCCACGACGATGGCCTCACTGCAGGCATGGAGGATGCGCTGTCCGGCCGTCTGTCCCAGGGGTACGAGCTTGATGGCCGCGGCCACCTGGTTTTCGCACCAGCTCCAGAGATAGGCCTGTTGCATGGCTTCGGCCTCGATGCGCCAGCAATACGCGGCCAGGCTGAACATGGCGGCCCAGGTGCAGTGGGCATGCCCGGCCCAGGGGCGTGCTGTCTCGATGCCCAGGTCGGCGAGGAGGCGTGCCATCGCGGTGCCCAGGTGCTGGTCCTCGGCGCGCAGCTCGGCGCTTTCCCGGCAGGCCAGCAGGAAGGCGCTCCATTGACATGCCTCGTCTTCCCGCTCCGACGACCATGCGGCGTGGAGCCTGCGGAGCACCGGAACATCCAGGGTGGACAATCCCCGCATCATGACGCCCCGGATCCATTCCCGGGCCGAATCCTCGTCCGTGACCCAGCCTGCGCTCACGGCGTGTTCGAGACCACCCGAATAGGCATAGGCGCCCACGGGCAGGGTGGGGCTGGCGAGCTGCAGCAGGCGCAGCAGGCGGAGGTCAGGCGGCACGGCCATGGTCGTGGCCCTGATAGGCGCCGGGCTCGGGATGGAAGGGTGCCTCGACGTGGGCGACCGCCAGCCCCAGTCCTTGCAGCAGGGCGTCCAGGACGTCATCGCGCAGGTAATACAGGCCGTCCGGGTCGATCTGGAGGGGGACGTGGCGGTTGCCCAGGTGATAACAGGCGCGGGCAAGGCGCAGCGGGTCTTCGGTCCGGGCATGGGACAGGGGTTCGCGTGCGGCCTTGACGAGGACCACGAGGCCGTCGTCCCCCAGCAGGCGGTCGCCGTGGCGCAGGATGGTGCCACGGGGCAGCTGCAGGCCGATCTCCTCGCCGTTGTCGAGGCACAGGCGCTGGCGGCTGCGGATGCGCCGTTCATAGGCAAGGGTGAGCGCGGCATCGGGCGGGGCATCACTCGTCCTGGCAGGGATCCGCTGGCGGAAGATGCGCATCTCAGAAAAGGAAATAGCGTTGCGCCAGCGGCAGTTCGCACGCGGGTTCGCAAGTGAGCAGTTCGCCGTCGGCGCGCACCTCGTAGGTCTGCGGGTCCACCTCCATGTGCGGCTGGTAGTCGTTGTGCACGAGATCGGCCTTGCGCACGCTGCGGCAGCCCCGTACCGCCACCAGTCGCCGCTGCAGCCCCAGTTCCTCCGCCATGCCGGAGGCCAGGGCGGCGCTGGAGACGAAACTCACGCAGGTGTGTGCCCGTGCGCCGCCGAGGGCACCGAACATGGGCCGGTAGTGCACCGGCTGCGGCGTGGGAATGGAGGCATTGGGGTCCCCCATGGGGGCGGCGACGATCATGCCGCCTTTCAGTATCAGGGAGGGCTTGACGCCGAAGAAGGCCGGCTTCCACAGGACCAGGTCGGCGAGCTTGCCTGCTTCCACCGACCCCACTTCGTGGGCGATGCCATGGGTGATGGCGGGGTTGATGGTGTATTTCGCGATATAGCGTTTCGCGCGGAAATTGTCGTGCTCCGCGGTGTCTTCCGGAAGACTGCCGCGCTGGGTTTTCATTTTGTGTGCCGTCTGCCAGGTACGGCAGATGACCTCGCCCACCCGGCCCATGGCCTGGGAGTCCGATGCGATCATGGAGAAGGCCCCCAGGTCGTGGAGTATGTCCTCCGCGGCGATGGTCTCGCGGCGGATGCGCGATTCGGCGAAGGCCACGTCTTCCGGGATCCCGGGATCCAGGTGGTGGCAGACCATGAGCATGTCCAGGTGCTCGTCCACGGTGTTCACCGTATAAGGCCGGGTGGGGTTGGTGCTGGAGGGCAGCACGTTGGCCTCGCCGCAGGCCTTGATGATGTCGGGGGCGTGGCCGCCGCCCGCCCCTTCGGTATGGTAGGTGTGGATGGCGCGTCCCTTGAATGCGGCGAGGGTGTCTTCCACGAAGCCGGATTCGTTGAGCGTGTCGGTGTGAATGGCGACCTGGATATCGTATTCCTCGGCCACTGCGAGGCAGTTGTCGATGGCGGCGGGAGTGGTGCCCCAGTCCTCGTGGAGCTTGAGGCCCATGGCGCCGGCCGCGAGCTGCTCCTCCAGGGGGGCGGGCAGGCTGGCATTGCCCTTGCCCAGGAAACCGAAGTTCATGGGCAGGCCCTCGACGGCCTGGTACATGCGCCGGATGTGCCAGGGACCGGGCGTGCAGGTGGTGGCGTTGGTGCCCGCGGCGGGACCCGTGCCGCCGCCGATCATGGTGGTGATGCCCGACATCAGGGCTTCCTCCACCTGCTGGGGGCAGATGAAATGGATGTGGGCGTCGATGGCGCCTGCGGTGAGGATCTGCCCCTCGCCGGCGATGATCTCGGTGCCCGCGCCGATGACGATGTCCACGCCGGGCTGGATGTCGGGATTGCCCGCCTTGCCGATGCCGATGATGCGGCCGTCCTTGATGCCCACGTCGGCCTTGACGATTCCCCAATGATCCAGGATCAGGGCGTTGGTGATGACGGTGTCCGCCACGCGGTCACTGGTCTGCTGGCTCTGCCCCATGCCGTCCCGGATGACCTTGCCGCCGCCGAACTTCACTTCCTCGCCGTAGCGGGTACGGTCCTCCTCCACGCGTATCCACAGGTCGGTGTCGCCCAGGCGCAGGCGGTCGCCGGTGGTGGGGCCGTACATCTCCGCGTAGGCGCGGCGTTCGATGACGCTCATCACTCGGACTCCTCGTTGTTTCCGCCCGCATCCAGGTCGCCCATGACGGCGCCGCGGAAACCGAAGACCCGGCGCGCGCCGTCATAGGCCACCAGGGTGACTTCGCGTTCCTGCCCGGGCTCGAAGCGGACCGCGGTGCCCGCCGGTATGTCGAGGCGGAAACCGCGGGCCCGTTCCCGGTCGAAGTGCAGTGCCGGGTTGGTTTCATGGAAGTGGTAATGGGAGCCCACCTGCACGGGACGGTCGCCGCTGTTGGCCACCTTCAGGCGCAGGGTGGGGCGGCAGGTGTTGAGTTCGATGTCGCCGGGCGCCGGAATCAGCTCGCCGGGGATGAGTTTTTTCTGCATGTTTTTTCTCCTCAGGCTCCTCAGGGAATGGGGTTGTGCACGGTGACCAGCTTGGTGCCATCGGGAAAGGTCGCCTCCACCTGCACCTCGTGGATCATCTCCGGGACACCTTCCATGACATCCTCGCGGCTGAGCAGCGTCGTCCCGTAACTCATGAGTTCGGCGACGGTGCGTCCCTCGCGCGCCCCTTCCATGATGGCGGCCGAGATATAGGCCACCGCCTCGGGATAGTTGAGCTTGAGTCCCCGCGCCTTGCGCCGTTCTGCCAGCAGGGCCGCGGTGAACAAGAGCAGCTTGTCTTTTTCGCGTGGTGACAGTTCCATGGTGTTCTCTCTTCTCTCCTGGTATTCGGGATCAGGGGTCGGTTCAGGTGTTCCAGATGCGCGGGGGCGAGGCGGGCCTGCCCAGCACCGCGGGCCGCAGGCACTGCCAGGCCGCCGTCAGGCAGGCTCGCGCCGCCTGTCCGTTCCGGCCGAGATAGCGGCATACCAGCACGTCGTCCGCCAGGGTGGCGGCAAACAGCCCGTCCGCGCCGGCGTGAATGCCGTTTCGCACGCTGTCCACGAGCGGTCGGTCCGCGGGCGTGCACACCAGCGTGGCCGCGACCGGCTGCCCTTGCAGTCCCCAGGCGGCATTCAATACCGCGCTTTCGTCGAAGAGGTTGCGCTCCAGCCAGAGGGGCGTGCCGTCGCGCCAGAGTTCGAAGCGCTGGCGCAAACGGCCTTTCCGGAAGGTTTCACCGCTGGCGGGTCTTCCCAGGCAGTTGATTTCCCAGCCGATGAAACGCGAGCCCCGCTGGAGATCCACCCGGGTGAGGAGTTCGCAACGGGTGCCTTCGTAGAAGATGTTCTCCTGGGGCAGCCATTCCAGGCTCGCACTGCGCTCAAGGCGCAGGTGCTGGTGCTGGCGGGCACAGCGCCGGGCGGTGCTGCGATAGAACTTGCCTGCGCCGGGCGTGGTCAGGAGCCCGTGGGCACGTTCATCGACATGGATATGGATGTCGAGACGGTCGCTGCAGACCACACCCCCCGGTGGATGGAGCAGGTAGACATGGCAGACCCCCGGGCCTTCCGGGTAAAAGGGGCGCTGGATGCGCAGCGGACCCTGATGGCTGCGTTCCGACAACATGCTGCGTCCCGCATCGAGACGAAAGCCCAGCGAAATGCGGGCCTCCCAACAGGTGTCCTTAGCCACTGCATGCATGACTGGAAACTATATCCCGTGATTTTCAAGGTGCATGTTCGATGCATCAGCCCAATGCAAACTGTGCGCCACGATGAAAAATGCCTCTGCCCGATCTGGGGCGTCGTTCCATAAAAATGGTTAACCATTTGAATGAGAAGGAGAGATGGCTGTTTATGCTGGGCCGGCAGCCGGGCTGTCCCAGGCTTGGGCCTGAATTTGAGTCTCGGGCAAGGAGACAAACGTGCACCAAAATGAATCTTTGAGGGGCGCCGATGACTTGTAATGGTGCGCTGCGGCCGTCCCTGCGGGCAGGGCAGCCCTGGCGATGTTTCTGAACACACCCCTGTCATTCCCGTCTCATTTGTCATTCCGAGCGCAGCGGGAATGACAGTATCCCTGTCATTTCGAGTGCAGCGAGAAATCTTGGGTCCAGTGGCGCAAGATTTCTCCCTTCGGTCGAAATGACAAGGAGTGGGGTCGAAATGACAAGGAGTGGGGTCGAAATGACAAGGAGTGGGGGCGAAATGACAAGGAGTGGGGTCAAATGACAACGCGTCGGGATGACAGCGCCCTGTGTCATTCTGAGCGCAGCTGGAATGACAGTATCCCTGTCATTTCGAGTGCAGCGAGAAATCTTGGGGTCGGCGGCGCAAGATTCCTCTCTTCGGTCGGAATGACAATTCCCTGTCATACATCGCGCTGTGTCATTCGCCGCGCACCCCCCAAGTCAAGTTGGAGAGGCTGTATTGCCAGCGCTGGCAGGTGGAGCTGGATCTGAGAAATATCAAGACGACCCTGGGCATGGCAGTGCTCAGCTGCAAAACGCCGCAGATGTGTGAGAAAGAGCTTTGGGTCTATCTGCTGGCGTACAACCTGATCCGGCTGCTGATGGCCGAGGCGGCATTGCGAGCTGGCGTCTTGCCGCGACAATTGAGCTTCAAGCATACGCTGCAGATCTGGGTGGCGTGGAGCCGGCGGCAGTTTCTCTCCGGATCCGGTGAAGACACGGCCACCTTGTTTGTGCTCATTGCCCAGATCCGGGTGGCAAACCGGCCCGGCAGGATAGAACCACGGGCAGTCAAGCGAAGGCCCAAGTCCTATCCGCGATTGGACCGACCGCGGCAGCAGGCACGGATGGAAATTGAAAAACATGGACATGTGAAGAAGTTAAGGGCTTAACTTAGTGCCATTCGGTGAATGTGTCGGGCTGGTGTTGGGGGGGCGGAGATTTCCTGTCGGTTACGGGGTGAGTGGAGATTATGCCAGTTTGTCCACCGTGACCAAGGGATTGATGTTGGCTGATGATGCTTGACAAAGGTGGACGGGTTGGAGATGGCGTGTGGGAATATATGAAGGTCTTCACAGTTATTCTGTATGGAGACATGTATGATGTGGTTCGGGACGGATAGGTACCATTTATATAAGGAAAGGATAGGCTTATATTCAGGTTCTCAGTTTATACCATTTCAGCGATTAGGGGCCTCATAATTGTACATATCAAAATGTGCATCCCGGATGGGGTGGAATGTAATCCGGGGGCATAGGCTTTACCGCCCGATTTCTGGATTCCGGTTTTGCAGCTTTCATCCAGGTTACCGAACCGGCGCGCCAACAGCCCCGACCATGTCTATTCCGTCAGTAAGAAGCTGGATTCATCATCTGGAGATCTGAATACGACATTATGTTGGCTAGAGAAGGAGTCTTTCAATGTCAGGGGTGAACAGAGGCAATTGCCCGAGTATTTGGGGGTTGGTTTTTTGCATATTTCTCGTTTGGTGTGGGAAAACATCTTCCGCAGAAATTGCTGCGTTTCTGCGCTGGGATTTCGAGGACGTACAAAACGATATCGTGGCTGACACAACGGGTAATGACAGATCGGCCACGAGCAGTAATGTGCCTGTTCTTGTTGGGGGTATATCGGGTCAGGCACTCCGGTTTGACCGTGAAAACAGGGACAAGTTGTGGCGGTCGATAACGGGTTTTCCAAGTCGCGAGCTGACGGTTAGCCTATGGGTCAAGGATCAGAGACTTGATGGGCGGGGTTACTTGTTTGCATATAAGTCGAAAGATAGAAGGAAAACCTATTTTGGGTTCGGTGGATTGTCTGGTATGGCTGTTCATGTGGGCGGGAGATATTACGGGAAGGTTGATGTCTCGTTGAATGATGGTGCTTGGCATCATGTAGCCATAACGTGGTCCAGACGTAATGGCAGTCTCAAGGTCTACCTCGACGGGGTTTTGGTACATGAACGCCTGGATGTTCACCGTGCGCGTGATATTCCGCAGGAAGGCATTCTCACCATCGGTGTTGACCCTGGAAAGTGGAGTACGGACTGGGATGGCGCATTCACCGGCGTAATTGATGATATTCGTATTTATGAGCGTGCGCTGCATCCGGATGAAATTTCGTTGATGGTTTCGGGTGGTGTGGGCATGTCGGGCGATACGGTTCTGCCAGTGCCATCCAGACCCACGGTGCTTCCTGTATCCCCGAGTGAAACTTATGTCAGCTGGGAGCATGTTGAAGGCGCAGTTGGCTATCGTCTTTATCGCGACGGCGCAATGGTTATGGCAACGGGATATACCCATTTTATAGACAGGGGGCTAAATCCTGGAGCAGCTGTCAGCTATGCCATAGAAGCTTTTGATATAAGCGGCAGCTTCAGTGCCAAAAGTGAACTGGCATCGGTAACGATGCCGGCGTCTGGATCCGTGCTTGATCTGCTTCCTCCGGGACATTGGTATGAAGTGGTCAATTCAAGTATAGAGCAGCAACTGGGGAAGACACCCAATGTGATGTCACCATGGAGCGGCGGAGCCTATGACACGAAACGTGGTCGTCTTATTGTCTTCGGCGGAGGTCATGGAGACTACAGTGGTAATGAGATTTATGCGTTCGATGTCAATGACCTGAAGTGGTATCAGTTGACACAGCCTACAGCGCGCGAGTTTCTGAGTCGGACAGAGCCAATCTATCTGGATGGCAGACCAAGCTCAGTCCACACCTATGATGGCCTGGAATATCTCCCCAACGTTGACCGTTTTTTCTCTTCGGGAGGGGCAATCTATGGATCGGGGGGGTGCTCAGGCAAGACCTGGCTCTATGACTTCGCTGCTCAGCCTCCGGAGGATGGATGGCAACTCATTGAGGACAGCAGAGCGGGATGTGCCATGATTTCCGCATACGATTCTCTGACCGGTCGTGTCTGGTATTCGGCAGGACAAACTTTGTTCGAATTCGATCCACTCAATCTGGAGTCGCCCTGGACAGCCCATCCTGGTGTTTTTACCGACAGTTTTCAGTTTTATATGACGGCAGCAATTGACCCGCAAAGCCGCATACTCGCCGCCTTGGGTGGAACGGGCTATGGCGCAACACCGAGGGTCCAGGTGGTTTATCTGGACCAGATACCTATACCACATGCGGTCACCCTTGAGACAACAGGGGCAACGGAGATCGAAAATTCTGATGCCGCGGGGTTTGATTTCGATCCTGTCAGTGGCAGATTCATTGCGTGGAACGGCGGCGCTTCAGTTTATGCCTTGGATGTGGCGGCACGCCAGTGGATCAGGTTGGACCCTGAATATTCCAATCCCATCGTTCCTTCCGATCCTGCTGAAAAGGGTACCTATGGCCGTTTCAGGTATATACCTGATAAAAATATTTTTATATTGACCAACAAGGTGACGGAAAATACGTTCTTCTACAAGCTGTCGGAAGGAAGTGGCGTTGCATTGCCGTATCCTCAGCTGGATTTTTATGCAGACTCACTGGAGGTGCCTGCGGGGAGAAATGTTTTACTTGTGTGGGAAAGTAATAATGCGGATAGGTGCTTTGCTGATGGCGGCTGGTCGGGAGAAAAAAGCCTGTCCGGACGTGAGACGATTGGTCCGATCCTCGAAAATACCTACTTTCGCCTGACGTGCAAGAGTCCGGCGGGTGATGCGGTCAGGCAGCTTGTCATAAAGGTCGTGCAGGAAAATGGTGATAATGGGGGTATTGTTGATGAAAACGAAAATACTCCGGCAGAAGGCGAAGGTAATCAAAATAAGTCTGATGAAGGAACTGGAGACGATTCCATGGGAGATTCTCACCAACAGGGAAGTGAAACGACGGGTGCTGTGGATGGGGATGCCAAAAATTCACAGGAGCGGGAGAATCATAACACGGAAAATATAAGTGATGTACAGGAAAATGGCGATATGCATATCAACCTTGTGCCTGCAGACAATGGAAGGAGGGACGAAACGGGTGGTATTGGTGCATCGTCCAGTATCCTGGATATGATCTCCGTTATGCTAATGACATTGATTATTATGGTTCGCAGGCGCAGAGGAATAAAAAGTATGCCTGAGCTGCGTTCTTTTCGGATGATCTTCTGTGGTGTGTTGATGACCGGGATGGTACTCCCAGAGGCACAGGCATCGAATGATATTAAAGTGACACAGATTGGTTTCATCAATGTTTCAAACCAAGTCCAGCGTGAGGTTTATGTCACCTTTGGTCAGGTATTTTCAAAAGGCGATGTGCCGGAAGGATACGAGATTGTCATTAAGGTAAACGAGCAGGTGCTTCCTACCCAGGTCGACTTGAAAGCCCGACATGACGACGGAAGCGTACGCCATGCCATAATAACGACAAAATTGCCCGTAATTCCAGCCAATGACGAACTTACTGCAGATATCGTCACAAGGCCCGCAGATACTCTACCGCGCGCAAACGATCCCACCGTAGTTCTTCAGGGTCTTCTGGATTCAGGATTCGATGCCAGGATCCGTATCCTTATGGATGGAGCCGAGCGTGTATCCTCTGCCAGGCAGGCGCTTCTATCAGGAGAAGCCAGCGTATGGTTGTCGGGAGAAATGACAACCGAGTTTATCGTCAAGGCGCCATTTCTGGATGAAAATGGCTCGTCTCATCCGCATCTTACAGGCAGGTTTGCGATTCGTGTCTATCCTGGTACCCCGCTGGTCAGGGTGGATGCGATTGTCGAGAATAATTGGACATACGTTCCAGGGCCGAGAAACTTCACCTATGATGCACAGATCCTCATTGGAAATGAGGTCCACTTCGAGGTTCAGAATCTGACGCATTATCATCACGCACGCTGGCACAAAGTGGTCTGGAAGGGAGACGAACAAGCCGTTTACCCGCGCCATGATACACGTTACCTGCAGAGGACCCGTGCAATACCACATTATGATCCGAATGTGAAGGCCTCCGAGTCGGCCCTGAACGAGGCTATCAAGAGGCGTTACGAACCCATGAGTAATGTCTGGATCAATGATTACATGCCGGAGGCAGGTGCGGATAGGGGTATCGGCCCATTGCCATGGTGGCAGGTCCTGCATGTGGTGAGTGATGCCGATCCACGCGCGTATCTCGCGGTCCTCGATGGTGGAGATGCGGGCGGGTCATATTCTGCGCATTTGCGCGACAAAAACACCGATCTGCCCGTCAGTCTGGATGACTATCCCAGGGTGACGGGCGACCGGTATCAATATCCAAAGGATCAGATCATCGCGCTGTGCGAAGATGATTGCGAAACGCCGCTGACAAAAGATACTGCACACCAGCCTTCCATTGCCTTCTATCCCTATCTCATAACCGGTGACTATTACTACCTTGAGGAACTTATATTCTGGGCCAACGGGAATCTCATCAGCAGTTCCCTGGGCCGGAGAGAGTACGAGAAGGGGCTGTTTTGGACACAGCAGGTCAGAGGACAGGCATGGACGCTGCGGACCCTGGTTCAGGCCGCCTATATCTTGCCTGATGATCATCCGTTCAAGGGTTATTTCCTGGAAAAATTGGAGAACAATGCCGACTTCTACAAACGTGCCTATCTGGATGGGAATTATGTGAATGGCAAGGGGGAAAAGATAGACTTCTCAAACCCCTTGCACGTTCTGGTTCCTCGTTTCCTCGATACCCATGCAAGGCCATGGATGGATGATTTTTTTACTTTTGCCGTGGCCTATGCTGTGGATCTTGGTTTCGAGAGCTGGCGACCACTTCTCGAATGGAAGGCAAAGTATCCGCTTGCAAGAATGGCCTCGCCCGGCGATGAATATTGTTGGATATTTGGTGCAACCTATTTTGCCAGATTCGGAACAGGAAACGGGTTTGCAGGTAATGCGCAGTGGATCCAGAGTTTCCGGGAATATTATGACGAGAACTGGGGTAGCAAGACCAACAGCCAAGGCAAGGCAGTACGGGACATGGTATGTGCGAGCGAGGAGATGGCCAATTACCTGGGGGAAAGGTACGGAAGGAAGTTCAAGAGCGGTGAAATGGAAGGGTATTCAGCAAGTCCCATGGGTTACCCCGCCAATTTGCAGCCCGCACTTGCATATCTTGTAGATTTTGGGTTGCCGGCATCCGATACCGCATGGGACAGGTTGTATAACCGTTCCGTTTTCCCTGATTACAGCTTCTATCCTCAGTTCGCCATCACGCCAAGAACCCTTAATCCGGATTATGCCATGCCCGTTATCGAGGTGTTTTCTGCATCGACTGGTGAAGTCAATACTGGCGGAAACATTAAACTGACCTGGTCGGTCAGCGGGGCCGATGAGTGTGTCGCGACAGGCGAATGGAGCGGAGTACAGCCTTTTTCAGGAAGCCTAGACATCGAAGGCATCATGTCCGACTCGCTGTTTAACCTCGTCTGTCAAAATGAGAACGGCAAGACAAGCCGGTCCGTACTTGTGAGCGTGAAGAAAACGGAAGATGTAGAAGAACAAGGTGGCCATGAGACAGAGATGCAGAACTCGCACGAGATGCCACCTGACGGAAATTCAGGCACGAATGGGAATCACGGCGAACAGGATAACCATGCGTCGCCAGCAGTTGAGCCTGGTGAGGCTGACAATGATCCGCTGCTGGTGCAGGATGCCTTTCCAGAATCTGCCGGAGGCGGTGGGGGGTTAGGCATCATTTTGGCTGCGCTGCTCCTGCTTTTTATCGCCTCTATTCACAGAGGTACGGCCTCCGTCCGTGGGATGTCATAGAAGGGGAGCAACGAGCCGTTCTTCGATGTCACAGGTACTAAGACAATCGATAGTAAAGCGACCTTCAGCGGGTGGCTGGACGGTCAGTCGCAAGGCGCGGTGGCGACGCCATAGCACGCCTATGGCAAGCCGCCGCAACACCGCGAATGGCCGTCCAGCCGCCCGCCCGGAGGGAGCGATCCAGGCGTCCCGGCTCGGCGTTGCGACCCTTGGAAAGGGCCAGCCATTCCCTGCGGGCCGCGCCTTGATCCGGAACGCCTGGGTCGCTCTGAAGGTCGCTTTACTATCGATTGTCTTAGTAATTCAATTTATTTTCTCTCTTCGGTCGAAATGAAGATGCCCTGTCATACAGCGCCTTGTGTTATATAGCGCCCTGTGTCATTCCGAGCGCAGCGGGAATGACAGTATCCTTGTCATTTCGAGCGGAGCGAGAAATCTTGGGGTCGGTGGCGTAAGATTCCTCCCTTCGGTCGGAATGACAAGGAGTGAGGTCGGAATGACAAGGAGTGAGGTCGGAATGACAAGGAGTGAGGTCGGAATGACAAGGAGTGAGGTCGGAATGGCAAGGAGTGAGGTCGGAATGACAAGGAATGAGGTCGGAATGGCAAGGAATGAGGTCGGAATGACAAGGAATGAGGTCGGAATGACAAGGAATGAGGTCGGAATGACAAGGGCTTGTGGTGGTAATTGTTGGCTTGGCAGATTTTCAAGTCATTTCTGTCGCCGACCGATAAGTTTTCCATGCAGCAGGGGCATGGCCCTGGTCACAGGTATGGAGGAAAGAGGATATGAAGATCCATGGCGGATAATTTCGGGCCTGGTGGTGGCTGGTATCTTGGCTGCTTGTGGTGGTGGGGGGCGGCAGCAGCGCCAGTTCCGGTGTGAAACTGACGGGCCTGAGCCTGGATACGGCCAATGCCACAGAACTGCATTATATGGGTGACCTTTGGCCATCCACCTTGGCCAGCGATGACAAGTTGTACATGGCCTTTGGCGATGGAACGGGCATGGAGGATTGCGTGCCCAGTTATCCCGTCAATGTCGTCAACGAGCCGGGCGTGGTAGTGTCGTGGGTTACCAAGGGCACTGCAGGCGGGTGCCTTCCCCGGTAACTTCATCGGTTCCCTGGTGCCCAAGGGAATTGGGGACAACAGCGTCTATTTCACGGCTGCCGGCAGCACCTATCCCTACACCTTGAATCTCATCAAGCTGACTTTTCAGACAGGGTAGGGCGATGTTCCCGCGGTGCCGGCATTCCAGGATGCGGGGGTGATCAATGGTGTGATTCCTGGCCGCGGACACCCTGTTCAGAGCCTGAGCTGTCCCCACAGCCACAGTTTGTCGGTATCCGCCTTCCACTCGTTCGCGCGGTAGGCAGCGTATTTGATGCCGAGCCGGTAGCGTTCGGTAAATTTCCGCGTTGCGAGCAGATCGAGTTCACTGCCGTAGTCACTGCCGCCCGAGTCGGCAGAGAAGTCGTGATAGACTCCTGCCAGTTTTACGCCGGCCATCCTGCCGGAAACGGTGAACATGAGATCCCGCAGCCCGCCGTCTGGCGTGCTCAGGAACAGGTCGGCCCAGCCGTTGAAGGCGTGCTTGGTGGCAAGCGGGGTCTGAAAGCCGTAGGTACCGTCGTCGCTGCCCAGCACTTCGTATCCTGCCTTGAAGGTGAGCCTGCCATAGCGCAGGCCGGCTTCGAGAAAGCCATAGTCCGCGGTGTAGTCATTGGTCCGGTCATCTGCGTGCTGACGGGCCCATTCCAGGGTATAGAGCAGCCCGAGTGCCGGTGTGACGGCATGGTCGCCCTTGACGCGCAGGCCGAAGGTGTCGTTTTCCGCGCCACTGTCGTCATCCTCCAGCAGATAGGCATAGACGGTGACGGCAAGTGGCGAGAAGCCGCGGTAGGCGGCGTGCAGGAGATGATCACTGACATCGGCATCGAATTCTCTCAGGATTCCGTTTACCTTGTCCAGGAAGGCGTAGGTGAGTGTGGTGTCCGGCAGGGCGGTATTGACGAGGGACAGGGCGTCGAAGGTCTGTTCGTTCTGGCGCCAGCCCACGTTACCCACGAAACGGGCGTTGTCCAGGATGAGGCGCTGACGGCCGAGTTTCAGCGTCGTATCAGGCAGCCCCCGATACCCGAGGAGGGCCTGGTTGAGCTGGGTGACTTCCGGGTCGGCAACCGTGGCGTAGCCCTGTTTCTCCGGTGCATAATCGTCGAGACCGGCCACCACGCGCACGTCCTCGAATTCGCCGAAGGCGAAGAAAGCACGGTAATCCCCGGTCCGGTAACCCAGGCGTGTGCGCAGGGTGGCGGCACGGGCATCCTTGTTGAGGCTGTCCTCCGCCGCTTCGTAGCGCAGGCGCATGTCCAGACTGGCCTTGCCGCTATCCAGCGCTTCGTTGAAGCCGGCGCCGGTGACCGCAGCGGTGCTCAGCACGGTGACGATGAGACAGCAGGCCTTGATGCAGGAAAGAGTCTTTGTTTGCACAGTCCTCTCCTCACTGTTTGTTTTCATATCAGGCTATTATTGGGACTTGCCTGAATACATGACATGAGTAGCCTGGATGGAGCGCAGCGAAATCCGGGATAAATGACATCTTTTCCTGGATTCCGGCCCTTGGGGCCTGCATCCATATATGGCTGCACGATGTAGTCTCAATAGCTTCAGTAGCAGTCAAGGATGCGTTTCTGGCGGAATACCTGTTCGACCAGGAGGGCTTCCGCGGCTTCGGCCGGCAGCGGCCGTGAGGAGAGAAAGCCCTGTACCCATTCACAGTTCAGCTGTCTCAGCAGCTGTGCCTGATTTTCTGTTTCCACGCCTTCTGCCACCACCCGCAATTGCAGATTCTGGGCAAGCAGCATGAAAGTGCCCACCAGCTCGTGATTGGCCTTCTGGTCCTCCATGCCCTTGACGAAGGAACGGTCGATCTTGATGCCGTCGAAATGGAAACGATGCAGGTAGCTGAGGGAAGAGTAGCCGGTGCCGAAGTCGTCGATGTAGATATTGACGCCGGTGGCCTTGAGCTTGCGGAACAGGCGCGCCGCCTTGTCGGCATCGTGCATGATCACGCTCTCGGTGATTTCCAGGCCCACCGTGGCCGGATTGAGTCGTTCGGTCTTGAGGATGTGCTGGACACGGCGGGCAAAGTTGTGCTGCCAGAACTGGCGGTCGGAGATGTTGATGTTCATGGTCAGGTCGGCCAGGGAGGGAAAGCGCTGCTGCCATGAACTGAGCTGGCGGCAGGCTTCTTCCATGATCCATTGACCCAGGGGGACGATGAGCCCGGTTTCCTCCGCCACGGGGATGAAATCCAGGGGCGAGATCATGCCCTTGAGGGGATGGTTCCAGCGTACCAGGGATTCGAAGCCGCAGATGGTGCCGTTCAGCAGGGAAACGATGGGCTGGTAGTAAAGGATGAACTCACCGTTGTCCAGGGCCCTGCGCAGATCGTTTTCCAGTTGCAGTCGGGCGACGGCATTTTCATGCATGCTGCGGTCGAACACCGCATAGCGGGATCTGCCCTGGGACTTGGCGAAGTACATGGCAATGTCGGCGTCACGCAGCACCTCATCGGCGTTGTGGTATTCCGGGGTTCCCAGGGTGACGCCGATGCTGGCGGTGGTGAAGACCTCGTGGCCGTGGATGTTGAGGGATTTCTTGAGGCGCCTGAGCAGTTGTTCTGCGAGGTGAATGGCCTCCGAGACATCCTCGACTTCCGGGATGAGGACGATGAATTCGTCTCCGCCCAGGCGTCCCACGACATCGGCGGCACGCACCGTGGATCTGAGCCGCCGGGCGATCTGCACCAGCAGCTCGTCGCCGGCGAGATGCCCCAGGCTGTCGTTGATGACCTTGAACCGGTCCAGGTCCATGAACAGGATGGCAAAGCGTGAGGTGGGTTCCCGGTGAGCCAGGTCGATGGCCTCCTTGAGGCGTTCGAGAAAGCCGTTGCGATTGAGCAGGCCGGTGAGGGAGTCGTGGCGGGTGTCGTAGATCAGGCGCTGCTGGGCGTAGACACGGTCCGTGACGTCACGGGCGGCAATGTAGTAGAGCTGTTCGCTGGGATAGGCGGCCAGGCTGCAGGACAGCCAGCGGTAGACACCATCATGGCAGGCGAATTGCACCTCGATCAACTGGCGCTCGTCGGTGTGGGCGATCCTGCGCAGGATCTCTTCCATCTCCGGACGCTGCTCCGGGTGGACGAAGTCGAGGAAAGGGCGCGATTTCAGGGTCCCCATGGCATGCCCCAGCGTCTGCGTCCAGGCCTCGTTGATCTGTTTGAAGTAACCGTCAAAGCCCGCGATGCCCATCAGGTCCAGGGAGAGTTCGAAGAATCGATCACGCTCGGTGACCGCACGCCGCAGTTCCAGCGTCACCATGGCCTGGTTGACCAGCGGCGTGAAGCGTCCCAGGAGCTTGATGTGGCGGGGGCCGAAGTGGTGCTTGTCGTGGTGGGTGCAGATGAGAACGGCGCTGTGACGCCCGGTCCGCAGCTGGATGTGCAGGGCTGACTTGATGTCGAGGCAGGACGTGATGCCTGAATCGCACCACTCCGGCACCTGGCCGACATCGAAGACCGCGACGGGGCGGCCCTTCAGGACACGCTGCAGCATGGTGCGCGGGCGCCAGCGGCTGAGCATGATGTCGGGATGGGTGGCGATGACGGGGTACAGCTGCTTGTCGTCCTGCTGCTGGAGTATGAAGGCATGGTCGAACTCGAACAGCGTATGCAGGACCTCCACCAGGCCGTTGAACAGGCTTTCGGTGGTATCCGAGAAAGTGATGGCGTGCAGGCCCTTGAGCAGGGCCTCGGATTCCACGCGCAACTGGTGTTCCCGCTGGCGGGCCCGCTCCAGGTCCAGCAGGACCTCGAAGATGCGTTCCAGCTGGGTCATGGGGCAGGCGGTTCCGGGAGCGGGATTGCAAGGGTGCTGTTCATCGGCTGAACAACAGTACCGAGATCATGAGGTTGCCGTGGCGGTTTTCCCCCCCCGCAAAACAGCCCTGTTCACCGAAGGTGAAGGCACCGAGAAATGGAATGCCGGGCAGGGCTTCGCGCAGGTGCGCGACAATCTCTTCCCGGTGGTCCTGGATGCTCAGCATGCAGCCGGCGCAATAGATGATCAGCGCGCCGGCCACGTCCTCCGGGCGGGCCGCATAGGTGCCGAGGGTGGAGGACGCCACCCGGCCCACCCGCGAGATGAGGCTCTCCTCCGTGCCCTGCATGAGGACTACTTCATCGCCGTTTTCGACGGCCGTGAACAGGGTCAGCGCGCCCGTCGCCGTGACGGTGTTGGGATGTGAGAGCTGATAATAGGGGACACCGCCCACTTCCCCTGCGACCCGGCCGAGGGGGTGCAGGGAGGCGCGTGAGAGGATATTGCCTCCTCCCGGCAGGACATCGTCCACCAGTCCGCCGGTCCACTCGTTGTAGACACCGGCCGCGGGACGGCCGTCGATCTGCTGCAGTTCCCGGCCCTGGGCTGCGGTGACCCGGCCTTTCTTGTCCGTGGGCTCGTAGCCGCTGTGAAAGGCGAAAAAGACCTCGCTGGAAGGGAACATGGCCGTGACCACGACGGCATTGTCGTAAACACGGCCATTGGCGAACTGGGACCAGTCGCCGCTGACGGTGTTGTCGGCGGCGCTGCCGCCGGCGATGGGGACGTTGTCGCCGACAGTCGCAGCAATGGAAGCGATGAGTGTCTCTTCATTGCCCGGGGCCGCGGTCATCCATACCATGGCGGGCGTCTCGCCCGGCGCGCCGGCCTGTGCCAGGGCCTGGCGCAAGGCCCGCTCCGCGGCTGTGGCGGGATCGTCGCCCAGTTCGGCGGCACCCACGCCATAGGCACCGTCGGGGTCGCTCAGACCGAGCAGGCCCATGCCACGGCCGTTTTCGCTGTGAAAGCCCTCCTCGGTCATCACGCCCAGGCAGGAGGTGCCGCCGTGGAGAGGGACGTCCGGCGCGCAGTCGCGCAGGGTGCGGACGACCGCTTCCACGTCATAGGGTGCGGCACAGTGCAGTACCAGGAGATCCGGACGGCTGCCCAGTTGCTCCCTGATCTGTGCATAGAGCCTTGCGACGCAGCGTGCGTCGTCCTCCGTGGACCAGCTGGTGGCGATTTTCATGGTGTTTCCTCCTTGTCAGTCCATTGCAATGACACGGAACAGGCGGGTCCGTATTTCGTTCTTGTGGTTCTGTGGTGGTGCCCGGGGACGGGGGCGCCATGGGGCCTTGCCGGCGGGGCGGCAGCAGGCCATCTCTGAGGGTATCGGGATGCCGCGCCGGTGTCTTTAGCATTCAACCCTTGTTGACTGTACCCTGGCCCTCCGTGTTCAACTGCAAGGGATCGGTGGGGTCCACGCCCGACATGAAGGGCAGGCGCCGTTCCTTGTTGGTCAGCTGGTAGACCTTCCCGACCCAGTTGTTGATGACCGCCTCGGCGGTGTCGTGCCAGGTGTTGTGCAGGGTGTCCCTGATCAGCGCCTCGGGGAAGGGCGGCATGGCCTTGCGGCTGCCGCGGGCAGCCATCACCTGGTCCTTGTATTCATCGAGAATGGCCTGGGTCTGCAGGGTAAAATAATTTTCGGGAAAGGGGGGGTAGTCGTCCCGTTCCCGCTGGTAGTAGCGGATGACCTCCCGCTTGTATTCCTTGAGCAGGCTGATGGTGTCGTACTCCGGGTGTCCCTGGAAGAAGACCACGCGAAACTGGTCCTCGCTCACCGCCAGGTGTACGCCTGCTTCCCGGCTTTCCACCAGTACGTGCAGGCCGGCGGCCTCGAACTGTTCCCGGTCGATCTGGTTGAAGCGGGAATGGGGCACGTCGAACAGGGTGTTCACATTGTGTACCAGGGGATGACGACGGTCCACCACCTTGTGGCGGTAGACGCCCCATCGTTTCTGCGGCAGGGGGCGGCGCCTCTGGCCGTATCGGAACTGCAGCACGGCGTGGGTGGCCAGGCATGAGCACAGGGTGGAGGTGACATGCTCCATGGCCCAGTCGATGACCTCGATGAGGGGCTCCCAGAAGGGCTCCAGGGAGAGATCGGGCTGGGTCACGTTGGCGCCGGTGATGATGAGGGCGTCCAGGCCTTCCGCCCGGATCTGCTCGAAGGTCTCATAGTAATCGGCGACATAGGCAGCCGCCTTGGGGCCGCGCCGGATCTCCTGCAGGGAGAAAGGATGCATGTAGAACTGGGCGATCTGGTTGCTCTGGCCCACGAGGCGGAAGAACTGGCGTTCCGTGGCCTCCAGAGCGGCGTCGGGCATCATGTTGAGCAGGCCGATGTGCAGTTCGCGGATGTCCTGCTGCAGGGCCCGGTCCGGCGTGAGCACGGTGACGCCCTCCTGTTTCAGGCGCTCGAAGGTCAGCAGCTTGGAAGGGGCGACCAGTGGCATGGTTTGGCGTGTTCCTTCAGTTCTCCTGCATATTGCGGCGGGCGACGGCCCGTTCCACGAGCGCCAGGAAGGCCGCTTCGCTGTCCACGCCCGCCAGTTCGTCGGTGGTGACGGTGTAGCCGTATTCCTCGGCAATGGCCTCGTAGCGCGGAATGCGTGCATAGAACAGCTTGGGGAAGATCCAGCGCACGAAGTCGTCGGGATCGATGAGGGCTACGTAGGGCAGGTCTTTCTCCATCATGTAGATGGCGAGCTGCTCGTCGAGAAAGGCCTGCCGGTAATAGAGCGGTTTGGGATCTTGCTGGGCGCGGCGGATCAGTTCCTGTTCGTCTTCCTCCGTGGCCTTGATGTAGAGGATGAGGGTATGTTCGGCCAGTACCCGCATGACCTCGGTGCCGTCCAGCTCGCACAGGCTGCCGCCGGCATCGTTGATGAAGTGGCGATAACCGTAGATCTCCCGGGCCTTGCGGATGAAATCCGGCACATCCAGCATGGCGGCGATTTCCGCCTGGCGGTGCAATTCCTGGCGGCGCATGAATTCCTTGAGGGGCATGCCGCCCTGCTGCGGATTGCCGATCTTCCCCAGAAAGCTGGACACCGGATGCAGGTTGTAGACGGTGATGTTGTTGTTGATATAGATGGAATCGTTGCGCAGCAGCTCGCGCAGGAAGGGGACCTGCATCGCCTGTTGCTTGATGTTGTCCAGAATGGCTTCGTCCAGGTAGCGGGTCCCGATGCGGTAATCGCCGGAGAAATGGAACCAGTTGTTTTTCATGAGCATGTTGGCCAGGCGGGTCTTGCCCACGCCGGACATGCCCAGCAGGGTGATGCACTTGCGGTCCCAGTTGCGGAATTCCTCGACAGTGAATTTCATGGCGGTTTTCCCGTAGCCCCCAGATTCTACAACACGCCGGATCGGGAAGACAGGAGACAAGGGGCAGCATCCGCTATGGGTGTCTGCGGGAGTCTGTGCTGAGCGGCACATCAACCCTAACTTGTTGAAATTCATGTCACAGGCCGTCACGGCCGGTGCCGGCGAAGCTTGCTGTGGAATGACCGCCGCGGCGCTTCGCCGCCTTGCCACGTGTCCGCACGCGGCGGTTCAACATGTATCGTTGCCGGGTTGTTGAGGGTTGCCTATAGCATGACATGGACAACCCGCATGGAGCGGAGCGCAGTGCGGCAGGTGACGCCTGTCATTTCGAGCGTAGCGGGAAATCCGGAGGTGGTGGGGCAAGATTTCTCCCTTCGGTCGAAATGACACAACGTTTCTGTCATACCGGGCGCAGAGAGGAATCTTGGGCTGCCGGCACAGGACTCTCCCTTCGGTCGAAATGACACAACGTTTCTGTCATACCGGGCGCAGCGAGGAATCTTGGGCTGCCGGCGCAGGATTCTCCCTTCGGTCGAAATGACACAACGTTTCTGTCATTCCGGGCGCAGCGAGGAATCTCGGGCTGCCGGCACAGGACTCTCCCTTCGGTCGAAATGACACAACGTTTCTGT
>JALSIC010000103.1 GCA_026981935.1 Gammaproteobacteria bacterium
CGGGTGCTGCTGGCGCAGGCGTGTGGCGAGCCATTGCAGGTGACGCCGGTCCTCGTCGAGTCGCCGCTGCATGACCAGGCGCAGGCGGTCCGTGTCCCGGCGCAGGCGGCGGCGCCACTCCTCCCCGTCGGGGCTGACCAGTTCCGCGGCACCGGTGGGTGTGGGGGCACGCACGTCCGCGGCGAAGTCGGCAATGGTGACGTCGATTTCATGGCCCACGCCGGAGACGATGGGGACGGGGCAGTCGTGGATGGCACGGGCCACGCATTCCTCGTTGAAGGCCCACAGGTCTTCCAGGGAGCCGCCGCCACGGGCCAGGATCAATACATCACAGTCGCGGCGTTCACCGGCACGGCGGATCATGCGTGCAATCTCGGGGGCGGCGTCCTTGCCTTGCACGGGGACCGGGTAGATGAGGACCGGAATGGCGGGGAAGCGTCGCCGCAGCACGCTCAGGATGTCGCGGATGGCGGCGCCCGTTGGGGAAGTGATCACCCCGATGCGCCGGGGCAGGCGGGGAAGCGGGCGTTTTTTTTCTTCCGCGAAGAGTCCCTCGGCAGCCAGGCGCTGCTTGAGGGCTTCAAAGGCCCGGCGCAGGGCGCCGTCACCCGCCGCCTCCAGGTGTTCCACGATGAGCTGGTAGTCTCCCCGGGCCTCGTAGAGGCTCAGGCGGGCCCGCACCAGGACCTGAGTGCCGTTCTCGGGCGTAAATCCCAGCAGGTAGTTGCGGTTGCGGAACATGGCGCAGCGCACCTGGGCGCTCTCGTCCTTGAGGGTGAAATACCAGTGGCCCGAGGCGGGGCGGGCGAAATTGGAGATCTCGCCTTCCACCCAGATGAGGGGAAAACTGCCTTCCAGCAGCTCCCGCACCTCGCGGTTGAGGCGCGAGACCGTGAAGATGTCGCGGCGCGGGGCGGTGCTTATCGTCTGGGTGAGAGGCGAGGGGTCCACGGTCCTAGTTTACCTCCGGTCGTCCCGGCTGTCGCTGTCGGTGCGCAGATGATATGTGATGAACAAAAGCAGCGCTGGCCATCGTCATCGCTCATGACCCCGCCCTGGGCGCAATGATGGCGGAGTTTACCGGTGCTCCCACTAAGTATATAATGTACCGCTAATTTTTACCCACTCAAAAGGTGTGCTTCATGCGCATAGTCCAGGATGCCCTGACTTTCGACGACGTGCTGCTGGTGCCGGACCATTCCACGGTCATGCCCAAGGAGGTGTCGCTCGCGACGCGGCTCACCCGGGGGATCACGCTCAACATTCCCTTGCTCTCGGCGGCCATGGATACCGTCACCGAGGCACGCCTCGCCATCACCATCGCCCAGGAGGGTGGCATCGGTATCATCCACAAGAACATGAGTGTGGAGCAGCAGGCCCAGGAGGTACGCACCGTCAAGAAGTACGAGAGCGGCGTGATCAAGGATCCCATCACGGTATCCCCCACTACCAGTATTCGTGAGGTCATGGCGCTTACCCGGGCGCACAACATTTCCGGCGTGCCGGTGGTGGACGGCGAGGCGCTGGTGGGCATCGTTACCCGCCGCGATCTGCGCTTCGAGACCGCCCTGGACAACCCGGTCTCCAGCATCATGACGCCCAAGGCGCGGCTGGTGACCGTACAGGAAGGGGCGGACCGCGAGGAAGTGATTGCCCTGCTGCACAAGCACCGTATCGAAAAGGTCCTCGTGGTGAACGGCAGTTTCCACCTGCGGGGCATGATCACGGTGAAGGACATCCAGAAATCCACGGATTATCCCGATGCCTGCAAGGACAGCCAGGGGCGCCTGCGGGTGGGCGCCGCCGTGGGCACCGCCAACGACGAGCGCGTGGAGGCCCTGGTGGCGGCGGGGGTGGACGTGATCGTGGTGGATACCGCTCACGGCCATTCCCAGAAGGTGCTGGACAAGGTGCGCTGGGTCAAACAGCACTATCCCGACGTACAGCTCATCGGCGGCAACGTGGGCACGGCCGCCGCTGCCCGGGCCCTGGCGGAGGCCGGCGCGGACGCTGTGAAGGTGGGCATCGGTCCCGGTTCCATCTGTACCACGCGCATCGTCACCGGGGTGGGCGTGCCCCAGATCACGGCCATTTCCGAGGTGGCCCGGGCGCTTGAGGAGACTGAGGTGCCCCTCATCGCCGACGGGGGGATTCGTTTCTCCGGCGACATCGCCAAGGCCATCGCCGCCGGCGCCCATGCCGTGATGATCGGCAGCATGTTCGCGGGGACCGAGGAATCCCCGGGCGAGGTGGAACTTTACCAGGGGCGTTCCTACAAGGCCTACCGGGGCATGGGATCCCTGGGCGCCATGGCCGAGACCCATGGTTCCAGCGACCGCTATTTCCAGGAGGACAACGGCCAGGTGGAGAAACTGGTGCCCGAGGGCATTGAGGGGCGGGTGCCCTACAAGGGCAGCGTGGTCGCCATCATTCACCAGCTTCTGGGCGGGCTGCGTGCCAGCATGGGCTATACCGGTTCCCGCGATATCGAAACCATGCGCAGCAAGCCCTGCTTCGTGCGCGTCACCGGCGCCGGCATGCGCGAGAGCCACGTGCACGACGTGACCATCACCAAGGAACCGCCCAATTACCGCATCGACTGAACCCCTGCATCCTGACCGTGCCCGACGCATACCAGAGGATACCGACTTGCACCGGCCCGACATCCATGCCGACCGCATCCTGATCCTGGATTTCGGATCCCAGTATACCCAGCTCATCGCCCGCCGCGTGCGCGAGGCCCATGTTTACAGCGAGATCCATCCCTGGGACATGGACGAGGCTGCCATACGGGCATTTGCCCCCAGGGGCATCATTCTCTCCGGCGGGCCGGATACGGTGACCGCCGAGACCACCGGCCGCGCACCTGGCGTGGTCTTCGAGCTGGGGGTGCCCGTGCTGGGCATCTGCTACGGCATGCAGACCATGGCCGCCCAGCTGGGCGGCAAGGTTGAAAACGCGGCACACCACGAGTACGGCTATGCGAAGGTGCGTGCCCGGGGCCATTCACGCCTGTTGCGCGAAATCGAAGACCATACCACGCCCGAGGGCTATGGCATCCTGGACGTGTGGATGAGTCATGGTGACCGGGTCATCGAGCTGCCGCCGGGTTTCAAGCGCATTGCCAGCACCGACAACGCGCCCATTGCCGGCATCGCCGACGAGTCACGGGGGTTCTATGGCCTGCAGTTTCATCCCGAAGTGACCCACACGCGCCAGGGGCAACGCATCATCGAGCGCTTCGTGCACGACATCTGCGGTTGTGCCGCCCTGTGGCGTGCCGACAACATTATCGAAGACAGCCTGCGACAGGTGCGCGAACAGGTGGGTGGTGACCGCGTGCTGCTGGGGCTGTCGGGCGGGGTGGATTCCTCGGTGGTGGCGGCCCTGCTGCACCGCGCCATCGGCGACCAGCTCACCTGCGTGTTCGTGGACACCGGTCTGCTGCGCCAGGACGAGGGCGATCAGGTGATGGCGGTGTTCGCCCGCCACATGGGCGTGAAGGTGATCCGGGTCAACGCCGAGGACCGCTTCCTCGAAGCGCTCAAGGGGGTGAGCGATCCGGAGGAAAAGCGCAAGATCATCGGCCGCCTGTTCATCGAGGTGTTCGACGAAGAGGCGGCGAAGCTGCGCGACGTGAAATGGCTGGCCCAGGGCACCATCTATCCCGACGTCATCGAATCCGCCGGCGCCCGGACCGGCAAGGCCCAGGTCATCAAGTCCCACCACAACGTGGGCGGCCTGCCCGAGGACATGAAGCTCAAGCTGGTGGAGCCCCTGCGGGAACTGTTCAAGGACGAGGTGCGCAGGATCGGCGTGGAGCTGGGGCTGCCCTACGACATGGTGTACCGCCACCCCTTTCCCGGCCCCGGCCTGGGGGTACGTATCCTGGGAGAAGTGAAGAAGGCCTATGCCGACATGCTGCGCCAGGCGGACGCCATTTTCATCGAGGAGCTGCGCAGCCATGAGCTGTACGACAAGGTGAGCCAGGCCTTTGCTGTCTTCCTGCCGGTCAGATCGGTGGGCGTCACCGGCGATCAGCGCCGCTACGAATATGTCATTGCCCTGCGCGCGGTGGAGACCGTGGACTTCATGACCGCCCGCTGGGCACACCTTCCCTACGAGATGCTGGAGGCCGTCTCCACCCGCATCATCAACGAAGTGCCGGGTATCTCCCGCGTGACCTACGACATCTCCAGCAAGCCGCCGGCGACGATTGAGTGGGAGTGATGGGCACTGCCTGACATCCCAGCCGATACTTCAAGGTTCTGCAGCAGTAGCTGTAAAAAAATAGTGTCGCAAGGACGCGCATTATGCGCTGGAAACTCTCTGTTGATGTTACGCATTAATTCACTTTGTCTGATTAAATGCCTTTTCTTTCATGTTCAGATCATTCAGGTAGTGTTTGCAATACAGGAAACTGGATTTTCCAACACTTGAAGGTTATCCTCCCTGTCTACAATAAAAACCAAGAACGGTATTTGGTGTTTATCCACAAGGCAGGCGCATACAATAAATTGGGGATCTCACATGCACAAATTGCTTGCGCCAGTGAAGGCGCACTTCCTTTTTATTATTCCAGCCCTTTTCACGCTGTTCATATGTATTTCCGCCGCATTGCCGGATCTGCACGCGGCACCCAAACCGGATACGGAAGCAGAAATAGAACAGGCCTTGCGCCAGCAACTTCCACCGGTCTTTGTCCTTGAAAGCTGGACCCACAGCCTCGTCAAGCAGGCGCAAAAGGGTCCGATTACCATTGACCAGTCGTCGCTCGCGATTTCCGTCAGGCTCAAGGAGCCCCTGTACGTTGATACTGGTCGCCGGGCAGGTGGCAAGACCGTCATCCGCGTCAGTAGGGAAAAGGGTGAGATCATCGAGTTGGAGGGTGTCAGCGTGGTCGCGCAAGCGCCCGTCATGGGCATCAGCAAGGTTCAGGTCACGCTGAATCCAATGCCACCGGGCAAGGCGGGGGTGCAGTTGAGTCGCTTCGCTCCCGGTACTTTCATCATCAGTGACGTGGCCCCGGGCACTGTCGTGGACAGTCACGAAGGTGGCTCGCAGCATGCCGCTGAAGCCAACCCGGCACAACAGCAAGCCCCAACCGGCGCTTCCCCTGCACCCGGAGTGATTCAAAAGCTCTGGAGCGAATTTGGATCCGGTGGAGAGATCTGGGGGCGGGAAACCTACGGCGCCTATCAGGGTACGCCGGTTGTGTTGCGCAATCTCAAAATGGTCAATGCACAGACACTAGAAGGTATTCTTGATCGCCCCAGTCAGGGCCTGAGTAATGCCTTCACCCTCATGGGCACGGACAGTAGTCTCAGCTTGCGGATTCAAGCCGCAAACCCGGCCAGCAAGGGAACGCCCGCTACCTTGTACAGAGTGGCGCTGGAAGACGAGCAATTGGTGGCCAGGCTGGGTCCGGTGATTCCACTGAGCCAGGCAGAAAGTGACACACTGCGCGAGCGTTTCGTACAGGAAAAAATGCCCTGGAAGTTCAAGGGGGATATTTCCGATTACGCACAGTTGGGCAACAGGCTGATCGACGTCAACAGCCTTGAACTGGTTACTGACCGCTGGGGCAATCGCCCGCTGGCGGCGGTGAAAAATCTGCCGGGGCGTTTCTGGGCCATGGACAGTAATTACGAACTCAGTGTCATGCCTTTCGGGGCTTACCGCGCCAGCATGGTGCATACGGATGATCCCAAACAGGCTTCGCTTATACCGCTGGCCGGTGTCGAGGCTGAAACCTGGGTGTCTTCCGATCTGTCGCGTTATGTCAGTCTGAAACAGGGTGATGTCTGGGTCGGCACGCTGGACTGGCAGACAGGTACTGCCGGCGCAGCGAAAAACCTGACCGGGATCGGTGTGCTGAACAATCTTGAACCCATCGCCTGGTGTGAGCAGCATGTCTTCTTTTTCAATCCGCAGGGCTCCGACAAACCCATCCTGCGCGTAGACACACAAAGCGGTGAACTGAAGGAGATGGCGAAGACCAAGGCACTCAACAAGGCCCAGGGCAGCCCCGATGGTTGTTTCCTTTTCGCCAGTGACGGACGCATGGTGCATTCGGCGCAGGGAGCCAAAAGTGACCTGTATGTCGTCGATCTTCGCACTCTCGATGAGTTTACGCTGGACGCCAGCTTTGACGGCCGCATTTATGTCGGTACGCAGAAACAGCCGCCCAGCGCTCAGGCTGTCATGGCACAGTTCTGGATCGGACCGGGCTTGTTCTGGGTTTCACGCCAGCATAGCTGGATCGATCTGGCCAACCGGAAGCGTATCAATCCGCATGAGTTTGCCAGGGTCGTCGAGGAGCTGCCCTACAACATACGGCCGTTCGATATGCTGCAAATACCCGGTGATCGTTATGTAGAGGTCAGCTACCAGGGTTTTACGACATCAAAAATCGGGCAATCGAAGCCGGTCAGAAAACGCTACCGGCTCGACCGGCTGCAAGGTACAGTCGTCTCACTGCCTCTGCATAGCGAGCCCGAGGTGCCTAGTAGCCATGTAGGCATAGTCTGGGTCGATGAAAACCGCTATGTTTACCCGCGCCGCAAGGGTCATCTGGATGAACTGGGCACTTGGCTCTATGATATCCACAGTAAAAAGCACACACGTCTGAGCCGTTTTTACGCCGATCAGAACATTTACGCGCAAAACCGCGCCTTTTCCGCCGCCGCCCAGGCCGCCTGGTCGACACCACTGTATTTCGAGGCAGCCTACCTGGTGTTGCCGGACAAGAACCGCATTCTGTTCAGTACCACGCGAGGTGATTTGCAGGAACTGGTCAGTGTCTCGCTGGACGGCAAGGAACTGGCGCGCAAGTCGGTGCCGGGTGGGGCTGTTTCGGCTGGCACGCATAACCGCTTGCGGCGACTGCACCCTTATGAGATCAGTCTGCCTTTTGTCGAGCGTGCCGCCTTTCATATTGCCGGGCAAAGTGCCCGGCAATATGCAGCGGTTGTAGAGACAAAGAAAGACAAACCGGCCAAAGCCTCGGCATCACCTGCCGTCGCCAAAGAAGCCGAGGGGGTCAAGGCCTGGTGCTATAGAGATCCAAAGATCAGAAGTGACCATGACTGTGAATGCGTTGCCGATCGATTTATAGAGGAGCGCCTGGCTGACCCGGGCGTGGGTAAGGATGTGCTTCTTTCACGCATTATGGGCGTGAACAGATGTCCAAATCCGGAAGGCATTCGGCAGCGCAACTACGAGGAGTGCATTATCGGCAGGAGTAATAGCCCCGGGTCTGTTCCTGACGGCATTGCGTTGGAATCCTATTGCCAGTGTGTCAGCAAACGGTTCGCGAAGGCTGTTTCCGGACATAAAGGCCAGCTGGGACCAAAACGGCGAGGTAGTTATAACACCAATGCCGTTATGTATTGTCGAAGAGCAGATGCTTACTGATTAAGGGCGCACGGGCAAAAAAGTCCAGGTATCGTAGCGCATAAAATTCACTGGAAACAGCAATTTTTAACAGGAAACTATTATGAAAAAACTAGCCGGATATTTAATTCCGGCTTGCCTGATGCTTGCAGGCTATGCATCGATCGGCACCGTAGTCGCCGATACCTCGTCCATGTCGGCCTTCGCCAGAGAGGCAGCAGAAAAATCCAGGGAGTGTCATCGCGCCGCTCACGACAGCCGCAAAGCGGGGCAGCAAGACACTCGGCGGGCCGACGAATGCGGGGTTGCCTGTAATATGGCATATACCCTGTACGAACGTCAGCAAGATAAAAAGCGTCAACAGGCCCAGATGGAGCGCTGTACACAACTCTATAACGCCTACAAGTCACCTGATGAATTCCCGGTGCCTGAAGCTGTCTCCCCTGAAATCACCCGGATGCCCTCAACCATAGAGGAAATGGTGTCACGGATGTTGGCCATGAAATCTGAAAAGAGGCAAAAATACTACCCTTGTGCAGAAGGGGTGCGCACAATCAACCGCCGGCAATTAGATCTTGAA
>JALSIC010000104.1 GCA_026981935.1 Gammaproteobacteria bacterium
GGCGGTGGTGGTGCCGGCGCAGGAGGTGCCGGCGGTGGTGGTGCCGGCGGTGGCGGTGCTGGTGCCGGTGGCGGCGGCGGTGGTGGAGTATTCACTCTCGCCTTCAGCCCCATCAGCAACTTGTTGATGACGTTTATACTTTTGACCTTGTGTTATCACCGCAGAAAAGCCATCTGATGCTCTCTATCTCCAATAACCAATCGAGAGGAGGGCGGGGTCATCCCCGCCGTCCTCTCACACTTCCGGACGTGTGGTTCCATATCTGGTGGCTCATGAGGCACACTGAAGTTGTTCCACGGCGTCGTGCAACGACACCAGCCCTAGGCGATCAAACCAGGATTTGCGGTATGTCTGATTCAGGGTAAGCGTTCATTCCACACCGCTATTGCCCCTACCCTGATTATCTGAGTTGCTTGTTCTTCCCGTTGGCCGGTGGCGAGGATTCGGCGGCTCCGGCGTCCCTCACCGGCGACAGCAGGTGCGGTGAGATATTCCAGCGCTGCCCATCGTCGGTGACCACCGTCACCGTCTTGCGGTTGTACTTGACGAGCCGCCCCAGGATACGCCCGCCCCGGTGGGCAAAGCTGACCTGCTGGCCGAGGTTGAACTGCATCATCTCCACGTGTGCCTGCATGGATTCCAGCATCTTCAGGCGTGCCACCACGCGCCGGTTGAGTTCCAGCAGCTCCTCGAAGCTCAGACCGTCGATGTCAATGGGCATGGTCGAGATCCGAGCGCAGCGGATCGCTGGCAAAGCGTAAGCGTTCATTCCACACCGTTCTTCCACACGGGATTTTCATGCCATACCCTGCCCCTGCATTCACTGACGGGAGCAGATCATGCACAAGCGACGTAGCCGAACCAGGTGGCAACACGGTATCAGGGGTAAACATCACGATAGGATAATGAGGGCAAATCAAGCGTAGCTTTTTTCTACCAACACCGGTCAGCTTGTCGCCAGCCAGGTAGAAATCGACACTTGAATCTCACCTTCCCTCCATCGGTACCCCCGGGGAGCCCTTCTTGATTTCACAGCACCTGATTCAGCCATGGTTCAGGCTCGAACCGGCACAATGAAGCTGTCATCTGTTCACAGCCCGAGCAAGGGAGGAACCATCATGAAACGCCTCACGCTCACCCTCATGCTTGCCGCCATGGCCTTTTCGTCCCAGACTGTTTTCGCAACGCCCCACCACGGCCATTACCCTCCTCACCACGAACGAGAGACCATCACTATCGAGATCGAGCGCGAATCTACCGCCTGGGCCCATACGCCCCGTTACCGACAGGAATGCTGGATCGAGGAGCGACGCGCTCCCCACCATGGCTCCCCTTACGGCCATAACGGCCACCAGAAAGGACATCGTGCCGCCGGCGGCATGATCATGGGCGGCCTCACCGGCGGCCTGATAGGCCAGAGACTGGGTCGCGGTCACGACAAGGGAGCATTCACCCTTCTGGGCACACTCGTTGGTGCCGCCATTGGTCACGACCTCGCAGCACGCCCCCCGCATCCGGTGCACTCAGTGCATCATGAAAAACGCCGTATCTACCGGAAGCGATGCCGGACGGTGGGCTACTATGACCACTGAGGCCTGAGCCGCGATGACGGACAGGGTCTGTCTTGCCGTCAGGATACCTGCCAGGTATGGCGCAGACCGTCGCCCTTGCGGCAGGCCTCCTTGTATTCCGGCTCGAAGAAGAAGTGGCTTTCGCCATTGGCGGGCTGCAGTTGATCCAGCCAAGTGGCCTGCTCATCGTAGCGCGCAAAAAACGGGCGCTGCACCCAGTCGGGATTGCGCCCTTGCAGGAAACGCAGCACGAACACACGCTCTCCCCCGATCTCGGTGACACCCTGGATCTCCACCTTGCCAGGGCCGGCACTCATGCTGGGCCCACGGGCGGTGCGTGCCAGTCCCGAAACCTGCTGCATCGCCTCGCGATAGATAGCCCACGCCCGTGCCAGGGGCACCTCGAAATATCGCCGCGCTCCCGTGTCGCGCTCGACGAACATGTAATAAGGCACCATGCCGACACACACCTGCATGCGCCACATGCGTGCCCAGATCGAGGCATCGTCGTTGATGTGCGCCAGCAAGGGCGCCTGGGTACGGATCACGGCGCCGGTGTCGCGGATCCGCCGGATCGCCGTGCGACAGATCTCGGTATCCAGTTCCCGCCAATGATTGAAATGGGCCATGAGCGCCACATGCTTGCCGCCCTTCACCAGCCTCTCCAGCAGGCGCAGCAAATCATCGGCATCCGCATCCGTCACGTAACGCTGCGGCCAGAACGTAAGGGATTTGGTACCGATACGGACATTATGCACATGTGCCAGGTCCGGACGCAGCAGGGGCTCCAGGTAATCCACCAGGTGCTGGGTCTTCATCACCATGGGATCGCCACCCGTGACAAGGAGGTCGCTGACCTCGGTGTGAGCCTGCAGATAGGCATGGAGACGGTCCGCTTCTTTGGCGGAAAAACGCAGAGACTTGTCTCCCACAAACTGGGCCCAGCGAAAACAGAAGGTGCAGTAGCTGTGGCAGGTCTGGCCCTGGCTGGGGAAAAACAGTACCGTCTCACGGTATTTGTGCTGCATGCCCTCAAGGGTCAGACCGTTGAGGCGCGGCACATTGAGCACCTGTTGCCCGGCAGGATGCGGGTTGAGCTCAGCCTGGATCTCGCGCGCCAGCAGGCGTACCGTCTCACGATCCGCCCCGCCGGCCAGCAGATCCGCCATCTGGTCGAAATGCTCCGGTGCAAGCATCCCCGGCTGGGGAAAGGTGAGCTGGAACATGGGATCATCCGGCACGCGCTCCCAGTCGATCAACTGGTCGATGACATACTGGTTGACGCGGAACGGCAGCACATTGGCCACCACCCGCATGGCGAAACGCTGTTCCCGGGGAAGACTGCGCAGCGCCGAGATCTGGTCGAACTGACGTTCCGTGTAGACCTTGAAGCGACTGCCCACGAGGGCGGCATCCTGGGCAAACGGCTGCCTGGGCAGGCCGGACACTTTGCTCATATGCATCTCCTCTCTCTGCCAAAACCATATCGCAGCGACATACCTGCCGGCGACGCTGCACGGAAACGTGCCCGACCCGGACGCATACAATGAACTGCATGCCCCCTCAAACCCGAAAATGCCAGGACACAAACTTTAGAGCCTAACAATCATCGCATCCTGGATCAAATCTCAAACACTAAGTATCTGATTGAAGGTGATTTCATATATATCGAAGGTGGAATCCCCGGGAATTTTCAAGACAACCCGCGCAGCAATTCCGGCCTGATCACCCAGTCGATCTGCCAGCCGCCTTCGGCCCGTTCCAGGCACACCAGAGTGCCCGGCAGATAGGCCACCACGCTTTTGTCAGGGACACCCGTCACCAGGAATGAAACCAGGCCGGCCAGAAAAGGCATATGGCTGACCACCAGCGTGTCCCTGCCCCACTCAGCACCGCCCCAATCGATCGCAGTGGGATCGTCGTTGGGATTGATGTCCGCCCGGCTCACTGGTACCACCCCAGGCGCCACGGCCGCCGCCAGGATATCCGCAGTCTGCCGGGCACGCAGCTTGCCACTGTGCACCACGCATCCCACCCGCAAACCGGCCTGACTGAGAAATGCAGCCAACAGCTCAACATCGGCCCTGCCCCGTTCGGTCAGGGGCCGCTCGGGATCGACTTCACTGGCGCAGGCCTCGCCATGCTGCACGAGATAAAGTTTCACAGGCATACCCCCAAACCGACATCATCCTCACAAATTGTGCAGCCGTACAGCCAGGTAAGGCAAGATGCTGTGACAAAGGGATCGCCGAGTTGTACTCGGCAAAGAACTATGCCGACTGCACATGGCCGCAGTAACACCGCGAATGGCCGACCGACCGCCCGGAAGGAACGACCCATGCATGCTCGAAATGAAAAGGGGGGAATGACAAGCCCACTGTCATTTCGACCTCACCTCCCTGTCATTTCGACTGAAGGGAGAAATCTTACCGCTGCCCCAAGATTTCTCGCTACGCTCGAAATGACAAGGATACTGTCATTTCCCGCTGTGCTCGAAATGACAGGGATGATGTCATTCCCGCCGTACTTCCTTGCCGTTGCCGCCACGCTCTCTTTTTCATTTTGACCTCACCTCCCTGTCATTTCGACCGAAGGGAGAAATCTTACCCCGCTGCCCCAAGATTTCTCGCTACGCTCGAAATGACAAGGATACTGTCATTTCCCGCTGTGCTCGAAATGACAGGCGACACCTGGAACGACAAACCCCAACTGAAGCCCATAAACCTCGGCTATTGAGACTTGCATTGATACTATTAACTGACGACGCGACGTGAGTCCGCAGGCTTCAATCCTTTCTGGGGAAACACTGTACACCTTCCAGACCCTTGAAGTCGTCGTCCTGGGTCCAGAGGCAAGCCTGGTGGATACGGGCCGTCGTGAGGATGATGCTGTCTGCCATGGGCAGGTTCAGTTCCAGGCTGGTCTGTGCGGCCTGAATGGCCAGGCTCGCATCCAGCGGGACCTCGTGTCCCTGCCGCATCAGAGCGACTGCCTGAATGGCGGCATCCTCCCCCCGCTGGCGGTGCACGACCTTGAATACTTCATAGAGGGTGATGGTAGGGACAATAAGCCTTTCCGGCTGGCTCAGTGGTTCGCGGAAGTGCGTGGCATTAGGACCGCCCGCGAAAAACTCCAGCCAGGCGGAGGAATCCACCACATGATTCACAGGCGGTCGTCCTCGCGCGGCACTCCGGTGTCGATACCCTCAAGAAAACCTTCCATCTCCTCGATGCGACGCTCCGGGATGAGCTCGATGCGGTTGCCAATCTCCATGATCTGCAACCGTTGGCCTGGGCGCAGGTTCAGCGCCTCGCGGATCCTTTTGGGGATGACGACCTGATACTTGGGCGAAATCTTCACGGCTTCCATGGCATGCCCCCTTGGCATTCCTCAGTGGTATTACAAAATACTAATCGAACGCAATATTGTTGGCAAATGCCATTGAGAGGCAGTGATTCAGAAGCGGACAGGTGGAGTTTGCCTGCCGCCCCGCGCCCAAGCCGGGGGTAATCCGAGATGGGGGTCGATCCATCAGGCAGTCGAAGCGGCCGCGCAGCTTCCCCCTCATCCCGACCTTCTCCCCTTGCCGGCAGAAGAGACTCTGTAGGGCAGCGGTGATTCACCAAGAAGGATAAAATGACTTGATGGCGGAGAGGGTGGGATTCGAACCCACGGAGGGCGTTAACCCTCGCCGGTTTTCAAGACCGGTGCTTTCAACCGCTCAGCCACCTCTCCGGACAGGAAAACGTTTGTTTTCGGAGCAACTTGCGCAGGCAAGGCGCGCATACCTTACTCTGCAGGGCAGCTCGTGTCCAGCAGCTACTCTCCCTTCTGATAAGTCCCCACGAGTGTAGCCTGTTCCAGCACGTGGCCCGCCATGGCGGTTTCCACTTCTGCCTTGGTGGGGGTAGCCGAACCGCCCGGTCTCTGCAGAACGGTATCCAGGGCATAGAGTTTGAAGAAATAGCGATGCCTGCCGACGGGCGGGCACGGTCCGCCGTAACCGGCACGTTTCCAGTCGTTGAGTCCTTCACCCGTCCCCTGGGGAAGGTCGGCAGCAGTCGTCCCTTCGGGCAGTCCCGTGAGATCTGGCGGCAGGTTGTAAAGTACCCAGTGCACCCAGGTCATGCGCGGTGCGGCGGGGTCGGGGGCGTCAGGATCATCGACAATGAGGACGAGACTCCGGGTATCTGCAGGCACGCCATGCCAGCTCAGAGGGGGAGCAATGTCATCTCCCTCACAGGTATAACGGGCAGGAATGGCGGCACCGTGTTCAAAGGCTGTTGAATGCAGTTCGAGCGCCATGGCAACCTCCATGAAAAGAAACATAGACAGCCAAACCGGAACCCGCCATGCCGCAAGGCGCTGCAAATGGTGTCTTTCTGTCATGCGGCATGGCGTTTTCATTCCCATCCTACTGAATATAACTGCAAACGCCGCCAAAATCCTGTTTCTTCAATAACATAAATTATTTCCGAACAATATAAACCTTTTATTCGAACTTGTCTTTCCTGGCATGAAGCACTATTATGCAGTTTGTTTGTCAACATTCGAGGAAAGACGACGCGATGAACCCGATTCAGACCAGTAGTATCAGCCGGACGACCACATCCGGTCTGGCGACGAGCAAGCTGATTCGCAACACCTATGCCCTGCTGTCCATGACGCTGTTGTTCAGTGCCGCGACGGCGGGCCTGTCGGTCCTGTTCAACCTGCCCCACCCGGGACTGCTGCTGACACTGGTGGGCTATTTCGGTCTGCTGTTCCTCACCCACAAGCTGCGCAACAGCGCCTGGGGGCTGGTTTCAGTCTTCGCCCTGACGGGTTTCATGGGACTGACCCTGGGGCCCATCATCAGCACCTATCTGGGCCTGCCCAACGGGGATCAACTCGTCATGACCGCGCTGGGCGGCACGGGCGCCATCTTTCTCGGCCTGTCGGCCTACGTGCTCACCACCCGCAAGGATTTCACCTTCATGGGCGGTTTTCTCATGGTGGGCATCCTGGTCGCCTTCCTCGCCGCGATTGGCGGCCTGTTCTTTGAAATTCCCGGTCTGCAGCTGGCAGTCTCTGCGATGTTCGTGCTGCTGATGTCCGGGCTGATCCTGTACGAAACCAGCCAACTCGTCCATGGCGGCGAGACCAATTACATCCTGGCCACGGTGAGCCTCTATGTGAGCATCTACAACCTGTTCCTCAGTCTGTTGCACCTCATCGGCGCATTCAGCGGCGGCGAAGACTGAGGCTCACGCCAGAACCAGCGACAGCCCCGGCCCGCCCGGGGCTTTTTTTTGCCCTGGGCATGGCCGACAATGAAACGCATGAAGACATGCTGTCATTATCGGGGGTTCCCTGTATGCATCACATGGGTAGCCTGGAGAAACGAAGCGAAATCCGGGATGAATGGCGCCTTTCCCTGGATTTCGCCCCTCGAGGCCCGTATCCAGGTCGCACAACGGCCCTCAGTCAATGATGCAAGTCATGATGGTCGGGGCATGTTGGCTTCGGTTGGCATTTGTCTTTCCAGGTAACACCTGTCATTCGAGCACAGCGGGAAATGACGCTTTTTCGTCATTCCGAGCGCAGCGAGGAATCCGAGGTCGCAGACGCAGGATTTCTCCCTGCGGTCGAAATGACAGAGAAGTGAGGTCAAAATGACAGGAGAGAGGTCGAAATGCCTAAGCAGTGTGGTGGCAATGACAAAGCAGCGTGGTGGGAATGGCAAGGAGATGCCGGCCCTCGGGGCCCGCATCCAGGCCGCACGACGGGTGCCAGGCATTAACGCAAGTCTCAATAGACAGGGCGCTGGGGCCGGGCGAAGGCATTGCGCCGGGGGTGGCGCGCCCGGGCACCTCGTAAACCGGAGCGTGGCAATGATGGAAACGTCATGAGATGAATGAAACGCATCCCTTTGCACACTATGTCCGTATCCTGGGCCGGGGGAAAAAAGGCGCCCGGTCGCTGACTTTCGATGAGGCCCGCGAGGCCATGTCCATGATCCTGGCAGGGCAGGTGGAAGCGGTCCAGCTGGGCGCCTTTCTCATGCTGCTGCGGGTCAAGGAAGAAAGCCCGGAAGAGCTGGCCGGCTTCGTCCAGGCCGCGCGCGCAAGTCTCGAGCTCCCGCCCCGCCTGCCGGCAGTGACCCTGGACTGGTCGAGCTATGCCGGTAAGCGCCGCCAGTTGCCCTGGTTCATCCTGGCCGCCCTGCTCCTGGCGGAAAGCGGGATCTCCATCCTCATGCATGGCACGCGGGGCTTCAGGGACGACCGCCTCTACACCCCCGATGCCCTCGCCGCCCTGGGCATCCCCCTGTGCCGGGACTTCACCGCAGTGGGCCGGGAGATCGAGCGAAGCCGTTTTGCCTTCATCGACCTGGCGCATTTCTGTCCCCGCCTGAAGGAAATCCTCAACCTGCGCCACCTGCTGGGGCTGCGCTCGCCGGTGAACACCCTGCTGCGCATGCTCAATCCCCTGAATGCGCCCTGCCTGCTGCAGGGCATCTTTCACCCCGGCTACCGCGTGATTCATCAGCAGGCGGCCCTGCTGCTGGAACAGCCCCGCATGGCGGTCTTCAAGGGCGAAGGCGGCGAGGCCGAACGCAACCCGGACCTGCCCTGCCCGGTGTTATCGGTCCACGAGGGCGAGGCGCTGGAAGAGACCTGGCCGGCGCTCTTTTCGCGTCGTCACCTCAAGGCCGAAACCATGGATCCGAGGCACCTGGCGGCCCTGTGGCGCGGCGAAACAGAAGACGAATACGGCACCGCCGCCGTCATCGCCACGGCGGCCATCGCCCTGCGCCTGCTGGGCAGGGCCGACGGCCTCGAGACGGCCCATGGACTGGCGGAGACGATGTGGGCGATGCGCAACAGGGAAAGACTGTAAAAGGCAATGCCGAGTGCAACTCGGCGCTCCATTCTGTCTTCTGTCATCCGTCCTCTGTCCGCCGGTACCAGGCCAGGGTGTCGTGCAGGCGCACGACCTCGCCCACGATCACCAGAGTGGGGGCATGGATCTCTGCCTCCAGGACTTGTGAGGGCAGCGTCTCCAGGCTCCCGACAAGCACCTGCTGCCGGGGTGTCGTCCCCTGGGCCACCAGGGCCGCTGGCGTCTCCGGCGCCAGGCCGTGGGCCACCAGCTCGCGGCAGATCAGATCGAGCCCCGTCAAGCCCATGTAGATCACGATGGTCTGCTGGGGTTGCACGATCTTGTCCCAGTCCAGGTTGAGACGGCCGTCCCTGAGATGGCCGGTAACGAAGACCACGGACTGGGCATGGTCGCGATGGGTGAGCGGTATGCCGGCATAGGCGGCGCAGCCGCTCGCGGCGGTGATGCCCGGCACGACCTGGAAGGGAATGCCTTCCCGCGAGAGGCTCTCGATCTCCTCGCCGCCGCGCCCGAAGATGAAGGGGTCGCCGCCCTTGAGGCGCAGCACCTTCTTGCCCGCACGGGCATGTTCCACCAGCAGGCGGTTGATCTCGACCTGGCGCACGCTGTGATAGTTCCGTTTCTTTCCCACGTAGTAGCGGGGCGCGTCGCGCCGCGCCATGGCGAGAATCTCGGGCGAGACCAGACGGTCGTAGAAGACGATGTCCGCCTGCTGCATGAGGCGCAGGGCACGAAACGTGAGCAGATCGGGATCGCCCGGGCCTGCACCCACCAGATAGACCTCCCCCCTGAATGGCGGCCGGGCATCGTCGAGACTGCGCCGGATCAGTTCGGCCGCCTCGCGCTCGCGTCCCGCAAAGACCATCTCCGTCACCGGGCCTTGCAGGATGCGCTCCCAGAAGCGGCGCCGTTCACGCCCGTCGGCAAAACGTGCCTTGACCCTTTCACGAAAACCGCCCAGAAGCCGGGCCAGGCGCCCGTAACCGGCGGGGATCACGGCCTCCAGGTGGGCTCTGAGCAAGCGTGCCAGGACAGGCGAAGCCCCACCCGTGGACACCGCGATGGTCACCGGCGCGCGGTCCACGATGGAGGGAAAGATGAAACTGCACAAGGCCGGCTGATCCACGACATTGACGGGAATGTTGCGCGCCCGGGCCGCTCTGGAGACCCGGCGGTTGAGATCCACATCGTCGGTGGCGGCCACGACCAGGACGGCGTCTTCCAGCAGGGACTCGGCATAGGGCATGGCATGATGCGTGATCTCCCCTGCCGCCGCCTGCGCCTGCAAGCCTTCGGCGAGCCGCGGTGCCACCACTTCCACCCTCGCCCCGGCCTGGCGCAGCAAGGCCACCTTGCGGGCAGCCACCTCGCCGCCGCCCACCACCAGGCAGCGGCGGTCACGCAGATCGAGGAAAACCGGCAGATGCTCCACGGTACCCGGGTCAGCCGCTGGGGGTGATATGCGTCATGCCGCCCAGGTAAGGCCGCAACGCGGCGGGCACCCGGATGCAGCCATCGGCATCCTGGTGATTCTCCATGATGGCCACCAGGGTGCGCCCCACCGCCAGGCCGGAACCGTTGAGAGTGTGCAGCAGGCGCGGCTTGCCGGTTTCCGGATCGCGCCAGCGCGCCTGCAGGCGCCGGGCCTGAAAATCCTCGAAATTGCTGCAGGAGGAGATCTCCCGGTACTTCAGCTGGCCCGGCAGCCACACCTCCAGGTCATAGGTCTTGGCGGCGGCGAAACCCAGATCGCCGGCGCACAGGGCCACCACGCGGTAGGGCAGCTCCAGGCGCTGCAGGACCTCTTCCGCATGGGCAGTGAGCGTCTCCAGCGCCGCATGGGAATCCTCGGGATGCACGGCCTGAACCAGCTCCACTTTTTCGAACTGGTGCTGGCGGATCATGCCGCGAGTGTCCTTGCCGTAGGAACCGGCCTCGCTGCGGAAACAGGGTGTATGGCAAACGTAGCGCCGGGGCAGGCTGTCCGCTTCCAGTATCGTGTCACGCCAGAGGTTGGTGACGGGCACCTCGGCGGTGGGGATCAGGTAATACTCGTCGCTGCGCCCGTCGCGGACCACGGGAAAGAGGTCTTCCGCAAACTTGGGCAACTGCCCCGTGCCCAGGAGGCTGTCCGCATTGACGATGTAGGGCACATAGACTTCTTCGTAGCCATGTTCGCCCGTGTGCAGATCCAGCATGAACTGGATCAGGGCCCGGTGCAGGCGGGCCAGGGGGCCGGCCAGAGTGACGAAACGGGCACCGGTGATTTTCGCGGCGGCATCGAAATCCATGAGCCCCAGCGCCTCGCCCAGCGCCACGTGATCGCGCGGTGTAAAATCGAAGTCCGGCGGTTCCCCCCAGCGACGCAGTTCCACGTTGTCCGCCTCGTCGTCACCGTCGGGCACGCTCTCGTGGGGCAGATTGGGCAGTGCCAGGGCCATGTCCCGAAGCTGCTGCTGGATGACCGCCAGGCGCGTCTCGGCGTCCTTGAGACGCTCGCCCAACTCTGTCACCGCCGTCTTCAGGGGCTCGATGTCCTCTCCCGCCGCCTTGGCCCGCCCGATGGCCCTGGAGCGGCTGTTGCGCTCCTGCTGAAGACTCTGGGTGAGCACCTGGATGTCCTTGCGCTCGGCCTCCAGGGCACGGTATTTCTCCACGTCCAGCACGAAGCCACGGCGCGCAAGACGGGCCGCCACGGCCTCCAGGTCGCTTCTCAACAGATGGGGATCCAGCATCTCGTTCTTCCTGGTGGGACAAAGCGCTAATGGTAGGGCCTGGGCAGGGCCGGAGGCAACTTTGGCGACATGCTCCGGCAAGACACGGGAAACGGGACCGGCATGCTGCCGGCGGGGAAAAACCAAAAGAAAACCCGGACTGCCAGGGGGGAGGAGCCGGCAGTCCGGGTCGAGGGCAATGAAGCGGCGCTCTTTTGGAGGAGGAGGAAGAGGAGGAAGGAGAGGCGCCGCTCCTGCTTCCCTGTGATGGTGATTATCGCCGGCCGGGCGGCGGAAAACTGTGAATCAGGTCACGATTCACACATCCCGGGCCAGGGTCCCGGCATAACCGGTGTAATCCGCGGGACTCAGGCTGAGCAAATAACGCTTCGCGTTGTCCGGAATCTCCAGTGCCGTGATGAACCGATGCAGGGTCTCCCGGTCCACACGCTGGCCGCGGGTGAGTTCTTTCAGCCTTTCGTAAGGGTTGGCCACCCCATAGCGTCGCATCACGGTCTGAATGGGTTCCGCAAGCAGTTCCCAGGCATGCTCCAGGTCGGCGCGCAGGCGTCCGGCATCGCATTCCAGCTTGCCCAGGCCCTTGAGACAGGCGCGCCAGGCAAGCAGGCTGTGTGCCAGTCCCACGCCGAGATTGCGCAAGACAGTGGAATCGGTGAGGTCACGTTGCCAGCGTGAAACCGGCAGCTTGGTGCTGAGATGCCCCAGAACGGCGTTGGCCACCCCCAGGTTGCCTTCGGCGTTCTCGAAGTCGATGGGATTGACCTTGTGAGGCATGGTCGAGGAACCCACCTCACCGGCCACGGTCTTCTGCACGAAATAACCCAGCGCGATATACCCCCACACGTCGCGGCAGAAATCCAGCAGCACCGTATTGAAGCGCATCAGTGCCTGGAAAAACTCGGCAAGATAATCATGGGGCTCGATCTGGGTGGTATAGGGATTCCATTCCAGCCCCAGACCGCAGACGAACTCACGGCACAATGCAGGCCAGTCCACCTCGGGATAGGCCACGCGATGGGCATTGTAATTGCCCGTGGCACCGTTCATCTTGCCCAGCAGGGGCACGGCGGCGAGCTGTCGGCGCTGACGCTGCAGGCGCACGACCACATTGGCCATCTCCTTCCCCAGGGTGGTGGGCGAGGCCGGCTGGCCATGGGTGCGCGCCATCATGGGCTGATCCGCATAACGGTGGGCCATTTCGCGCAGGTTTTCTATCAACTCGTCGCAGACCGGCAGCAGCAGGTTGCGCGCCTCGCGCAACATCAGGGCATAGGCCAGGTTGTTGATGTCCTCGGAAGTGCAGGCGAAGTGGATGAACTCGGCCACGGCCTCCAGTTCGCGGTTGCCGGCGATCTTTTCCTTGAGAAAGTACTCCACTGCCTTGACATCATGGTTGGTGGTGCGCTCGATGTTCTTGATCCGCTGGGCATCGGCCTCGGAGAAACCGTCCACGATGCCCTGCAGGATATGACGGGCATGCTCGCCGAAGGCCGGCACCTCGGGAATGGCATCACAGGCGGCCAGTGCCTCCAGCCAGCGGACTTCAACCAGCACCCGGTGCCGGATCAGGCCGAACTCGCTGCAGATGGGACGCAGTTCATCGACCTTGTCCTGGTAGCGTCCGTCGATGGGGGAAATGGCCGTGAGGGGGGCATGGTCCATGGTCAAAGCATACTCTCGTCGGTCAGGTTTGCAAAAATGGCGGACAGATGCCCTGCCCGCCCATCATGTCATACCGCCATCAACTGCCGTGCCGTCTGACTCAGCTTGCGGCGCTGGAAGACAAGCTGCCAGCGGCTCCCGCCGCTCTGGCGCCACAGCACCGCCGAGCGGATTCCCGCCAGGAGCAGGGCCCGGACCCGGGCGGCATTGGCGGGCGACGACAGATAACCCTGTTCACCCTGCACGACGATGCGCGGTGTCAGTGTGCTGATGGTGTTCACGTAGAGGTCGGCCAGGGCGGCAATGATGTTTTCGTGCGTGAGGGAAAAATGCGCGGCCTGCTCACGAATACGCTCGATGCCTTCGGCCAGGGTCTGAAGCAGGTCGCGGCGCTTGGACAGCTTGCGCTCCAGATAAAGAATGGCGATCACGTAACGCGTCACGTCGAGGTTGTTGCGCTTGTCACCCTCGCCGAACTGATCGATGACCAGCCGCAGCCCGCGGGCCACATGGTAACGCCCCCCGTAGACCGATTCGGTCGTCTCGGGATCGACCTCGAAAATACTGCGGATGCAGGTTTCGAAATCGCCCTCGTCCACCCGCCCCTCGCACGCCACCTGCTTCACCAGCGCGGCCGCCTGGAATACCCCCGCAAGCGCCAGGGTGGCATCAGCCGGTGAACGCGACATGACCGCCTTCCTTGTCCGGAACAGCTTCTGCAATGCCTTCCACCGCAGCGATGACACCGCCGCCCAGACACTCCTCGCCACGATAGAAGACCACGGACTGGCCCGGCGTCACGGCCCGCTGCGGCTGCTGGAATGCCACCCGGCAGCGCCCTCCGCCCATGTCACTCACCAGGCAGGGCTGATCCGCCTGGCGATAGCGTACCTTGGCCGCGAGCCGCGCGGGCAGCGGCGGCCGGCCGGCGATCCAGTGCACCGGCTCCGTCACCAGGGCCGTGCTGTACAAGAGAGGATGATGACTTCCCTGGGCCACCACCAGGACATTGGCCGCGAGGTCCTTGTCCACCACATACCAGGGCGCGCCGCTGTCGCGGCGCCGCCCCCCGATACCCATGCCCTTGCGCTGACCGATGGTATAGAACATGAGGCCGTCGTGCCGTCCCAGCACTTCGCCTGCCGGGGTGCGGATCTCGCCGGGCCGGGCGGGCAGGAATCGCGCCAGGAAATCCTTGAAATCGCGCTCTCCGATGAAGCAGATGCCGGTACTGTCCTTCTTGTCATGGTTGGCGAAACCCGCGCGCCGCGCCAGGCTCCGCACCTCGGCCTTGCGCAGTTCCCCGAGGGGAAAACGGCAGCGCGCAAGCTGCGACTGATCCAGCAGATGGAGGAAATAGCTCTGATCCTTGTCGGGATCCCGCCCCTTGAACAGGCGATAACGACCGTCGTGCCGGACGATACGGGCATAATGACCGGTCGCTATACACTCGGCGCCCTGCGCCAGGGCATGGTCGAGGAAGGCCCGGAACTTGATCTCCTTGTTGCACAGCACATCAGGATTGGGCGTGCGGCCGCGGGCGTACTCCTCCAGGAAATAGCGGAACACGCGCTCCCGGTATTCGCGGGCGAAACTCACCGCATCCAGCTCGATACCCAGCCGCTCGCACACGGCCAGGGCGTCGCGGGCGTCGCGCTCCGCCGGACAGGGCCCATCGGTGCGCGGCTCCTCCCAGTTGCGCATGAAGACCCCACTCACGGCATGACCCTGCTCCTTCAACAACAGGGCCGCGACGGAAGAATCGACGCCGCCCGACATGCCGACGATGATCCGCTGCTTCCTCACCGATAACGTCGATACGCTCATCAGAACTGCAGTCCAGGGCTGAAAATTGAGCATTGTAACAAAAAATGTGCCGCTTTGAGGCACAAAGAGCGTGGCTCAGATCGGACTGCCGGGTCCCCAGATGGGGCAGAACGGACTGGTCAGGGGTACATGTGGTTGAGGATCTCCAATGGATAGTGTCTGCCGGCAAGATAGTCGTCGATACAACGCAGCACCATGGGACTGCGCAGATTCTCCCGGCGCCGGTTCACCTCTTCCCGGGTCAGCCAGAGGACATGGAAGATGCCCTCGTCGAGCGCCTGCGTAAGTTCCTGCTCAAGGCATTGCGCGGCAAAACAGAACCGCAGATAGGTCTTGTCATGGGGACTGCGCCACTGATAGACACCGGTCAGATGGGTGGGCTGGATGCGGCAGGCGGTTTCTTCCAGGGTTTCGCGCACCACGGCCTCGATGAGGCTCTCCCCCGGTTCCAGATGACCGGCGGGCTGGTTGACCACCACCCGCCCGCCACAGGTTTCCTCTACCAGCAGGAAACGGCCTTCGTGTTCCACCACGCCGGCTACCGTGATATGGGGCTGCCATGTCATGTGCGAGATTTCCTTTCCGGCATGCTACAACCCCCTCTATCGGCCGGCAATGGCAAAGCTGAAAGCCCGCCATTGAAAACGGTCATTCGCCCCCGGGGAAGGAAATTGCTAGAATGGGCGCCTTTGCGGGTCTTCCGGGAGGGTGTCGCAGGGTACACAACGCTTCATCCGGCCCGTTCAGGTAGCTCTCACAATTGACCATGTCTTCGATTCAAGGTGTTTCCATGACATATCAGCACATCCAAATACCCACGGATGGAGAACCCATCACAACCCGTTCCGATCTCTCTCTGGAGGTACCCCCCCGCCCCATCATTCCCTTCATCGAGGGCGACGGCATCGGCGTGGACATTACGCCCGCGATGTGCCGGGTCGTGGACGCGGCGGTGGAGAAGGCCTACGGCGGCCGTCGCGCTGTCGCCTGGTGTGAGATCTATGCCGGCGAGAAGGCCACCCGGGTCTATGGCGCCGACACCTGGCTGCCCGAGGAAACCCTGGACGCGGTGCGCCGCTTCCTGGTGGCCATCAAGGGCCCCCTCACCACACCCGTGGGCGGCGGCATCCGTTCCCTCAACGTGGCGCTGCGCCAGGAGCTGGATCTCTATGTCTGCCTGCGTCCCGTGCGCTATTTTCAAGGCACCCCCAGTCCCCTGCGCGAGCCTGAGAAGACCGACATGGTGATCTTCCGGGAAAACTCCGAGGATATCTACGCCGGTATCGAGTGGGAAGCCGGCTCGCCCGAAGTACGAAAAGTCATCCGTTTTCTGCAGGAGGAGATGGGCGTCACCAAGATCCGTTTCCCCGAGACCTCCGGCATCGGCATCAAGCCCGTCTCGCGGGAAGGCACCAGGCGCCTGGTACGCAAGGCCATCCAATACGCCATCGACAACGGCCGTGATTCCGTCACCCTGGTCCACAAGGGCAATATCATGAAATTCACCGAGGGCGCCTTCAAGGAATGGGGCTATGAACTGGCCAAAGAGGAATTCGGCGCGGTGGAAATCGACGACGGCCCCTGGTGCAGCTTCCGCGCCCCCGGCACGGGGCACGAGATCATTATCAAGGATGTCATTGCAGATGCCTTCCTGCAGCAGATCCTGCTGCGCCCCGCGGACTACGATGTCATCGCAACGCTCAACCTCAACGGCGACTATATCTCCGACGCCCTGGCTGCCCAGGTGGGCGGCATCGGCATCGCGCCGGGCGCCAACCTCTCGGACACCGTGGCCCTCTTCGAGGCCACCCACGGCACGGCACCCAAATACGCCGGACAGGACCGCGTCAACCCCAGTTCACTGATCCTGTCGGCGGAAATGATGCTGCGCCACCTGGGCTGGACCGAAGCGGCCGATCTCATCATCAAGGGGCTGAGTGGTGCCATCGCCGCCAAGACCGTCACCTATGACCTGGAACGCCTCATGGAGGGCGCCACACTGCTGAGCTGTTCCGGTTTTGCAGAAGCAATCGTAAAGAAGATGTAGGCAGGAAAGCGACCTGAAAATTCTGATATTATATGGGTAAATTCCTATCTTCCAGGCCGTGATGCAGAGAGTATTTGCCTGTCGGCAATATGAAAGGGATCTTGCGCACCCCTTTACGGGGTGCGCCCGGGCAGGAGCATCAGGCCCCTGTCAGTGCCGCAGTATGGGCGTGTTCAGTTGTCGTCCGCCGGGCGGATGTTCGCCGCGTACAGACCTTTGGGACCTTCGGAAATATCGAACTCCACTTTCTGTCCCTGTTTCAGGCTTTTGTATCCTTCCATGGCTATTGCAGAGAAATGGGCGAAAACGTCGTCCCCACCACCGTCCGGAGACACGAAGCCGAAGCCTTTCGCATTATTGAACCATTTAACAACACCGGTCGCCATATTTCCTACACCTCTATTCTTTTTATGAAACAGAACAGTCTACCCGAGTTAAGTCGAACGACTTGTTTCACAAGAAGGTGTCCAGACTTCAGCCTCCGGTAACGAAGACACTGGCGCCATCAACCTCATGACAATACCTTCTCACCGTCCACTTTGAGCAAAGTTTTCCCGATAGTCAAGACCTGAAAATTCATACCTGAAATTCACACTGCCCCACTCTGGCACTGCTGCTCGGGTTGTCCGTCAACTGTCCCACGACCAGGTATTACAGCGCGAAATCCGCTTCTTCCCTGGCAAGTATTTTGCAAAATCTTCAGCGGGGTATTAAAAAGCAGCGGCCCATCTGTCGATACATCCAACAGACGAACAATGGTCGAGGAATACTGTTTCAAGGCAATAATTTCGTATAATAATCGCCACTTATCTTCACCCAGGTCATCATCGAAGCCATTGGCGCTGACGGAATTATTTTGTCGGATCAGATATAATCGAGGCCATGAGCGGAAAGAAACAACGTCAGAATTACGACGACGGGTTGGCGTTACAGGAGGCGAAGCCCAGGCTCAAACGACCGCCCATGTATAAAGTTCTGCTGCTGAACGACGACTATACTCCCATGGACTTCGTGGTCCACGTGCTGGAAAACATCTTCGGCATGGATCGCGAGAAGGCCACCCAGATCATGCTCCATGTCCATACCCGGGGCGTCGGCGTCTGCGGTGTCTTCACCCGCGATATTGCGGAGACGAAGGTTGCACTGGTCAACCAGTTTGCGCGCAAGAACCAGCATCCGCTGCTGTGCACCATGGAAAAGGCATCGGACTGAAACGCGCCCCGCCGGCGTACCCCGGTAGATGGGCCGCGACACAAGGCAGCCCGCACAGGCCGGAGAATCTGAAGAGAACATGAGAGCCAAAGGTACCCGATCATGCTAAGCAAGGATGTCGAACACACACTCAACGTCGCCTTCCAGGAGGCGCGGGACAAGAAGCACGAGTTCATCACGGTGGAACATCTGCTGCTTGCCCTCATCGACAATTCCGCTGCGGCGGCCATCCTGCATGCCTGCGGTGCCGATCTGGAGACGCTCAAGCGGGAACTGACCCGCTTCCTGGACGAAACCACCCCGCGGCTCAATGACGAGGAGCGCGAAACCCAGCCCACCCTGGGCTTCCAGCGGGTCTTGCAACGCGCCGTCTTTCACGTCCAGTCCTCCGGCAAGCGCGAAGTGGGAGCGCCCAACATACTCGTGGCCATCTTCGGGGAACAGGACTCCCAGGCGGTGTATTTTCTCAATGAACAGAACATCACCCGCCTCGACGTGGTCAACTACATCTCCCACGGCATCTCCAAGTACGCCGGTGACGATGGCGATGGCATGTCCATCTCGCCGGAACTGGACAACGAATCTGAAGAAGACAACGCCAAGAGTCCCCTGGAACAATACGCCACCAATCTCAATCTCAAGGCCAAGAGCGGCCGCATCGACCCCCTCATCGGACGGGATGCCGAATTACAGCGCCTGATCCAGGTGCTGTGCCGGCGGCGCAAGAACAACCCCCTGCTGGTGGGCGAGGCCGGCGTGGGCAAGACGGCCATCGCCGAGGGACTGGCAAAGAAGATCATCGATGCCGAGGTGCCGGAAGTACTGGCGGACAGCACGGTCTACTGCCTGGACATGGGCGCCCTGCTGGCCGGCACCAAGTATCGCGGCGATTTCGAAAAACGCCTCAAGGGCATTCTCGCCCAGCTTCGCAAGGAACCCCACGCCATCCTGTTCATCGACGAGATCCATACCATCATCGGTGCAGGTTCCACTTCCGGTGGAGTCATGGATGCCTCCAACCTCATCAAACCCATGCTCGCCTCCGGCGAGCTGCGCTGCATCGGCTCCACCACCTATCAGGAGTACCGCGGCATCTTCGAGAAAGACCGGGCACTGGCGCGGCGTTTCCAGAAGATCGACGTCAACGAACCCTCCGTGGAGGAAACGGTCCAGATCCTCATGGGGCTCAAGTCCCGCTTCGAGGAACACCACAAGGTGCGCTACAGCAAGGAGTCACTGCGCACCGCCGCGGAGCTGTCGGCCCGCTACATCAACGACCGCCACCTCCCCGACAAGGCCATCGATGTCATCGACGAGGCCGGCGCCTTCCAGCGCCTGCAGCCGCCGGGCAAGCGCAAGAAAACCATCGGCGTGCGTGACGTGGAGAACATCATCGCACGCATCGCGCGCATCCCGGCCAAGAACATCTCCCACTCCGACAAGGAGAAGCTGCGCACCCTGGACCGCGACCTGAAGATGGTGGTCTACGGCCAGGACGAGGCCATCGACACCCTGGTGACCGCCATCAAGATGTCCCGTTCCGGCATCGGCCACAGCAACCGGCCCATCGGTTCCTTCCTCTTTGCCGGTCCCACCGGCGTGGGCAAGACCGAAGTCACCCGGCAACTGGCCAAGATCATGGGCATCGAGCTGGTCCGCTTCGATATGTCGGAGTACATGGAGCGCCACACGGTATCGCGGCTCATCGGCGCCCCGCCCGGCTACGTGGGCTACGACCAGGGCGGCCTGCTGACCGAGGCCATCACCAAGAATCCCCATGCGGTACTGCTGCTGGACGAAATCGAAAAGGCCCATCCCGACGTCTTCAACCTGCTGCTGCAGGTCATGGACCATGGCACGCTCACAGACAACAACGGGCGCAAGGCGGATTTCCGCAATGTCATCATCATCATGACCACCAACGCCGGGGCGGAACAGATGAGCCGCCCCTCCATCGGTTTCGCCACCCAGGATCACAGCAGCGACGGGATGGAAGTCATCAGGCGCACCTTCACCCCCGAATTCCGCAACCGCCTGGACGCCATCATCCAGTTTGCGCCCCTGTCGGCAGAGACCATCGTCAACGTAGTGGACAAGTTCATCATCGAACTCGAGGCCCAGCTGGAAGAACGCAAGGTCACCCTCAAGGTGGAGGAGGCAGCCCGCGAATGGCTGGCACTGCACGGCTATGATCCCAAGATGGGCGCGCGGCCCATGGCCCGCACCATTCAGGATCACATCAAGAAACCCCTGGCCGACGAACTCCTCTTCGGCAGACTGGCCAAGGGCGGTCACGTCCGCATCGACGTGAAGGACGACCGCCTGGTGTTCGACATCCGCAAGGCAAGGGAAACGGTGAAGGGATAAGGGGAAATGTGTGGTCTTTTCGACCACGCTTCCTTGTCATTCCGACTTCATTCCCTTGTCATTCCGACCACATCTCCTTGTCATTTCGACCACATTTCCTTGTCATTTCGACCGGAGGGAGAAATCCTGCCCCACTGCCCCCGAGATTTCTCGCTGCGCTCGAAATGACAGGGATACCGTCATTTCCCGCTGCGCTCGAAATGACAGGAATACCGTCATTTCCCGCTGCGCTCGAATGACAGGCGTCACCTGCAGCGACAAGCCTCAACTGAACCCCATCAACCTCGACTGTTGAGACTTACATTGATGACTGGCAGTTCAACGCGAGCGAAAAACGATACGTCCCTTGGACAGGTCGTATGGCGTAAGCTGTACCGTGACCTTGTCGCCGGTGAGGATGCGGATGTAGTGCTTGCGCATCTTGCCCGAGATATGGGCAGTCACCACGTGGCCGTTCTCCAGTTCCACGCGGAACATAGTGTTGGGCAGGGTCTCGATGACCGTGCCTTCCATTTCGATGTGTTCTTCTTTCGCCATACGCCTTTTCTTCGCTCCTGCCGCTGTCCCCAGAGATGGGGGCTTATTTAACAGAATTCCACTCTTGCGGTCAACAAACGGGACAAATCAAAAAGCGGTGGTGGGCAGCGGGTTTACACCACGGAGAACAGCGAGCAATCCGGTTCAAGCGGGCGCTTCGGGTTCGCGCCAGGCGCCGTTCCGATAGAGCTGATAGGGCCTGAAACGGTTCTTGTAGTTCATGCGCCGGCAGGCATCGATCCAGTAACCCAGGTACATCCATTCCAGGCCCCGCCCGCGTGCCTCCGCGATGCCTTGCATGATGGCATAGATGCCGAGACCGCGTTGCGCCAGAGCCGGATCGAAAAAGGTATAAACCGCGGACAGGCCGTCGTCGAGAACATCGAGAACGGCGACACAGACCAGGCGTCCTGCCAGGCGGCAGTCCAGGAAGACGGTCTCAAGCCCGGTTGCGAACAGGAAATTGCGATAACTCTCCGGCGTGGGATTGTCCATGCCCCCACCCGCGTGGCGTCCCGCCAGATAACGGGCATAGAGCTGGAAATGTTCTTCGTCACAGACCGGCGCCCTCCATTCGCAGCGCAGATCCTCATTGCGACGCCACAAGCGGCGCTGGCTGCGGCTGGGGCGGAAGGCAGGCGCATTGACCCGCAGCGAAATACAGGCCGTGCAGGCGTTACAGTGGGGCCGGTAGACGAGATTGCCGCTGCGCCGGAAACCCCGCAGGACCAGGCGGCTGTACAGGGGGCGTTGCATCCCCGTGCCGGGCTCCACCACCAGCGAGACCGCCTCCCGTCCCGGCAGATAGCCGCACTCGTGGGGCAGCGTCAGGAAACATCGCAGGCGATCCGTTCCGCCGGCCGAATTCATTCGTCCTCCGCCTGCATCCTGTCTGTCACTGCCTCCCCTCCCTCATCGAAGCACCAGGGGGCCGGCCAGCCCGGCAGCTCGCAATAGCGATCCAGCAAAGCAATGAAGCGGGCGCGGGGTATCTCCCGTGCGCCCAGGCGCGCCAGGTGCGGCGTGGCCACCTGGCAATCGACGAGTCCGAATCCCCGCGCCTGCAGGCTGCGCACCAGCCAGACGAAGGCGACCTTGGAGGCATCGCGCTCGCGATGAAACATGGACTCGCCGAAGAAGACGCGACCGATGGCCACCCCATAAAGGCCACCCACCAGCCTGCCATCCCGCCAGGCCTCCACGGAATGGGCGAAACCCAGTTCGTGGAGATGACGGTAGGCCGCCGCCATCTCCGGCGTGATCCAGGTCCCCGCCTCGTCCCGGCGCGGCGCCGCACAGGCCGCCACCACTTCGGCAAAACACCGGTCCATGGTGATCCTGTAGGGGTGCCGCCGCAATGTCTTGCGCAGGCTGCGGGAGACGTGCAGTTCCCGGGGAAAGAGCACCATGCGCGGATCGGGGGACCACCAGAGAACGGGCTGGGCCTCGCCGTACCACGGAAAAATACCCCGCCGATAGGCATGTAGGAGGCATTCCGCCGAGAGTTCACCCCCTACGGCCAGCAGGCCGTTGGGTTCCTCCAGTGCCTCGGAAACATCCGGAAAATCGCACCGCTGTGACTGCATGTGCAGCAGACGGGGTATCCGCATGATGTCACGCCTGTCTCATCGCCGGGTACCCGCCATGACCATGAGGGATTATTGCAAAGACACAGACAAGCACCCGCCATCACCGTGGCGCTCAACCACTTGGGAACATGTCAAAAACTACTCCATGGAGCGGATCATGGCGGCGATGCCGTAACGCCCGGTATCCTGCATCACTGGCGCAACGGTGTCCACCCGCACCACCTCGACGATGGCCTTCAGAGGCGGGATGGACAGGGTCCCCGGTTGAATCCTGATCTCCATGAGTGTGCCCACAGCCGGTTCTTCATCGGCCACGAACAGCACACCATTGCCGCTGATATTCTTAGCCACGGCTTCCTTGACCTGGTCGGTATCCACGCAGCGATAGGTGATACCGCAATCGATGGCCATCCTGGGGTACTTCCGGTTTTCAGCCACGTTGAACATGTGCGCCTCCTCCTCCCCTGTGCAGGCTGGTGATACCCGGCTTGACAAGCTGTTGCAAAACCCGCCGGCGACATGGAACACGCCCCCGGGACCGCGCCTGTCAAAAGGCCGCCTCTCTCACTCAGGCCCCACTCAGGCTCCTGACAAGCAGCCATTCTTCTGAATCCGTCACCGAAACGGTTACCCGTGTTGTTCAGGCAAAATCCGCACCAGGACCCGACGGTTCATCACCCCGCCTCATTCAAATTGTCGAGGTAAGCTTCCGCGTCCAGGGCGGCCATGCAGCCGGCCCCCGCCGAGGTCACCGCCTGGCGATAGACGCTGTCGGCCACGTCGCCCGCGGCGAAGACCCCGGGGATGCTGGTGGCGGTGGCATTGCCCCGGGTGCCGCTCTTCACCACGATATAGCCCTTTTCCATCTCCAGCTGCCCCTCGAAGATGGCCGTATTGGGCTGGTGACCGATGGCGATGAACACACCATGGACATCCAGCTCCCTCGTGCTGCCGTCCTGGACATGCCTGATGCGGATGCCCGTCACGCCGCTGTCGTCGCCCAGCACCTCGTCCAGCACATGGTTCCATTCAATGCTTACCTTACCACTTTCAGCACGGGCAAGCAGGCGGTCGGCGAGGATTTTTTCCGCGCGAAAGCGGTCACGGCGGTGAATGACATGGACATGGGAAGCGATATTGGAGAGATAGAGCGCCTCTTCAACCGCGGTATTTCCACCACCTATAACGGCAACTTTCTGATTTCTATAAAAAAAACCATCACAGGTAGCACAGGCGGACACGCCCCGCCCCTTGTAGGCCTCTTCCGAGGGCAGTCCCAGGTACTTGGCAGACGCTCCCGTGGCGATAATCAGGGCATCGCAGGTATACACGCCACTGTCCCCCTTCAACTCGAAGGGGCGGGCAGCGAGATTCGCTTCCGTGATCTGGTCGAAGACGATCTCGGTATCGAAACGCTGGGCATGCCTGAGCATGCGCTCCATGAGTTCCGGCCCCTGCACGCCATCGGGCTCACCGGGCCAGTTCTCCACGTCCGTGGTGGTCGTGAGCTGTCCTCCCTGCTGCAGGCCGGTGACGAGTACCGGACTGAGGTTGGCGCGCGCGGCATAGATGGCGGCGGTATAACCCGCCGGTCCCGACCCCAGGATCAAGAGCCGGCAATGCTTGGTCTGTGCCATGAATCAACTCCTTGCTTGGCGGTGAGTAAATGGGGTAATGAGTGATGAGTGATGAGTGATGGGTCGGGACGGGAGGGCAGGCCGGCGAATCTGACATCACTCATTACGCATTACTCATCACCCGCCTTGCAGGCAACGATTCCTCAGGGACGACTGCCTGCCGCAGGACACGAACCGTTCAGCGGCGAGGCGTTTGCCGAGGTCTTGTTCTTCCCTTATAGTACGTCATGCTCAAGAGAGCGTAAAGAGACGATGCGCATCGGTATTCCAAGAGAAATCAAGACCATGGAAGGACGAGTCAGCCTGGTCCCGGCGGCCGTGGCGGAACTCGTGCGCCAGGGTCACGAGGTCTGGGTGGAACACGATGCGGGGCGCCCGAGCGGCTATGACGACACCCGCTACGAGGCGGCCGGCGCCGCCATCGCCCCGGATGCCCCCGCCCTGTATCAGCAGGCGCAGCTGATCGTGAAAGTCAAGGAGCCCGTGGAAGAAGAGCTGCGGCTCTTGCGCGCCGACCATCTGCTGTTCAGCTTTCTTCATCTTGCGGCCGCGCCCGAGCTGGCACGCAGCCTGCAGGCCATCGGCCTCACCGCCGTGGCTTTCGAAACGGTGAGCGACGAGACCGGCGGACTGCCCCTGCTGGCACCCATGAGCGACATCGCCGGCCGCCTGGCCACCCAGATCGGCTGTCGTCTCCTGCACCAGTCCGAGGGGGGCAAGGGCCTGCTTCTCGGCGGCCTGAGCGGGGCGCGCCGCGGCCGCGTGATGATCCTGGGCGCCGGCAATGCCGGTGGCGGCGCGGCGCAACTGGCCGCCGCCCTGGGTGCCGAACTGATGGTCTTCGACCGCGACCGGCGGCGCCTGGAACAGATCCGGCGCCTGGGTCCCAATGTCACCGCGCTGTTCGCCTATCACGATCTCATTGCGGAAGAAGTGACCCGTGCCGACCTCCTCATCGGGGCCGTGCTGGTCCCGGGTGCGCGTGCGCCGCACCTGGTGAGCGCCGAGATGGTGCGCAGCATGCAGCCGGGCAGCGTGGTCATCGACATCTCCGTGGACCAGGGAGGCTGCATTGAAACCACCCGCCCCACGACCTATGCCGACCCCACTTTCCTCTGGGAAGGGGTGGTGCACTTCGGCGTCACCAATATGCCCGGCACCGTGCCCCGCAGCGCCTCCCAGGCCCTCTCTGCCGTGCTCACACCCTATGTGCTGGCACTGGCCGGGCCGGGCTGGGAAAGACATCCCGGGCTCGCGGCCGGACTCAACATCCAGGGCGGCAGGGTGATCCATCCCGCCGTGGCGGAAGCTGTGGGGAAGGCCGTCGTCGCTTGACAGCCTGTTAACGCAGTTTCTTGACAAAAAACGTGACATAGTCACATGAAACCGCTAGATTGTCTTAAATTTTCTTGAGGGAATACGGTTTTGGCACAGGCGACCCGCAGAAAGACCACCGCTTCCGCCGCGCCGCCGCGGCCGCCCATCCACGGCCTGCGGGAAGGCGCCCTCTTCGTCTGCAGCGCCCTGGCGATCTACATGTTCCTGTCCCTGTTCACGTACCACCCCGCCGATCCCGGCTGGTCCTACAGCGCCACCAGCGACCACGTCAATAACGCCGGCGGGCTGGTGGGGGCGTGGTTCGCCTCCCTGTTCCTGTTCTATTTCGGTTATCTCGCCTACCTCTTTCCCGCCATGGTGGTCTTTGCCAGCTGGCTGTTCTACAAGGGCGGGCGCAACCAGAGCCTGGCCTTCAACCTGCGCCTGATCCTGGCCCGCACGGCAGGCTTCCTCCTCACCCTGGGCACGGGCAGTGGCCTGGCCACCCTGCACTTCACCGGCTCAAGCGCCCTGCTGCCCACCAATCCCGGCGGCATCCTGGGAGACATCGTGGCCAGCCTGCTGGTCACGCCCTTCAGTTTCATCGGTGCCACGCTGTTCCTGCTGGCACTGTTCCTCACCGGCATCTCCCTGCTCACCGGCCTGTCCTGGCTGGCGCTCATGGATCATACGGGGCGTATCACCCTCGCCGGGGCCGGCTGGATCGCCGAGAGAATACAGTCCCTGCTGCAACGCCTGCGCGCATCCCGCGAGGCCCGCGCCAACCGCCAGCGCCGCGCCGAAGCCGTCAAGGTGGAGAAGAAAATCAAGGCGACCCGCCCAAGGCCCCGCATCGAACCGGTGATCAAGAGACTGGAGCCGGGCAACCGGGTGGAGAAGGAAAGGCAGGTCCCCCTGTTCACCTCCCCCGCCGACGGCGACCTGCCGCCGCTCGCCCTGCTGGACGAACCCGAGCCCCTGCGCAACGACGTCTCCGAGGAGACCCTCCAGGCCATTTCCCGCCAGGTGGAACTCAAGCTGCAGGATTTCGGCGTGGAGGTCCAGGTGGTGGCGGTACACCCGGGACCCGTCATCACCCGTTACGAACTGCAGCCGGCCCCCGGCGTGAAAGTGAGCCAGATCAGCAATCTGTCCAAGGACCTGGCGCGCGCCCTGTCCGCCATCAGCGTGCGCATCGTGGACGTGATTCCCGGCAAGTCCGTCATCGGCCTGGAGATCCCCAACGAGCAACGCGAGATCGTGCGGCTGCGGGAGATCCTCCAGTCGCGGGACTACGAAAACACCCGCTCGCCCATTCCCCTGGCCCTGGGCAAGGACATCAGCGGCCACCCGGTGGTGGTGGACCTGGTGAAGATGCCTCACCTGCTCATCGCCGGCACCACCGGCTCGGGCAAGTCGGTGGCCATCAATGCCATGCTGCTGAGCATGCTCTACAGCGCCTCTCCCAGGGACATGCGCCTCATCATGATCGATCCCAAGATGCTGGAACTGTCCATCTACGAGGGCATTCCCCACCTCCTGGCGCCGGTGGTCACCGACATGAAGGAAGCCGCCAATGCCTTGCGCTGGTGCGTGGGCGAAATGGAACGCCGCTACCGTCTCATGGCTCACCTGGGCGTGCGCAACATCAGCAACTTCAACCGCAAGGTCAGGACGGCCGCCGAGGCTGGCAGCCCCATCGCGGACCCCTTCGCCACCCCTGCCGACGGCGAGGAGACCCCGACGCTGCAGGAACTCCCCTACATCGTGGTCATCGTGGACGAGCTGGCGGACATGATGATGATGGTGGGCAAGAAAGTGGAACAGCTCATCGCGCGCCTGGCCCAGAAGGCCCGCGCCTCGGGCATCCACCTCATCCTGGCCACCCAGCGTCCCTCCGTGGATGTGATCACCGGGCTCATCAAGGCCAACATCCCCACCCGCATCGCCTTTCAGGTCTCCTCCAAGGTGGATTCGCGGACCATACTCGATCAGATGGGCGCCGAACAGCTCCTGGGCCATGGCGACATGCTCTACCTGCCGCCGGGGACCAGCGTCCCCACCCGGGTCCACGGCGCCTTCGTGGACGACCACGAGGTCCACAAGGTGGTGGACTTCCTCAAGCAGGCGGGCGAACCGGATTATCTGGACCAGGTCCTGGAAGGCGGTGAAGCCGACGGGGACGGGTTTGCCGCGGAAGGGGGCAACGGCGGCGTTGGGAGCGAGGCCGATGCCCTCTACGATCAGGCGGTGCGCATCGTCACCGAGACGCGGCGCGCCTCCATCTCCGGCGTGCAACGGCGCCTGAAGATCGGTTACAACCGCGCCGCGCGGCTCATCGAGGAAATGGAACGGGCGGGCATCGTGGGCCCCATGGAGGCCAATGGTTCCCGCGAGGTGCTGGCGCCTCCGCCGCCGCCCGCCGACTGAATTTCCATGAACGGGCGCATCCTGTTCCTGGCCTGCTGCATCCTGGCAAGCCCAGCCGCAGCGCCCGCCGACGGCATCGCAGCCTTGCAGGGCTTCTTCCAGGGGCTGCGCAGCCTCGAGGCGGCGTTCCACCAGACCGTGCGCGACGAGACGGGACGCATCGTGCAGGAAAGTGCCGGCACCCTGGCGCTGCAGCGTCCCGACCGCTTCCGCTGGGATTACGTGGCGCCCTACCGGCAGGTCATCGTCACCGACGGGCGGCGCCTGTGGATCTACGACGAGGATCTGGAACAGGTGACGGTCAAGGACTTCGCAGCCATCGGTGACACGCCCGCCACCCTGCTCAGCAGCGACCGCCCCCTGGAGGCGAGCTTCGTTCTCCAGGACGGCGGTACCGGGAAGGGGCTGTCCTGGGTGGTGCTGCGTCCCCGCCGGCCGGACACCGGCTTCGCACGCATCCGGCTGGGTTTCGCCGGCAACGACCTCGCGGTGATGACGCTCACGGACAGTTTCGACCAGACCACCGAGATCCGCCTGGACGCGCTGCGGCGCAATGTCGCCATCGATCCCCGTCGTTTCGTCTTCCGGCCGCCGCCGGGCGTGGATGTCATCGACGATACGGAAACAGTCAACGAAAAGCCATGAGCACTGGATCATGAACGCCATCCAGCCGCTGGCCGACCGCATGCGTCCCCGCTGCCTGGAGGAATTCGTCGGCCAGGCGCACATCCTCGGCCCGGGCAAGCCCCTGCGCCAGGCCATCGAGGGCGACCGCCTCCACTCCATGATCCTGTGGGGCGGCCCGGGCAGCGGCAAGACCACCCTGGCGCGCATGGTGGCCCACTACGCCCGCGCCCATTTCATCAGCCTCTCGGCGGTCATGGGTGGCGTCAAGGAAGTGCGCGCCGCGGTGACCGAGGCCCAGGAACAAGGCCGGGCGGGCCGTGCCACGGTACTCTTCATCGACGAGGTACACCGTTTCAACAAGGCCCAGCAGGATGCCTTCCTGCCCTACATCGAGGACGGTACCTTCGTCTTCATCGGGGCCACCACGGAAAACCCCTCCTTCGAACTCAACAACGCCCTGCTCTCCCGTACCCGTGTCTATGTCCTCAAACCGCTGGCGGCAGCGGACATCCGGCGCATCATCGACCGGGCGCTGACCGATACGGAACGGGGCCTGGGCCGCCGGCGGCTGCGCATGGCGGACGCGCTGCGCGATCGCCTGGCCGAGGCCGCCGACGGTGATGCGCGTCGCGCCCTCAATTTCCTGGAAATCGCCGCCGATCTTGCCGAGGAGGCGGAAGACGGCAGGCCCGTGATTCGTGCGCAGTTGCTGGACGAGGTCCTCTCGGGGGGCACCCTGCGCCGCTTCGACAAGGGCGGCGAGGCCTTCTACGACCAGATCTCGGCCCTGCACAAGTCGGTACGGGGCTCGGCGCCCGACGCCGCGCTGTACTGGCTGGCACGCATGCTGGACGGCGGCTGCGATCCCCGCTACATCGCCCGGCGCGTGGTGCGCATGGCCAGCGAAGACATCGGCAATGCCGATCCCCGCGCCCTGGCACTGGCCCTGGACGCCTGGGAGGTCCAGGAACGCCTGGGCAGCCCCGAAGGCGAGCTGGCGCTGGCCCAGGCCGTCACCTATCTCGCCTGCGCCCCCAAGAGCAATGCCGTCTACAAGGCCTTCGGCGCCGCCCAGGCCGATGCCCGCCGTCACGGCTCCCTGGAAGTCCCCCTGCACCTGCGCAACGCACCCACCCGCCTGATGCAATCCCTGGACTACGGCAAGGGCTACCGCTATGCCCACGACGAACCCGAGGGCTATGCCGCCGGAGAGAACTATTTTCCCCCACCGCTTGCGGGGCGGTGCTACTATCGTCCCGTGCCGCGCGGCCTGGAAAAAAAGATCGCCGAGAAGCTGGCCCACCTGCGTCGCCTGGACGCCGGACACCGCCGGGACGGGGCAGACGAAGCCAACGAAGACCGGGCCGGCGAACAGACAAAGGAACGGGCAGGCGAACAGGCGGGCCAGGAGGAGCAGGCCCCGTGCAGCAGGTGATCGCCATCGCCGCGGGGGGTGCCGCGGGCGCGCTGCTGCGTTACTGGACCTCCCTGTCGGTCCACGCACTGCTGGGACGCGGCTTTCCTTATGGCACCCTTGCGGTCAACGTCCTGGGTTCCTTGCTCATGGGCCTGCTCTACGTCCTGCTGGTGGAACGCCTGAGCCTGCCAGCCCACTGGCGGGGCGCCCTGCTCATCGGCCTGCTGGGCGCCTTCACCACCTTTTCCACCTTTTCCCTGGAGACCCTCAATCTCGTGGAACAGGGCGCCCATCTCAAGGCCCTCCTCAACGTCCTGCTCAGTGTCACCCTCTGCCTGGCCGCCGCCTGGCTGGGTCTTGTGGCCGGACGACAACTCTGAAGGAGACGACGATGAAGACCACCACCGTCACCATGGTGCGCATCTACCTCAGCGAAGGCGATGCAAAACTCGACGCCCTGCTCAAGCGCCTCCACGACTGGGAGCACGTGCGTGGCGTCACCGTCTTTCGCGGCATCACCGGCTTCGGGCCTTCGGGAAAAATCCACGCCGCCTCCCTCGTGGACCTCTCCCTGGACCTGCCGGTGGTCGTGGAATTCTTCGACGAGCCGGACAAGGTACGCCTGATACTGGAACACCTGGCCCCCATGGTCAAACCGCGGCACATCGTGTGCTGGGACACCCAGGTGATCGACGCCGACGGGCGCGGGTGAAGGGGTTTCCGGGTCGGTCCCATCCGGGTCAATCCCAGTCCACCACTTCGCGCAACACGCTGGTGGCATAACTGCCGGCGGCGAGCGTGAAAGACACCTCCAGTTCCCCGTCCGCGAAATCCCACGTCAGTTCCCGCGGCATCACCCGCAGGGCACGGCGTTGCGCCTTGAGTCCCTGCGCCGCAAGGGCGGCGCACCAGTCTCCGTCCGCGGCCAGCGCCGCCCCTTCCAGCGCCGCGGCCGGTCCGCTGCACAAGGCCCTCCCTTCTCCCCAGAGGGGGCCGGTGGGATGGAGTTCGCCCGTCCCGATGCGGCGCTGGATGGCCTCGTCGGGCGCCTCACAGGGAAACAGGCTGTGCCGGCCATCGAGCATGAGGACGTCGCCGGGCAGGGCCCGGTCCCAGTTGCCGGCCACCACCCGCGCGGCCAGCACCTTGTTGAAGAGCCACGCCCGCGCCGTGGACAGATAGATCCCCCGCCGGAAACGGTCCGCCACCGTCCGGCCCTCCAGCAACAGGGCAGCCGCCTGCCTCAGATTGCCGCCGCCGAAACGCTGGGGGCCGAAATAGTTGGGCGTACCCCTCGTTGCGAGCCGCGAGAGGGCGGCCGCGAGCGCGCCGCGATCCCCTTCCACGCGGCGCAGGCGGATGCGGAAACGGTTGGCGCGCACCGCCCCGTGGCGCAGCTTGCGGTCGTGGGGCACGGCCTGCAAGACCGTGATGCCCTCTGCGGCCAGGCATCCCCAGTCCGGTGCCGCGCGGCCTGCCAGATCCACGCTGAACCACTGGCAGGTGACGGCGTGGCGGTCCTTGAGACCGGCATAGCCCACGGCGCGGGGCGGCAGGCCGGCAAGCTGCGCCAGGCGCCGGGCCACCCATTGCGTATTGGCGCCACGCTTGCGCACCTGCAAGAGGACATGCTGCCCGCTGCCCGCGGGGGAAAAACCCAGGATCTCCTCCACCTGGAAATCCTCCGGCGCCTCCCGCAGGCGGGCCCGCGCCACGGGTGCGCCCCCGGCCCGCGGCCAGACCGGCGGATGCGCTTCACTCATGCCGGCACTGTGCCCCGTTCACTCCGTCAGCAGCACCACGGCGTGGGCCGCGATGCCTTCGCCGCGGCCGGTGAATCCCATGCCCTCGCTGGTGGTGGCCTTGACATTGATACGCGCGGGGGGGATGCCCAGGTCCTCTGCAAGGCAGGCCTGCATGGCCGGAATGTGCGGGGCGAGTTTCGGCGCCTGGGCCACGACGGTGAGGTCGGCGTTGCCCACGGCCAGGCCTTGCGCGGCCAGCAGCTCCTTCACCCGCCGCAGGAGGATGCGGCTGTCGATGCCGGCGAATTCCGCGGCACTGTCCGGAAAGTGACGACCGATGTCCCCCAGGCCCGCGGCGCCCAGCAGGGCATCGCACAGGGCATGGATGAGCACGTCGCCATCGGAATGGGCCTGCAGCCCCCGGTCATGAGGGATCGCCACCCCTCCCAGGCGCAGGGGACGTCCCGGCACGAGGCGGTGGGCATCGTATCCGTGGCCGATCCTCATGGCTGCGCCACCTGCTGGCCCGCCTCCCGTTGCAGAAAGTGCCGGGCCAGTGCCAGATCCTGTGCCGTGGTGACCTTGATGTTGTCGCGGGCACCGGGAATCAGGCGCGGGCGCCGCCCGCAGTATTCCATGGCGCTGGACTCGTCCGTGATGGCCACCCCGGCCTGCATGGCTGCCTCGATGGCACCCTGCAGGCTGCGGCGACGGAACATCTGGGGCGTGAGCGCGTGCCACAGACCCTCGCGGTCGATGGTTTCCACGACCCGGGGAGGTGTGCCGGCGGCCCGTTTCATGGTGTCCGCCACCGGCACGGCCAGCAGGCCGCCCGTTTCATCCTCCCACAGACAGTCCACCAGGCGCTGGATGTCCTCGCTGCGCACGCAGGGCCTGGCCGCATCGTGGACCAGGACCCATTCGTCGTCTGCCACGCGGGACGCCAGCCACAGGAGGGCATTGCGCACGGAGAGGTGGCGCATGGCGCCGCCGTTCACGGTCTCCACGGGCACCTTCGCCGGCACCCGGACCTGTTGCCAGTAGCGGTCTTCGGGAGCCAGCGCCACCACGATGCCGGCCACGCAGGGGGTTGCGGCCAGGCGCTCAAGGGTGTGCTCGATGAGCAGCCGCCCTGCCAGTTCAAGATATTGCTTGGGCCGGTCAGCGCCCACGCGACGGCCGCTGCCGGCGGCGGGTACCACCACCCACAGGTGCCTTGCGCGCCCCGCCGATGATCCGGGATCCGATTCGGAAGCCGCTTCAGAACCGGATTCAGGGCTGTTCCGTTTCGTTTTCATCGATGGCCTGGAAAAAGGTCTCGCCCTCCTTGATCAGGCCCAGTTCGCTGCGGGCCCTTTCCTCGATGGCCGCAAGCCCGCCACGCAGGTCCTCCACCTCGGCCTGGAGCGCGGCGTTGCGCTGCTTGAGATCGTCGATTTCCCGCTGCTGGGCCTCGATGGCCCGCTGCAGGCGCCAGATTTCCGCGATGCCGCCGTCGTCCGACCACAGTTTGTACTGCAGGAGTACGAACAGGACGACGAGCAGAATCAGCACCACTCTCATGGATCGCAAGCCTCACCGTTTGCCGGCCTCGCGGGGGACTGCGCGGGCGCAGGGGCCGCGGCGATGCGCGCGGCACGGGCGGGACCGATCCTGCGATGTCTTCAGTCGCGGGAGAACACGCCGCGCCCGCCGTAGGCCGCTCTCCCCTCCGGCATCTCGTTCAGCGCCTCCTCGATGCGCAGGAGTTGATTGTACTTCGCCACCCGGTCGGAACGGGACATGGATCCCGTCTTGATCTGTCCTGCGCCGGTGGCCACGGCCAGATCGGCGATGAAGGTGTCCTCCGTCTCGCCGGAACGGTGGGAGATCACGACGTTGTAGCGTGCCTCGCGGGCCATGCGGATGGCCTCCAGGGATTCCGTGAGGGTGCCGATCTGGTTGACCTTGATGAGAATGGCATTGGCCACGCCGCGTTCGATGCCCTGGCGCAGGATCTCGGTATTGGTCACGAAGAGGTCGTCCCCCACGAGCTGCACCCGTTTCCCCAGCGCCGAGGTGAGCGCCGCCCAGCCTTCCCAGTCGTCTTCCGCCATGCCGTCCTCGATGGACACGATGGGATATTGCCGCGCCCATTCCGACAGATAGCTCACGAACGCTTCCGAGGACAGGCGCCGCCCGTCCACGTGATAGGCACCTTCCCGGTAGAACTCGGAACTGGCGGGGTCCAGGGCGATGACCAGATCCAGCCCGGGGGTATAGCCGGCCCGGGTGATGCCTTCCAGGATGATCTCCACCGCAGCCTCGTTGGAAGACAGGTCGGGTGCAAAGCCGCCCTCATCCCCCACCGCCGTATTCAGGCCGCGCCGGGACAGGACCTGCCTGATGCTGTGAAAGACCTCCGCGCCCATACGCAGGGCCTCGGCGAGCGTGGGGGCACCGGCAGGCACGATCATGAATTCCTGCATGTCCACGTTGTTCTCGGCATGGGCCCCGCCGTTGATGACGTTCATCATGGGCACCGGCAGCAGGGTGGTCTCCTCCGTCCCGCCCCAGAGGCTGTCCCACAACCTGCCCAGGTAACGGTAGAGCGGCTGATCCTGATCTGCGGACGCGGCCCGGGCAGCGGCGAGGGAGACGGCCAGAATGGCATTGGCACCCAGTCGCGCCTTGTTGGGCGTGCCGTCCAGCTCGATCATCCGCCGGTCCAGCGCCTCCTGATCGGTGGCATCCATGCCCAGCAGGGCGGCGCGGATCTCCCCGTTGACATGGCCCACCGCCTTGAGGACACCCTTGCCCCCGTAACGGGCCGGATCGCCGTCACGCAACTCGATGGCCTCGCGGCTGCCCGTGGAGGCCCCGGAAGGCACCGCGGCCCGCCCCAGGGCACCTGATTCCAGAACGACATCGGCCTCGACGGTGGGATTGCCACGCGAATCGAGGATCTCGCGGCCTTGCACAGCAATGATCTTCGTCATTATTCCCCTTTATTATCAGTTGATTGAAAATGTTTTTTGATAAAAAAGATCAGGTCATGTCGCGCCCCGCCCGCCATGCTGGCGCACAGTTTACGCATTTCCTGCCCAGAATCAAAAAGCGAATCAAAAATCGTCTTCGATAAAACCCTGTTCCTTCACCACGCAGTCGATGGCCTTCAGGGTCTCCAGGAGCGGACGCAGGCGATGGAGGGGCCAGGAATTGGGGCCGTCGGAGAGGGCCTTGTCCGGGTCGGGGTGGGTTTCCATGAACAGGCCGCTGACACCCGCGGCCACAGCCGCGCGCGCCAGCACCGGCACGAATTCACGCTGCCCCCCCGAGGCGGTGCCCAGTCCCCCGGGCTGCTGGACCGAGTGGGTGGCATCGAAGACCACGGGGCAGCCGGTCTCGCGCATCACCGCCAGGGCACGCATGTCGGAAACCAGGTTGTTGTAACCGAAGGATACGCCGCGCTCACAGACCATGATCTGATCGTTGCCCGTCTCACGGGCCTTGTCCACCACGTTTTTCATGTCCCAGGGGGCGAGAAACTGGCCCTTCTTCAGATTCACCGGCCTGCCCTGGCGGGCCACGTTCTGAATGAAGTTGGTCTGGCGACAGAGAAAGGCCGGTGTCTGCAGCACGTCCACCACGGCCGCCACCTCCTCCAGCGGTGTATCCTCATGCACGTCGGTGAGCACCGGCACGCCGATCCGCGCCCGCACCTCGGACAGGATGCGCAGGCCCTCTTCCAGGCCCGGGCCGCGAAAGCTCTTGCTGGACGAGCGGTTGGCCTTGTCGAAGGAGGACTTGTAGATGAAGGGAATCTCCAGGGCCGTGGTGAGTTCCTTGAGACGGCCCGCCGTTTCCATGGCAAGCTGCTCGCTCTCGATGACGCAGGGGCCGGCGATGAGAAAGAAGGGCCGGTCCGGCCCCGCCTCGAAATGGCAGAGCTTCATGAGGAGGCACCCACGGCCCGGTGCTGCTGCACCCCGGCAAGACGCCGCGCCGCCTCGATGAAACCGGTGAACAGGGGATGGCCGTCCCGGGGATTGGAGGTGAACTCGGGATGGAACTGTACCGCCACGAACCAGGGATGATGGGACAGTTCGATCATCTCCACCAGTTGCCCGTCCATGGAGCGCCCCGAGATCACCAGACCCGCCGCCTGGAGCCGTTCCAGAAAACGGTTGTTCACCTCGTAGCGGTGACGATGGCGCTCTGCGATCACGTCACGCCCGTAGAGCCTGCGCGCCAGCGTATCGGGCGCGAGGCGGCATTCCTGGGCTCCCAGGCGCATGGTCCCGCCCAGATCGGAATCGGCGCTGCGTTTCTCGACGGCACCCTCGGCCGTGGTCCACTCGGTGACCAGGGCGATGACCGGATAAGGGGTATTGGGATCGAATTCGGTGCTGTGGGCCTCCCCCAGGCCGGCCACGTTGCGGGCGAACTCCACCACCGCGACCTGCATGCCCAGGCAGATGCCCAGGTACGGCACGCCCTGCTCCCGCGCGAACCGGGCTGCCTCGATCTTGCCCTCGATGCCGCGCTCACCAAAACCGCCGGGCACCAGAATGGCATCCACCGCCCGCAGGCTGTCGGGCCCGCAGCGCTCGATCTCCTCCGCATCCACATAGCGGATCTCGACGCGGGTGGCGGTCTGTATGCCGGCGTGGATCAGCGCCTCGTTGATGGACTTGTAGGAATCTGCCAGGTCCGTGTACTTGCCCACCACGGCCACGGTGACGGTGGCGGTGGGATGTTCCAGGCGCTCGATGATGCGCTGCCACTCGCCGAGTTCCGCGGCCGGGGCATCGATGCGCAGCTTTTCCGTCACGATGCCGTCCAGCCCCTGCTCGTGGAGCACCAGGGGAATCTTGTAGATGTTGTCCACGTCCACCGCCGAGATCACGGCGCGCTCCTGAACGTTGGTGAACAGGGCGATCTTGCGACGCTCCTCCAGCGGCAGGGGCCGGTCGGAGCGGCACAGCAGCACGTCGGGCTGGATTCCGATGGAAAGCAGCTCCTTCACCGAGTGCTGGGTGGGCTTGGTCTTCAGTTCGCCAGAAGCAGCGATGTAGGGCAACAGGGTGAGATGAATATAGAGCGTGTTCTCGTGGCCCAGCTCGATGCCCATCTGGCGAATGGCCTCCAGAAAAGGCAGGGACTCGATGTCACCCACCGTTCCACCGACCTCCACCAGGGCCACATCGGCCTCACCGGCGCCGGCCATGATGCAGCGCTTGATCTCGTCGGTGATATGGGGAATGACCTGGACCGTGGCCCCCAGGTAATCCCCCCGGCGCTCCTTGGCGATGACGTTTTCATAGATGCGCCCGGTGGTGAAATTGTTGCGCTTGCTCATGGTGGTGCGGACGAAGCGCTCGTAGTGCCCCAGGTCCAGGTCGGTCTCGGCGCCGTCCTCGGTGACGAACACCTCGCCATGCTGGAAGGGGCTCATGGTGCCGGGGTCGAGATTGATGTAGGGATCCAGCTTGATGAGCGTGACCCGCAGGCCACGCGCCTCCAGGATGGTGCCCAGGGAGGCGGAGGCGATGCCCTTTCCCAATGAGGAAACGACACCGCCGGTCACGAAGATGTACTTGGTCATATAAAACGTCGGGGCCTGCAGGCTAGGGATGATCGATGGGATGACAACTTACCAGAACACGCCCCGATGCTCAATCAGGGTGCCCACTCAGAACACCACTTTCCCCTCCGGTTCATTGCCGCTTCATTGTCACGGCAGCCGCTCCGGCGGGGAAGCCGCCGACGAGAGAGGGGGAAGCATCAGGCCTCGCCCTGGCAGTCTTCCAATGCCTCCTGGAGGCGTATCAACGTTTCATTGGCATCCCGCAGACGGGCGGAAAGGGCTTCGGCGAGGAGCTGGAAAAAGATGGCATTGAAGGCATCCCGCTCCGGCCTGGGCATGCGCCCCACCAGGGCCCCGTCGATGGCCAGGCACAGTGTCTCACTCACTGCCTCCATGGTCGCCGAACGTGGCCTCAGGTCGATGAGCACCTGTTCACCAAAGGTGTCGCCCGGTGTCTCCAGGCGCGCCAGTTCCCGGTCCCCCTTGAGAATGGATACCTCCCCGTCGAGCAGGATATAGGCCCAGTGATCGTATTCCCCCTCGATGGCGATCACCTCCCCTGCCTGGAACTTGCGCAGCCTGGCAATACTCAGCAGGCGCCGGAGATAGTCGGGATTACTGCTGCCCAGCAGGGGCAGGTAACCGTAACGCTCGATGAGGTGCTCGCGATGGGCGAGATAGGGGGTTTCTTCCATTGGGCATTTCCACTGCTGATGGCGGCGCCTTCAAGTATGTCGGTTCGGGATGGTGGTTCCTTTAGCAGGCCGCTGGAAAACCCTCCGGCAGTGTCTGCCACCGCGTATCAAGCCTATCCTGGCATTTCGACCTTCATTCTGTCATTTCGACCCCCCCTGTCATTTCGACCCCCCCTGTCATTTCGACCCCCCCGTGTCATTTCGACCGAAGGGAGAAATCTTGTCTCACCACCTCAAGATTTCTCGCTGCTCTCGAAATGACAAGGTGCTGTGCCCGAAATGACAAGGTATCGAGAATCTC
>JALSIC010000105.1 GCA_026981935.1 Gammaproteobacteria bacterium
CTGCCGTCTCCCGCCCATCCGCCGGAAGGCTGTCATTTCCATACCCGCTGCCCCCATGCCATGGACGCATGCCGCCGCCGCTATCCCGGCAGGACCCGCCTCGATGGCGGCCACTGGGTGCACTGCTATCTGTATGAGTGAGGCGATGAGGGCCTGTGATGCTGTTTCCAGTGTCATTTGTCATTCCGAGCGCAGCGGGGAATCCTGGGCCAGTGACATTAGGATTTCTCCCTGCGGTCGAAATGACAGGTGGCTTGTCATGCCACCCTTTTGCCATTCCGAGCGCAGCGAGGAATCCTGGGCCACCGGCACAGGCTTTCTCCCTGCGGTCGAAATGAACAGGTGGCTTGTCATGCCACCCTTTTGTCATTCCGAGCGCAGCGAGGAATCCTGGGTCAGTGACACAGGATTTCTCCCTTCGGTCGAAATGACAGAAGGCAGTCGAAATGACAGAAGGCGGTCGAAATGACAGAGAACGGGCGAGCTGACAGCGGGCGCAACGGGGCGGCTGCTGGACGATGGAGAACTGTCCTGCCTGCTCTTCACCCCGCCACGCCTGCGGGTTATTCCAGCAGTTCGCTGTAGGGAATGACCTCGATGGTTTCGCCCGGCGCGACGGTACGGCCCGCGGGGACCACGGCCAGGCAGTCGGCCCAGGCCACCGCGGAGAACTGGGCGGAGCCCTGCCGGGGATGCAGCACGGCCCGCAGGCCGTCTTCGGGATGCCGTTCCAGGCGCGCGCGCAGGTATTCGCTGCGGCCGATGGGGTTGCGGCGGGAGAAGCCCGCCTCGGCAGGAAAGCGCCGGGGGAGCCAGCGGGCGGCCCCCTGCATCTTGAGCAGGAAGGGGCGGGCGAAGAGACAGGCGGTGATGAACAGTGAGACGGGGTTGCCCGGCAGGCCCAGCACCGGCGTCTCGCCGATGAATCCGAAGGCCAGGGGTTTGCCCGGCTTGATGGCGATGCGCCACAATTCCAGGCGCCCCAGGGTGGTGATGGCCTTCTTGATGTGATCCTCTTCGCCTACCGAGGCGCCGCCGCTGGTGAGAATGACATCGGCATCTTCCGCCGCGCCCAGCAGGGCCTCCAGGGTGGTCTCGTAATCGTCCGGGATGATGCCCAGGTCCAGGATCTCGCAGCCCAGTCCGTGCAGCAGGCCGTGCAGGGTGTGGCGGTTGGAATTGTAGACCTGGCCCGGTGCCAGGGGCCGGCCCGGCGGGACCAGCTCGCTGCCCGTGAACACGGTGGCCACCCGCAGCCGCCGGAACACTTCCAGGCCCACGCTGCCGACGGCGGCCGCCAGTCCCAGGTGCTGGGGACCCAGGCGGATGCCCGCCGGCAGCACCGTCTCCCCGCAGGCCAGATCCTCGCCCCGGCGCCGGACATGCTGGCCGGGGCGGACAGGCGTCCGGATGAAGACGCGCCGTAGGGCTTGACCCTCCTCCTCTTGCAGCGTGCACTGTTCCTGGGGAACGACGGCATCGGCGCCGGGCGGCAGGGGCGCGCCGGTGAAGATGCGCGCAACGTTGCCTGGCTGCAAGGGGCGGGGTGACGTGCCGGCCGTGATGCGCTGGGAGACGGGTAACGTGGCGCCGCCCGGCGGTATCCGTGCGCTGGCGACTGCATAGCCGTCCATGGCGCTGTTATCGAAGGGCGGCAGATCCATGACGGCCACCAGCGGCGTGGCGAGCAGGCGTCCCAGGGCCTGGTCCAGGCCCACGGTCTCTGTCGCGCTCACCGGCACGGCCGCAGCCAGCAGGCAGTCCAGCGCCTGGGATTCCGCCACGAGACCACGCTTGCCCTCTTTCCCAGACATGGAGAGGATCATAGCGCAGGAAAACGCGAGTGAACACCCGTATGTACAAAGTTACATGATCCTCGCACGAGGAGCCATCCAACTTTTTATGAACGACCTCTAAAGCTTTTTCGATGATATGCCGACCAAGAGAACAGTAAGGAGGAGACATTGCTTCCTTGCGCCGGTACTGACCTTTACTCCGTCACTGCCGTTGTCTCGCATCCCTTTTTGATGCCCGTAGTTTCCGATCAGATCGACTGATCCCTTTTTTACGATCATTCATCCATCAGGCTGAGCAGAGCAGGTGGCCGTTGTCCCTGGTGTGCCACTGCGTTGTCGTCTGTTCATAGCTTGATATGTTTGACGCGCGCGGTTCAGTGGGAAGCAATGAGATATTTGATCGTGTGATTCTTCCCGTGTATTTCCAGGCAGTCCTGTCGTGTAGATATTCGATGCAATGACAAGGTCTGGTGATGATTGGATATGCATATTTTTCCGGGAGGATAGGCAGAGATGAAAACTTTGATCAAACCAGCCAAGATCTTCATGGCGCAACTGCGTTATTTGCACAAATTTTTGCTGATCCTTTTCATGTTTCTCATTCCCCTGGGAATCATGGGAACGATGTTGCTGAAAGAAGCCGGCGATGAAATCCGTCTGATCGGAGAGAAGTACGAAGGGGTCGCCTATCTCCGCGAGATCCGCCCGCTTCTGGAACACATTTCGAAATACAGCGGCATGATCATTGCAAAACGTAATGGCAGCGATATTTTCGAAGCGCGGATCGACAGCGTGATTCGCGTTATCGATGAGGCATTCCGCAGTATCTCCGACATGAATGAAGCGTGGGATACTCCTCAGACGAAGCAGAAATTCAAGGATGTTTTGAGTGAATGGCGTTCGCTAAAGACCCAGATCGATAATTTGTCGGCGACAGAGTTATTTGCCAGATTCAACCGTCTCATCGAGCATGTCACAGAGTTTGTGAGGCAGGTCGGAGATGATGCCGGTCTCGTTCTGGGGCTGGACATCGGTTCATATTACCTATCGGACATTCTGATCAAGCACCTGCCTTTGTTGACGGGTGCCATGGGCCAGATCCGCGGGCTGGGCGCGGGCATTGCATCCAGTGGGTTTCGGGATGATGAAACAGCCATCTATCTCGTGACGCTCATGGATCAGGTGAAGCAGGCGGGCAAGGCCATCCACCATGGACTTGACATGATTGAACGGGAAATGCCATCGGTTCAAGAGTCGTTCCGCGGCGCAGACGAGAAGGCTGTCGCTTTGACTAAGCGTTTTTTCGACGTGGTTTCCCGGGAACTGACCGATACAGATGAAATCACTATCGACGTGGATGAGTTCTTTGCCATTGCGACGGAATCGATCGATGCATCGCTCAGCCTTTACGATGCCATATTGCCCATACTGGAAAATGACCTGCTGGAAAAACGGGCAGCAGCGAAGGATGCGTTGATCCTGACGGCGGTCGTTTCCGGATTGGTGTTGTTCGTCCTGGCGTATCTTTTCGCGGGATTTTATTTCTCGGTCAACGATAATGTCTCTGCCATCAATGGCGCATTGTCTCGTTTGGCGGAAGGCGACATGAGGGTGCGGGTCCAATCCATCGGGCGTGATGAGCTGGGGCAGGTGGCCGAAGGAGTCAACAATCTGGCTCAGGGTTTTTCCTCTCTTGCAGGCAGTATCGCATCATCGGCCCAGCAGGTGGCCGCATCCTCTGAAGAGCTGACGAACATTATGGAACAGAGCAGCCAGAGCATCCGGGAACAGCAGGCCCAGACGGAAGAAGTGGCGACCGCCATGAATGAAATGACAGCCACAGTGCAGGAGGTTGGCGGTAACATTCTCAATACGGCCAATGCCGCCGAGGAGGCCAACAGGGAAACCGGCGAGGGTCGCCAACTGGTGGATGAAACCGTCGAAGCGATCAAAAACCTGTCCGATCGCATCGAGCATGCTGCCGCTGTGATTCAGTCAGTAGAGCAGGACAGCATGAATATCGGCACGGTTCTGGATGTGATTCGTGGTGTTGCCGAACAGACCAATCTTCTGGCCTTGAATGCGGCAATAGAAGCCGCCAGGGCAGGGGAGCAGGGCCGGGGATTTGCCGTGGTCGCCGATGAAGTCAGAACTCTGGCCGGCCGTACTCAGCAGTCCACGGAAGAGATTCACGAGATTATTGAGAAACTGCAGGCAGGGTCCCGCAATGCGGTTGCGGTGATGGAGTCAAGCCGGGAGGAGACACACATGGTGGTGGATAAGGCCGGCAAGGCAGGCGAAGCACTGGCATCAATTGCGCATGCCGTGAACCAGATCAAGGATATGAGCCATCACATCGCAAGCGCAGCGGAACAACAGAGCGCGGTTGCGGAAGAGATCAATCGGAATGTCGTAAATATCTCCGACATGGCCAATGAAACCTCGCAAGGGGCGCAACAAACCGCCCAGGCCAGTGAGGATCTGGCCAGGCTGGCCAGCGAACTCCAGGCCTCGGTGGAACGGTTCAGGATCTGATATAACGGGTGGCAGAGACAGCAACCACGTCTCCGAGATTGTGGGGCGATGATGCCTTGCCTGCGCCCGTGTGCCATCCAATTGAGAGAAACGGGAATGTGAGATAGAATCCAGAAAGCCGAGCGACATGTACATGGAACGCGCCTGGAAAGCGATGGAGCACGCCCAGCATTTCTCTCGCTCGATTTTCATGCCGCATAACATCAGCCCTGACCGTGCGGCGGTTGAATCGGCCTGGCCCTATCCCCGCCTCCCAAAATATCTCATGAGTCGTACCTTCTGGCGCCGAACCCGTCAGTTCGGTAGCCTGGATGAAGCGCTGCAAGAGCGCAATCCGGGAAACCAGATGGCAAAACCCCCGCACCCGGATTGCGATCCACTCCATCCGGGGTACACATTTTGATATGGACAATTATGAGACCCTTAAAATTGCTGACTGACGGCCATCATGTATGGGTGCAGGCCCCATGGACCGGAATCCAGGGAGAAGCGCAGTCCGGCATGGCATTCGGAGGACAGATGACAGAGGTCAGAGGAGATGGTCGCCATGAAAAGAGGGCGGCGAGTGAGACAGCTTCCGTCCATGCCAGAGGAGGTGCCTGATCGATGAAAGATCTCAAGTCCTTGCTGGACGCCATCTGCACGGAGATGCACATCGACGAGGAGGATATCCGCCTGCGCAAGATGCATCTCGGGCTGACCGCCGAAGAGGAGGCCCGGCTGCGCGATGTCCACGACCGCCTGGAGGATTTCCGGGGGCGTTTTCTGGATGAGCTGTACGACGGTTTCATGCGCTTTCCGCCCACCGCCGCCCTGCTGGGCGATGAGGCGCAGATGCGCAGGTTGAAGCAGAGCCAGGGCCGCTATTTCGACTCCCTTACCGGCGGAAACTATGGTTGGGATTACATACGCAACCGGCTCCTGGTGGGTGCCGTCCATCACCACGTGGGCCTGGATACCAAGTGGTACCTGGGGGCCTACAGCAAATATGTCATCGCGCTGCTGCATTACCTCGGCGAGATTTTCGATCCGGCGACGCCGCAATACCGTGATGTCATGGCGGCCCTGATCAAGATCATCTTCCTGGACATGGGGCTGGCCATGGATGCCTATCTCCATGCCGGCAGGATGAACGAGGCCGCGCTCAGGGCCTATTCCGAGTCCCTGGTGGCCAACACCCCCTGCGGGATGCTGGTGCTTGCGCAGGATCTGCGGGTGATCTCGGCCAATCCCGCCGCCCGGCGCCTGTTGCAGCTCTACGAGGACGTGGAGGGACTGGCCCTGGACAGTTTCTTCCCCGTGGACGAGGTCCGCCAGCTCTCCCAGGCGGCCTGGCAGGATGGCCATGCCAGTTGCAACATCTTTCTGCCCTTCGCCGGTGGCGAGACCCGCAACCTCCTGGTGTCTTTCGCCCGCCTGTCTCCCATAGAAGACGGCAGGGGAGAACCCCTCAATGAGGCTGCACTGCTCATGACCATCGAGGATTTCACCCAGTTGTGGCGGGCCAGCAGCGAGATGGCGCGCATGAGCAATTACGACGATCTCACCGGCCTGCCCAACCGGCGCCTGTTCCAGGAACTGGCGCAGCACGCCATCGGCAGGGCCCGGCAGCGATCGGGCAGGCTGGCGATTCTCTTTCTGGACCTGAACCGCTTCAAGGACATCAATGACACCCTGGGACATGCCGCCGGCGACGCCCTGCTGCAGACCGTGGCCCTGCGTCTCAAGGGCGTGCTGCGGCGCAACGACGTCGTCTCCCATTTCGGTGGTGACCGCTTCACCATCCTCCTGCAGGGCCTCTATGACAGGCAGGACTGCATCCAGGCCATCCACAAGATCCAGCATGTCTTTGCCAGCCCCTACGTCGTTGCCGACCGTGAACTCTTCCTCTCTGCCAATATCGGGGTCAGTTTCTTTCCCCATGACGGCGAGGATCCCCAGTCCCTGTTGAAATACGCCGATGCCGCGCTGCACCGATCCAAGGAGCAGGGGACGGGAGCCTACTGTTTTTTCCGCAGCGGCATGGACAACAATGCCCGGCAGGCCCTGAGCCTGACCACCGAATTGCGCCAGGCCCTGGAGCAGCACCAGTTCTGCCTCCATTACCAGCCCATCATCGATCTCGATGCCGGCCGCATCGCCAGTGTCGAGGCCCTGCTGCGCTGGCGCAGGCCGGACGGGGAACTGGTGCCACCCCTGCAGTTTCTGCCCCACCTGGAAGAAAGCGGACTGATCAAGGAGGTCGGCGACTGGGTGTTGCTGGAGGCGTGCACCCTGGCCGGCGGGGCGGGGCATGAGGCGTCCCATCCCCTCGCGGTGTCGGTCAACGTCAGCAGCGTTCAGCTCAACGATCCCGAATTCAGTCAGCGGGTCTTCCATATCCTGGCCCGGACCGGACTCGATCCCGGGAGGCTGGAGCTGGAGCTGACCGAGAGCATGCTCATCGAGCGCACCGGCGTGACGGCGGACAATATCAATTGTCTCGCGGAGATGGGGGTGCGCCTGGCCATCGACGATTTCGGTATCGGCTATTCCTCCCTCGCCTATCTCAAGCGTTTTCCCCTCCATACCCTGAAGATCGACCGTTCCTTCATCCAGGACATCTGCGAGGATGGCCAGGGCGCGGCGGTGGCGCGTACCATCGTCTCCCTGGGGCGGGCCCTGTCCTTGCGGGTGGTGGCCGAGGGGGTGGAGACCCCCGCCCAGTTACAGTTGCTCAAGCGCTGGGGCTGCAGCGCCGTGCAGGGCTATCTCCTCTGTCGACCCGTCGGGCACCGGGCGCTGGAGCCCCTGCTGGGCCGGGACTGGCTTGCGGTCTGCGCGACGCTGCCCGGTGGCGGTCCGGCCACCGGCTCCTTTTCTGGAGTCACTGATCCTGAGGAGAGTCGTCGCTGAGGCGTCGCGGGCGGCGTTTGTCAGTCTTGATCCGCTTGAGGGTCGCGGTCCTTTCCATCTGGTAGATGCGGTTGGTCAGCTCATTGCGCCGGTCCGTGGCCTGCACCAGTTCCTCGGCCACCTCGGCCAGTTTGCGCCGCTCCGAGCGGGCAAAGGCACGCAGGGTCTCGAAGGCCTCGATCTGGCTGACGTGGAACCGCTCCATGTAGATCCCGATGGCGACGCTGATGTGGCGGTTGACGGTCTGGGCGCGCAGCAGGCGTTCCCGGCTGTCATGCAGCTCGGTGAGTTCGTCGCGGATGTCCAGGGCGGATTCGATGGCGGGTATGATCTTGGTGGTGTCCAGGGGCCTGACAAGGCAGCCCAGCGCACCTTTCCTGGTTGCTTGCTCCACCACTGCCTGATCCTCTTGGGCGGTAAAGAAGAGGCTGTAGACGCCAGACTCCTGGCGCAGGCGGGCCACCAGCTCTATGCCCGTGGCATCGGGCAGGCACAGGTTCACCAGGGCAAGGTCCGGGACGGTTTCTTTTGCTATCGCCAATGCCTCTTCGATGCTGGATGTCTCCAGCACGTGGTACCCGGCATGGCGCAACCCTGTGCCCAGCGTATCCAGTACGGAGCGGTCTTCATCGATGAGTAGTATTTTGGCCATATATAAAATGTTGTCTGAAAAACATTTTTTACAGAAAATCGGGCTTGTTTAAGGGCCACCAAGTGGCAATGGTATGCAGGGAAGAGGGCTGTAGAGCCAGCGAAGCAGCCGGGCGGGGTTTAGGGGCCGGCACGATGTTGTATTTTAATGTAAAGGGATGTTCCAGGTAATAGTGCTTCTCATTCCTGCCAGATTAAGGCAATCGTAGTAAAACAGCTGGTAAAGCGGCCTTCAGAGTGATCCGGGCGTTCTGGATCAAGGGGCGGCCTGCAGGGAATGCCCGCCCAGCTACCCGCAGAAGGCTGCTTTACTATCGATCATCTTGGTAAATACCATATGAAATATATATATATTATGAAGAGTTTTTCAAGGAGTGGGGCTGGTAGCATTGCTCCCGAACGTGGGTGGAGAGTGCGGCTTTCAACAAACCTTCGTGTTCCGGGGGGCTGAAGCTTATTAACCCGGCAACAATATATGTCATGTTCAGCCGCCGCGTGCGGACACGCAGCAAGGCGGCGGAGCGCCGCTGTAGTCATTCTACAGCAAGCTTCGCCAACACCGTCTGCATGCGCGCACGCGGCGGCCTGCCATATGAATTTCAACAAGTCAGGCGTTTCAGGCAGGCGCCGGCTCGGTGTTGCGGCACTTGGCAAGGGCCGGGCCATTCCCTGCGTGCCGCGCCTTGATCCAGCACCTGCCTGAAACGCTGAACACGATATATATTGTTGCCGGGTTAATAACTCCCCTGTCCCTCCCTCTGGCGGCCCTGAGTCCGCGAGTCCCCGTTCTCGGCCAGGCCCGCTCTCAACTCAATGGCGAAAGAGGGGATTGCCCATGCCCAGGAAACGTCCGATGAAATTCTTGCGATAGCGGCTGAGGTCGATGCCGTAGCTGCCCTCCGGCAGGCACGCGGCAATGGTGAGTTTGCGCCCCTTTTTGTCCTTTTCGGTTTTCTGCAGGTCGATTTCCCGCGGACGCCGGAGCGGCTGCTTGTGGCGGTCGAGGAGCAGCAATACGCGGGGCCGCAGGCGCCGGTCGGCGTTCTGTTCGGTGATGACACCCACCTCGCCGGTGCTCAGTTCGATGAGGGAACCGGTGGGGTAGATGCCGATGGCCTGAATGAATTCGTCCACGACTTCGGCCTGGAAATCACGATCACGCAGCTCGTGGAGCTTGATCATGGCCTCGGCGGGGGAAAGGGCCAGCGCTTCGTGCCGGGGACAGGTGAGGGCGTCATAGAAATCCACGATGCCGGCGATCCTGCCCAGGAGAGGGATCTGGTTGCCCTTCAGGCCGCGGGGATAACCGCTGCCGTTGTGGCGCTCGTGATGGTTGGCCACCACTTCGACGACTTCCGGATGGATGTCGGGGATCTCGCGCAGGATCGCCACGCCGTAATTGACATGCTTCTTCATGATTTCGAACTCCTCTTCTTTCAGCCGTCCGTGCTTTTGCAGGATGTGGTCGGGGAGGCGCGTCTTGCCCACTTCGGAGAGCAGCATGCCGAGGGCGAGATTCTCCAGGCGGTCGCGCGCCAGCTCCAGGTGGCGTCCGAAGGTGATGGCCCAGATCGTGGCCCGGATGCTGTGGCTGTAGGTGTACTGGTCCTTGTTGCGGATGCGGGCGATCCAGATGAAGGCATCGGGATTGCGGGCGATGCTCTCCACCATGCGGTCGGTGACCTTTTTTGCCTTTTTGAGGACAATGGGCCTGCCGGTGGCGGCCTTGTCCATGAGCTGGTCCACGGCCCGGGAAATGTCGTCGTGAAGTCTGCCCGCAATGGTGACCTCCTGTTTCAGGGGGCGGGTTTTTTCGTAGACTTCCTCATTGACGGCCAGCCGCACCCGGCGTGGCGAGCTTGCCGGTGCCGGCTGGTTTTCCAGCCGCTGCAGGAGTCGCCGGGAGGGGACCCGGCTCTTGGCGATGTCCACGTAGACATGCTTGCAATACAGGCCCAGTTTCCTGATATCGTCCTCGCTCTGGATGTGGAAACCCTGGATAGGGAAGGGCGTGCCCACCCAGGGCCGGTCCAGGCGGGAGACGAACATGCCCGTGAGGAGGTCCTGGACGGCTATTCTTTCCTGAGTGTATTCAACCACGGCAAACCCTGTGTGTACCCTCTCTGTGCGGCATGGCGGCATGGGGTGGATGGATGCCGCCGGTCGGCGACGCTGGGATTCGACTGCAAAGGCCCGATGCGGATATTCTCGGGCACAGTTCCGGATCATCAATCTGTATATCGGCAGGACGGTTTTTTTCTTTGTTGACCTGATTCATGTTTTTTCCCGTTTTTCATTTGCCCGGTCTTGCTGAGATGCGGGCATGCTGATACCCGCCTATCCATGGGAGCTGCTGGCGCTGGTCTTTCTCATGGCAGCGCTGTATTCCTCGGTGGGGCACGGCGGTGCCTCCGGTTATCTCGCCGCCATGGCGCTGTTCGCCCTGGTGCCGCAGGAGATGAAACCGGCGGCGCTGCTCATGAACGTGTTCGTCGCCACCCTGGTATTGGGACGACTGGCGAGGGTGCGCAGGTTCCCCTGGCGGGTGTTCCTGCCCATCATGACCGCCGCCCTGCCCATGGCCTTTCTGGGGGGCATGATCCAGCTCGAGGCAAGCGGCTACCGTTACCTCGTCGGCGCTGCCCTCCTGGTGGCGGCATGGCATTTCTTTGTGCCGGCCGGGCCGGTTGCGCCCAACGGGCCGGACGGGAGCAAGGTGCGCCGGCCGCAGACCGCCACCGCCGCTGCGGCCGGCGCGTCCCTGGGTCTGCTGGCGGGCCTGACCGGGGTGGGCGGTGGGATCTATCTCAGCCCCCTGCTGGTGCTGCTGGGGTGGTGCAGCCTGCGCGACAGCGCGGCGGTGGCCGCGGCCTTCATCCTGTGCAATTCACTGGCGGGCCTGGCGGGCCACGGCCTGGGTGGTGGCGGCTGGCCGCCGGGTGTGGCATGGCTGGTCGGCGCGGCAGTGGCCGGTGCCCTGCTCGGTTCGGAGTTGCTGGTGCGGCGGGCCGCCGTGCGGCACTTGCGTGCCTTGCTGGGCGTCGTCCTGGTCATTGCCGGCTTGAAGATGATCTGGACGGCGTGAACGTGCAGGGTCAGACGACCCGTTGTCAGCCTCCCGGGACAGCCCTCAGGTCAGCCCCCTGATCACCCCCTGATCACCCCCCCTGATCAGCCCCCGGATTACCCCCCGGTCTGGCGCGTGACGTCCACGTAGAGTGTCAGTTTCTGACCGGGCTGCAGGTACTTGCCCTTGGGCAGGTCGTTCCACATGCGCAGTTCGGAGACCGTGACCTTGAACTTCTGAGAGATGCGTGCCAGGGAGTCGCCCTTGCGCACGGTGTAATGGATGCGGCGGGTCAGCCCCGCGATGCCGGGCGCCGACCCCGGGCGAGGGCCGCCTTTTTTCCAGATGACCAGTTTCTGCCCGGGACGCAGGAGGTCGCGCGTGGCCATGCCGTTCCAGCGGGCAAGCTGACGCATGCCCACCCGGTACTTGCGCGCCAGGTCCCACCAGGTATCGCCCTTGCGCACGGTGTGCACGATGCGCTGATCCCCCTGGCGGCGGTTCTGGATGGCGCGGCGGCGTTGTTCCTCGCTCAGGCGGTAAGCCGACAGGTCGCGTGTCGCGACGGGGATGAGCATGCTTCGGCCGGCGCGGATCAGATGGCCCTTGATGCCGTTGACCTGCTTGAGAATACCGACCGAGGTGCCATAGCGCCGGGCGAGGTGGCCCAGGGTCTCGCCCTCCCTGATCTTGTGGCGGATCCACTTGATGCGTTTTTCGGCGGGCAGCTCGGCGAGCTTGTGGCGGAAGTCCTCCGCCACTTCCACCGGCAGCAGCAGCCGGTGGGGACCGTCGGGATCCGTGGCCCAGCGGTTGAAGCCGGGATTGTAGCGGTAGATTTCGTCCAGGCTGAGGCCGGCCAGTTCCGCCGCCAGGGCGAGGTCGAGTTGCGAGCCGATGTCCACCGCCACCAGGAAAGGCTCGTCGGGAATGGGGTCAAGGCTCAGTCCGAATTTCTCCGGTGCGGCCACGATCTCGCTCAGTGCCAGCAGCTTGGGGACATACGCCCGGGTTTCCCGGGGCAGGCGCAGGGACCAGAAGTCCGTGCCCCGGCCTCGCCGCCGGTTCTTGCGGACGGCGTTCTTGACGGTGCCCGAGCCTGAATTGTAGGCCGCCAGCGCCAGCAGCCAGTCGCCATCGAAGGTCCTGTGGAGATACTGGAGATAGTCCAGGGCGGCGCGGGTCGAGGCCTGGATGTCACGGCGGCCGTCATACCACCAGTTCTGTTTCAGCCCGTAGTGGCGGGCCGTGCCCGGGATGAACTGCCAGATGCCCGCGGCACGACCGTGGGAATAGGCAAAGGGTTGAAAGGCGCTCTCCACGATGGGGAGCAGGGCGATCTCCATGGGCATGTCCCGTTGCGCCAGCGCCTCGACGATGAGGTGGAGATAGGGGCGGGCCCGCTCCATCGTGCGTTTCATGTACTCGGGATGGCTGGCATACCACTTGCGCTCTGCGGCGACGCGGGGATGGCGGGGCACCTCGATGGCGAAGCCTGCGCGGATGCGGTCCCACAGATCAGCCGGGGGATTGGCCGGTTGGCTGGCAGCGGATGCTTTGACCGCTGCCTTCGCCTGCGGCGTGGCGGCGGCCCGATCGCTTGCCTGCCGTGTTCCCGGTTTCGTTTCCGGCTTCGTTTCCGGTTTCGTTTGAGCCGGGCCGGCGGGAAGCTCCCCGTGCGGAGCGGCCGGCGCAGCGAGCCCCGGCGCGGTGACCGCCAGCACTTCACTGGCGGCCTGGGCAGGCAGGGTCATGGGGTAGGGGTAGACGATGTGGAAGTGCCCCCCCCAGAGGCGGGCGACCCGTTGTCCGTGCGGCGCCGTGCCTGGAGCGCTGTCGAAGGTTTCTCCCGCGCGCTCTTCGGGGGCGGCCCTTGCGCTCTCTCTTGCGGCAACTTCCGTGTCCCCTGTATCAGAATCGAGGGTATCAGAATCGAGGGCATCAGAATTGGGGGTATCGGTGTTCAGGGTGGCGGTTTTCAGAAGGCCCTGAGGCACGCTGCAGCCACCCAGAAATCCCGCCAGGATTGCGGCGAGGCACAGGCCGGCAAAAAAGCTTTTTTCAGGCGAATGGCTGGTCATGGGGGAGGGGAACATCCATGCTTGTTGGTGATAGATCGGCCATTATAGCGACATTCTTTAATAATAATCTACATTAATATATAAATATAACTTATTGTTTATAAATGTCTTTCCAGTATCTTATGACGGCAAAGACCTGGTCGGGCGAGTTGAGCCTGCGACGGCAGAAACGTTCTGCGGCCGCGCGCACCGCGGGCTCGTGACAGCGCAGGAAGGGATTGGTCTGCTTTTCGAGGTCCAGCCGCGAGGGGACGGTGGCCTTGCCTTCCCGGCGCATGGCTTCGGTTTCTTCGAGGCGTCGGGCGAGGGCGTCGTTGTCAGGTTCGACCTGGCGCGCGAAGCGCAGGTTGGCGAGTGTGTATTCGTGAGCGCAACAGATGCGGGTGTCATCGGGGAGGGCGCGCAACTTCTCCAGCGAGCGGTACATCTGCTCGGGGGTGCCTTCGAAGAGCCGGCCACAGCCGCCGGCGAAGAGGGTGTCACCGCAGAAGACGACCCCCTGGCCCACGTAGCTGAGATGATCCCGGGTATGGCCCGGCGTGGCGAGGACCCGGAGTCCGAACTCGTCCAGCCGGTCGCCTTCGGTGAGGGTGCGTCCACCCTGGCCTGTCCAGCGATCGACCGTGCCCGGGGGACCGAAAACGGGGACGGGAAACCGGGCCCGCAGTGCTTCGACCCCATCGACGTGATCATGGTGATGGTGGGTGATGAGAATCGCCGCGGGTTCCCATTGCTGCTCTGTCAGCCTGTCCAGTACCGGCGCCGCGGTGCCGGGATCCACCACGATGACCCGGCGCTCATCACCTTCTCCGCAGGGAGCGAGCCAGATGTAATTGTCTTTGAAGGCCGGGACCGGAATGGGCTGCATGATGGGTTGCGAAATCCGCTGAGTGATGAAATAGGGTATCCTAATCCGCAAATCCGTAAAAGCAGAGACCATGGCCAAGAAGGATTATCAAAGACTCTGTGCCGACCGGCGACTGTTGCAGCAATGGTATGCTGCGGGTCTGGGGCAGTGGCTGCTGGAGATCGAGCGCCGGCAGCTCGATGAGATTCTGCCCAATCTGTTCGGTTATCACCTGATCCAGGTGGGGCATCCCGTGCAAGAAGATCTTCTGGGAAGCAGCCGCATCGGCCATCGGGTGGTGGTGGATACGGATGGATCGGGTGAGCCGGAGGCACCGCCTGCCGCGGATACCCCTGAGGCGCCTTGTCATGACGGGGTCGTTGCCGGCGTGGGGCTGCGCGGGCGTCCCGATGCCCTGCCATTGCAACGGGATGCCGTGGACGTGGTGGTCCTGCCCCATACCCTGGAGTTCGAGGCCCGGCCCCACGAGGTGCTGCGGGAAGTGGAGCGGGTGCTGGTGGCGGAGGGCCACGTGGTGATACTGGGCTTCAATCCCTGGAGCCCGTGGGGACTGTGGCGCATCCTGCGTCGCCGCCGCGGCCGGCCGCCGTGGTATGGCACCTTCCGCAGCGTGTTGCGTCTCAAGGACTGGCTGGCCCTGCTGGGCTTCGATCCGGTGATGTGCCGCATGTATTTTTTCCGCCCCCCCTTGCGTCATGCCGGGATCATGCGCCGTCTTGGTTTCCTGGAACGCTGGGGGGAACGCTGGGGGGAACGCTGGTGGCCCTTCCTGGGCGGCGCCTATGTCCTGGTGGCCAGGAAGCGGGTCATCTCGCTGACCCCCGTCAAGCCGCGCTGGCGGCCGCGCCGCCTGGTGCACGTGAACCTCGCGCGGCGTCTCACCCACCGCAGGCAGCCGGGTTCATGACCCCGCGTGCCGGAAGGGGCGCCAGAGATGTTCCCAGGGATGTTCCCAGGGATATTCCCAGCCCCGCTGAAAAGAAGGCTGGAAAAAAGATCGTGGAGATCTATACCGATGGCGCCTGCCGCGGCAATCCCGGTCCCGGGGGCTGGGGCGCCTTGTTGCGCTATGGCGGACACGAGAAGGAACTCTATGGCGCCGAGGCGCAGACCACCAACAATCGCATGGAACTCATGGCCGCCATCCAGGCCCTGGAATCCCTGAAGCGTCCCTGCCGGGTACGCCTGACCACGGATTCCGAGTATGTGAAGAAGGGGATCATGGACTGGCTGGCCAACTGGAAGCGCCGCGGCTGGAAGACGGCAGCGAGGAAGCCGGTCAAGAATGCCGAGCTGTGGCGGCGCCTGGACGAGGCGGCCTCGCGTCATGATGTGGAGTGGCACTGGGTCCGCGGACACTCGGGACACCCCGGGAACGAGCGGGCAGATGCGCTCGCCAACCGGGCCATCGATGAACTGCTGGCCGGCAAGACGGGAGAAGGATAGCGGACGCCCGTGAGGCGCTATACCTTTTTCCGGGGATCTTGTATCTTTTCTCCATGCGCCAGATCGTCCTTGATACCGAAACCACCGGCCTGGAACCCGAGCAGGGGCACCGCATCATCGAAATCGGTTGTGTGGAGATCCTCAACCGCCGGGTGACCGGCCGGCACTATCACCAGTATCTCCAGCCGGACCGCGAGATCGACGAGGCCGCCAGGGAAGTCCACGGCATCACCGATGAATTCCTGGCCGACAAGCCCCGTTTCGAGGACATCGTCGCCGAGTTTCTCGCTTTCGTCCAGGGTGCGGAGCTGATCATCCACAATGCCCCTTTCGACGTGGGCTTCATCAACAGCGAGCTGCGCCGTGCCGGCGCCCGGTGGGGGCGTATCGAGGATCACTGTGCGGTGACGGACACCCTGGCCCTGGCGCGTTCACTGCATCCGGGGCAGAAAAACAGTCTGGACGCCCTGTGCAAGCGATACGAGATCGACAATTCCCAGCGGACCCTGCACGGCGCCCTCCTGGACGCGGAGATCCTCGCCGACCTCTATCTGGCCATGACCGGCGGTCAGGGCAGCCTTCTGTTTGGTGGCGAGCAGGCGGGGGACGGGCAGGCCGCCCGGTCCATCCGGCGGCTTTCACCGGACCGGCCGCCCTTGCGCGTGATCATGGCGGACGATACCGAACTTCGCTGCCACGAGGCGCGACTGGCCGCCATTGCCCGGGCCAGCGGCGGGGCCTGTCTGTGGCGCCGGGAGGCGGGTTGAGAGCATTCATGGAAGAAACGAACGGGCCATGATCGGCACCATCCGGGAATTTTTCCAGCAGCGCATCCGTGCCGAGGTGGAATCGGACGAGCGGGTCGATCACGGTCTGCGGCTGGCGACCGCCGCGCTGCTCATCGAAATGAGCCGTGCCGATTTCCATGTCAGCGAGGCGGAAGAGGCGGCCCTGTCCGACATGCTGCAGCGGCATTTCGCCCTGACCGAGGCGGAGACGCGCGAACTCCTGACACTGGCCGCCGAGGAGGTGAAGGCATCGGCCTCCCTCTATCAATTCACGGACCTCATCGACCGGCATTTCTCGCTGGAACAGAAGAGACAGGTCCTGGAACTGCTGTGGCGGCTGGCCTTTGCCGACGGCCACAAGGACAAGTACGAGGAGTATCTGGTGCGCAAGGTGGCCGACCTCATTCATCTCTCTCACCGGGATTTCATCCAGACCCGCCTCAAGGTGGAGGCGGAGGAAGATCCGGGCCGGTGTGCTACATGATGTCGCTGTTGATCAGCATGTGGATCCAGATGCTCACGCCGTAGCCCAGGGCAATGGCCCACGACCACTTCAGGTGGGAAAAGAAGGTGTAGATCCCCCGGGCCTGTCCCATCAGTGCGACGCCGGCCGCGGAACCGATGGAGAGCAGGGAGCCGCCCACGCCCGCCGTCAGCGTGACCAGCAGCCACTGCCCCAGTGACATGTCGGGGTTCATGGTGAGTACCGCGAACATCACAGGGATGTTGTCCACGATGGCCGAGAGCACGCCCACCAGGATATTGGCCTCGGTGACGCCGAGCTGGACATACATGGCATGGGAGACCAGGGCCAGGTAACCGATGGTGCCCAGCCCGCCCACGCACAGGATCACGCCATAGAAAAACATCAGCGTGTCCCATTCGGCCCTTTCCATGCTCTTGAAGATATCGAAGGTCTCTCCTTCGTGTTCCACGGCCTGCAGGGAGGCGTTTTCCGGGCCGTGGATCTCCTTCTGGCGCAGGCTGTTGCGCTTGAGATGATAACCGTACAGCTTGAGGATGCTGAGTCCCGTCATCATGCCGATCACCGGCGGGAGATGAAAGAAATTGTGGAAGCTGACCGTGATGGCGATGGTGGCCAGGAACAGGCCGACCACCACGTAACCACCCTCCTTGACCCGTACCGCTTCCTGCAGCGCTTCGGGCCGCTGGCGGGTGACCGCAAGGGCCATGAGGGCGGCGGGCACCAGCCAGTTGACCAGGGAGGGGATGAACAGGTCGAAGAATTCGCTGAACTGCACCATGCCCTTCTGCCAGACCATGAGGGTGGTGATGTCGCCGAAGGGACTGAAGGCGCCGCCGGCATTCGCCGCGACGACGATGTTGATGCAGCCCACGGTGATGAAGGCCCGGTTGCCGGCGCCTACTGCAATCACCACCGCGGCCATGATGAGGGCGGTAGTGAGATTGTCCGCCACGGGCGAGATGAAAAAGGCCAGCAACCCCGTGATCCAGAAAATGGTACGCAGGGAATAGCCGGAGGAGACCAGCCAGGCCCGCAGTGCCAGGAAGATGTTGCGCTCGCTCATGGTGTTGATGTAGGTCATGGCGGCCAGCAGGAACAGCATCAGTTCGGCATATTCGAGGAGATGGTGGCGGATCTCGTTGGCCGCGGTGGTGGTGTCCCCCTGCTGGGTGTAGACCATGGCGATGAGCAGCCAGATGAGGCCGGCAGCCAGCATCACCGGCTTGGATTTGCGCAGGTGCAGGAATTCTTCCAGAATGACCACGATATAGGCGAGGACGAAGATCACCAGGGCGGTTATGCCGACCCAGTGGCCGGTGAGATCGATGAGCGTGGCCGTATCGCCGGATGCCGAGCCGGTCACCGCCAGGGCCGGCGCCGGGAGCATGGCCATGAAGAGGCCCAGGCATGAGAAGGCCGGGAAGAGGATCAGGCGCCGGAGCGGCGGGGCGGTGTTCATGGGCCTGCTGTCACGGCTGGGCGGACGGGGTGAAACTTGCCGGCGTCGAGCGGGTCCAACGTGCAGGAGAAGCCCCGCAATGCCAGGGAGGCCGGCCCGGGTCTCGACCGGGGGAAAACACCGGTTTTTGTGGTATGCGCAGTTCGGTAGCCTGGATGAAGCGCTGCAAGAGCGTAATCCAGGAAACCGGACGGCAAAACCCACGCCCCCGGATTACGTTTCACTTCATCCGGGCTACACATTTTTATATGGGCAATTGTGGAACCATTGAATCAATGGCAGACGGTCATCATGTCGCCCGATGAGATGGATGCACGCCTCGCGGCCCGGAATCCAGGAAGAAACGCAATTTGGCTTCGCTCCATCCAGGCTGCACATGTCATGCATTCAGGTTGCTGCCAATGTTAAGATGCCCGGTCAGGACGCCCGACAGGACATCCGGTTCGCAAAAACACGTTATCTTAAAGCAAAAGGAAGGACAGTGAAAACAAAGCTTGCAGGCCTTTTTCTGGCGCTTCTGGTGGCACTTGCGGGGCTGCCGGGGGCTGGCGGTCTGCAGGCCGCGGAACTCCAGGAAGTGAGCAAGGCCGTGGTCAAGCTGTTCGTCACGCGGCAAGGCTGGAACATGCGCCAGCCGTGGAGCAAGAACCCCGCGCGCAGCACCGTCTGTTCCGGTTTTCTCATTGCCGAAGGGGTCTTGACCAATGCCCACTGCGTGACAGACGCGACCTTCATTCAGATGGAGGTCCCCGGCGTGCCGGACAAGGTGGGCGCCTCCGTGACCGCCGTGAGTCACTACGTTGACCTGGCGCTGCTCGAGAGTGACGATCCCACGGTGTTCGACGGCATCAAGCCCATCACCTTCGGCGAGCTGCCCCAGTTGCGGGAGAAGGTGGTGACCATCGGTTATCCCATCGGCGGCCGCCAGGTCTCCTTCACTGCGGGCGTGGTGTCCCGCATCGACATCATGCGCTATGCCCACAGCCGGATCGGCAATCTCATGGTCCAGACCGATGCCGCCATCAATTCCGGCAACTCCGGAGGGCCGGTGTTCTCCGATGAAAGCGGTGCCTGCCTCGGCGTGGCCACCCAGAAGGGGGGTGGCAGCGCCATCGGCTATTTCGTGCCGGCACGGGTGGTGCGCCATTTCCTGAAGGATATCAGCGATGGCAAAGTGGACGGCGTGCCGGCCCTGGGGGTTTTCATCCAGACCCTGGAAAATCCCGCCTTGCGGCGTTACCTGGGCATGCGGCCGGGCCAGAGCGGCGTGCGTGTCAAGAAGGTCGCGCGCTACGGGAGCGCCCATGGCTATCTGCAGCCGGACGATGTCCTGTTGCGCATCGACGGCCACCCCATCTTCAACGACGGCCGGGTGTCGTTCCGGGGTGAGGGCAAGATCGGTCTGCTCTATCACATCACCAGCAAGCAGGTGGCCGAGACGCTGGATCTGGAAATCCTGCGCAAGGGGCGCGTGCACCATGTGACGCTGCCCCTGCGGGGTCACGACTACATGGTCATTCCGCGCCTGCCCCAGCACGGCACCCAGCCGCGCTTCTACGAGATCGGCGGCATACTCTTTCGTGTCGTGGAGCCCCGGGCCATCGGCAAGAATGCCCCCACGGGGATTCGCGCCTACTGGGAGACCATGCGCGGCGAGGAGGGACTGCAGGAGCTGGTGGTCATCGGCACCGTCTTCGAGGACGAGGTGAACAAGGGGTATATCTCGGGCATCACCAACCAGCGGGTGGTGGAGGTCAATGGCAGGGCCATCGGCAGCCTGGATGACCTGGTCCAGGCCTTCGAGGAGAACCGCGAGGATCCTTTCCATGTCATCACGCTGGTCAATCAGCAGACCATCGTGCTGGACCGCGCCGAGGTGGAGAGCGCAGAGCAACGCATCCGCAGGCGCTACAATATCAGACTGTAGCGTTGTCATATTGACAAAAAACCTCGTGAAACACCCGTTTTTTCCCCTGGGGCGTGCGCTATAATTCCGGCAACGACGAACGGGAGGGCAAGCCGGCATGCAGTCTGATGATTCCACGAAAACCTGGGCCTTTGCCTGTCACCTGGATTTTGGCGGCACAGGGGCCGTGCGGGTCGTGAGAAAGGGGCCCGACGGCATCCGGGTGACGGCGATCCCCACCGATGATGCGCAGAAGGAAGCGCATCCTCCCGTTTTTCTCGGCACGACGGCGGACGACCGGGTGATCCTCATGGCGGCCGGGGACAAGTCCATTTCGGTGCGCGAGGCTTATCCTGCCCATGCCGCCGCGCCTTATGCCTACCGCAATGCGCAGACCGGCCATCTCTGGTTTACCATCGACGGCGACAAGGAGACCGGCTGCGATACCCTGAACTGCGGTGACAGCGGTTCCCCGGTGATGGTCGTGAACCCCGGGACCAGCGCCGATGCGCCGGGGGAACTGTTGCGCCTGGTGTGCGTCGGGCGCGGCCATCATGTGCCCACCTTCACGGCGCCCAGCGAGGCCTTTCCCGACATCCCCCGCTGTGCCTTCGTCAGCAACCTGCTGGATGGCACGATTTCGGTGCTGGGGCACGACCCGGACCGGCCCGATACCTACCTGCGGGTCATCGATACCATCAACCTGTGTGAACCGGCGCGCGAGAAAGAGGGCATCGACGGCACGCCCAACAACGCCTTTCCCCATGGCAAGGTCTTCTCCCCCCTCACGGGCAGGCTATACAGCCTCAATAACGGCTATGGCACCATCGCCGTCATCAACCCCGTCAATCGCGAAATCGAGCAGCGCATCGAACTCAAGGTCAGCAGCAACCTGCTGCTCTCGCCAGACGGCCGCTACATCATCGGCAAGGGCGCGGACCGCAAGTCCGATCCGGCGCATGTCATGGGCCGCCTGTCTGTCGTGGATGCCGTGACCGGCAGCGTGGAGACCACCCTCGACCTGCCCGACATCTATCCCAGCACCTACCGTTTCTCACCGGACGGGCGCAGGCTCTATGTCACCACGGCGGCCACCGGCAAGGGCGCACAGCGCGAGAACCTGCGGATCGATCTGCTGCTGGTCTACGATGCGACGGCCCTGCCCGAGCTGCGCCTGTTGCGCGAGGTCCTTGTGGGCGCCGCCGATTGTGGGCGCCGCCCCATAGGTTTCGTGACTTCAAAAGGGGCCGGAGATACCGCGGTCATCGTGCCCAATCCTACTGACGGCACGCTGAGCCTGCTGGATGCAGAGGATCTGCTCATGGAAACGGTGCCCCTTTGCGAGCGGGCGGTGAAGGAATTCAATTTCTCTTTCTGGAATGGCGTCGTCAGCGGGAGCTGAAAAGCGGCGTGAATACAACAACGAAAACAAGACAAGGAAAGGGAGGGCAACATGCGGGAACCACGTGTCAAGGCACGCCGTCACCGGCTCAGCCGTTTCTTTCTCGACAGCGGTTTCTGGTACGTCGAGCTGCGTCAGGGCCGCCTGGGTCCTTTTCATCGCTATGAACAGGCCCTGCAGTCACTGGAACAGTTCAAGCGCCGGGTGCTCCTCGGAAGAACCTGATTGCCTGGGTCCCTGACCTGAATCCCTGACCTGAATCCATGACCTGAATCATGACAGGGACCGCCCGGGTGATGCGAAGCGCGATCCGGGGAAACGCCGCCCCCGGATTCCGCTCACGCTCCATCGGGCTGCGTGTCTGTCGTGTAACCCGATGCAGCCCCGCAGGGCCGGAATCCGGGGAAGCACCTGTCTTCAATAAATTCCCTGTTTGTTGTCCAATTTTACCCCGTGGTGTTTCTCGGCAATTTCCCAATAATGATCAAAGTTGTTCACCGGATGACTGGCAATGTCGGGATCGTGACGCTATAATTACCACATATATATTGTGAGAATGGTGCGTTTCTGATCTTGGCGATCCGCGCGGCAGGGAAAGCGCTGCAGGGGAGGAATCAGACGAAAAACAGGCCGTATCATATTGTTATGGAAGAAGAATATCATCGCAGGCCACGTGTGAACGCGCAGGTGAGGGAATTCCGGGTGCCTCCCTTGCGGGATGGCCTGGTACTCGGCAGGGACGCGTCGGTGGGATGTGTCGCGATCCGCAAGGCCCTGGATCTCCTGACCACCTGCGCGTACACTCACATCGAACCGGACGACGAGGTGGTGGGAGACATCATCGTCCGGGAAAGTTTTCTGAAGCGCCTGCCCCGGGATGCGCTCATCGACTTTGTGCTGCGCGAGATCAAGCCCCTCATGAATCGCGACGAGATCCTGGAAATCGAACTGGACGTGATCGTTGACATCACCGGCCAATAATGGGAATCGCGCCGCTTAGCGCCAGAGACGCGCTGACCGACAAGATTGTCAGGGTGCTCGCCGGTCAACATCCCCGTGACGTCCGGTGTTCCAGCGATACCATCCGGGTGGTCTTTGACGAGGAGGGGCGTTTCCTGGGGCTGGTGGACGTGGCCCGGATCAGCCGCTATCCCGGGCGGATTTTCGCCGATCTTCTGCCCCGCAGGCCCCCCCCGCCGGTAGCCGCCGATGCCCCCCTGCGGGCGCTGGCGGCCCGTTTCCAGGCAGGGGGCGGGCCCCTGGCGGTGCTCGACGAGGCGGGGCGTTTCCTCGGCGTGGTGACTCACACCAGTCTGCTGGATGTTCTGTTGAGCTGGAACGAGGGCGCCCGGAGTCAGGCGGAGAGGCTCCTGGCGCACAACCGCCGCCTCATGCAGCGCCTGTTCTCGGCCCAGGAGGCGGAGCGCCTGCGCCTGGCACGAGAGCTTCATGACGAAATGGGCCAGTATTGCACGGCCATCGTGGCCAATCTGCAGATGATCCTCAACCTCAATGACGGGCGGGATGAGCAGATCCAGGCCCGCTGTCATACCATTCTGGAACTCTGCGACCACGTCCACGGTGCCATCCAGTCCATGTTGCAGCGCTTGCGTCCCGGCCTCCTGGACGAGGTGGGCCTGTGTTATGCTCTCAAGGACCTCGTGGCCAACTGGTCCCGCAGCCATGGCGAGGTGGATTGCCACCTGGTGCTGGAGGGGGATCTGGAGGGTCTGGGGGAGGCCATGAACATCGCTCTCTACCGGATCATCCAGGAGGCCCTGACCAACGTGGCGCGCCATGCCCGGGCAAGGGAGGTTTGCGTGGCCTTGCGGCAGGGCAGCCCGGATGCGATGATCCCCGGCGCGCTCTTCCCCGCTCAGCGCCGTTTCAGCGCAGTGGTCATGCTGGACGTGCGCGATGATGGACAGGGGTTCGTCGATAATTCCACGGAAGATGCCGAAAAGAGAGGACTGGGCCTGACGGGCATCCGGGAACGGGTGCTGAGCCTGGGGGGCGAAGTGGTCATTGAAGGCCGGCCGGGGCAGGGGGTCTCCATCCAGGCCGTATTGCCGGTGACGGCGCGGCAAGAGGAATCCGGAACATGACGTCGCATGCCAGGATCACGATTCTCATCGTGGACGATCACCCGGTCGTCCGGCAGGGCTATCGGCTGCTGCTGGAACAGGGCGGCATGGCAGTGGTGGCGGAGGCCGGCGATGCCCGGGAGGCCTACAGCGCGGCCGTGGAACACAAGCCCCGCGTCATCGTCATGGACATCTCCCTGCCGGACAACAGCGGCCTGGATGCGCTGGGCCGGATCGTTGCCAGGGAGCCCGATTCGCGCGTTCTGGTCTTCAGTATTCACGAGAATCCCGTGCTCATGAACCGGGCGCGGGAACTGGGCGCCAAGGGTTACCTGACCAAGCGCAGCCTGCCCCAGCAGATGGTGGAGGCGGTGCGCCTCATCGCCGATGGGGGCGAGTACTATGACTGTGGCCCTGCCGTGTCGCAGGCATCGGAAGGGAATCCCCTGCAGCGCCTGTCCAACCGCGAGTTCGAGATCTTTCTCCTTCTGGCCAAGGGACTCAGCGTCAACCAGATTGCCGAGATCCTGCATATCAGCCGCAAGACCGTGGGTGTTCACCATACCCGCATCATGAACAAGATCGGGGTGGACAGCCCCGCCCTTCTTGCCCGACTGGCCATCCGCCACGGGCTGATCCAGCCCTGATCTTCGCGACTTTCCACTGAAGCACGGCCTGCAGCCCGGGGCATGCGGGCAGAATCCTGTAAATCGACACGCAAACCCCTGCTAACGCCTTCTGTCATTCCGGGCATCGCGAGGAATCCGGACGGCAGCGGGACAGGATTTCTCCCTGCGGTCGAAATGACACTTGACGTGTCATTCCGAGTGCTGCGAGGCATGAAAACACCCCCTTGTCATTCCGAGCGCAGCGAGGAATCTTGCAGAGCCCCGGCAGATGGTTCTGCAAAAATAGGGAGAATCCTTATAAAGAAATCCCCCACCAGGAACGATAATTACCATGCAAACAAAGTGGGCATAGCGAGGCCATGCCCCGGGAGTATAAGTCAGAGAAGAATAAATGAATGAAATACAAAGAAAATTCCACTTACTAGAGGGGGGGCGGTTGGGGAGAACAGCGCTCACGGCACAGGATGCCATGGTGCAGAACCTGGCGCGGGTCTGGGAGGATCAACATCCCGGCGCCGTGGATCCCGACTCTCAGCACGAACTGTATGCGGTCTTCCAGGTGGAAGACAAACGTTTCCTGGGGCTGGTGACTGCCGCCGAGATCAGCCGTTATCCCCGAAGGATCTTTGCCGACCTGCTCTCGGTGCCGACCCGGACACCGGTGACGGCCCACACGCCCCTGGAACGGCTGGCGGAATTGTTCTGCGAGGACGACAGGGCCTTGCCCGTGGTGGATGACGAGGGCGAGCTGCTGGGCGTGGTCACCGGCAACAGCCTGTTGTGTTGTCTGCTGCGCCATCACCGCGAGAGCCGCAGCAGCCTCGAGCTGCTGGAGAACCGCCTGCACCTCTCCGCCATGGTGTTCGAACACAGCCAGGCGGCCATCATCATCACGGATGCCCGCGAGCGCATCGTGGCGGTCAATCCGGCCTTCACCCTCGTCACCGGCTACCAGCCCCAGGAGGTCATCGGCAAGACCCCGCGGATTCTGTCCTCGGGCGAACAGGATGCGGGATTCTACCGGCGCATGTGGGACAGTATCGCCACGCGGGGAGAGTGGCAGGGCGAGATTCGCAACCGGCGCAAGAACGGGGAACTCTACACCGAGTGGCTCAAGATCAATGCCGTCCATGACGGCGAGGGGTCGGTGACCAATTATATCGCCACCTTTTTCGACATCACCGAGCGCGTGCAGTCTGACGAGCAGATCAGGCGTCTCATCAATTACGATTCCCTCACCGGCCTGCCCAACCGTGGTCTCTCGCGGGAGCTGATCCGGCAGGGCCTGCTGGCGGCCCGCGACAGCGGCAGGATGGTGTCCCTGCTGTTCATGGACCTGGACCATTTCAAGCATATCAACGACTCCCTGGGGCACCAGGCGGGCGATCAACTGCTGCAGGTGGTGGCAAAGCGCATGCGCGCCTGCATTCGTTCCCATTTGCGCGTCTCGGAACAGGATCTCATCGCCCGCCAGGGCGGCGACGAGTTTACCTTGCTGCTGTGCGGCCTGGAGTCCCGGGACGAGGCGGCCATCGTCGCCCGGCGCCTGCTGGACTCTTTCCAGGAACCCATCGCGGTGGCGGGCAGGACCCTCTATCTTTCCCTGAGCATCGGTATCGCCTTGTATCCCCAGGACGCCTCGACCATCGATGAACTCGTCAGTCATGCCGACCTGGCCATGTACGAGGCCAAGCGGCGGGGGCGCAACACTTATTGTTTTTTTCATCGCAACATGGCCCGGCGCAGCAAGGAGATCCTGCTCATGAAGCATGCCCTGCATGGCGCGCTGGAGCGGGAGGAGTTCTTTCTCGAATATCAGCCCCGGGTGTCCGTGAGGGACGAGCGCATCGTGGCCTTCGAGGCCCTCATGCGATGGTGCCATCCGGAGCTGGGGGTGATACCACCCCTGAGATTCATTCCCCTGCTGGAAGAAAGCAGTCTGATGGACGGGGTGGGGGAGTGGCTGCTGCTGGAGGCCTGTCGCCGCTGCCGCGAATGGCAGGCGGCATCGGGGCGGAAGTCGCTGATGGTGGCCGTCAACCTGTCGGCCCGGCAGTTCCGCAATCCGAACATCGTCGCCGAGGTGGAGCGGGCCCTGGAGGAGAGCGGACTTGCGCCGCAATGCCTGGAGATCGAACTGACCGAGTCCGTCGCCATTCAGGAGGTTACGGAGACGGTGAGGATTCTCGATGAACTGGCCGGCCTGGGAGTCCGCTGTGCCCTGGATGATTTCGGAACCGGTTATTCATCCCTCAGCTATCTGCGCGATTTCCGCCTGGCGGCTCTGAAGATAGACAAATCCTTTGTTCACCGCATTCCCCATCAGCAAAGAGACAATGCCGTGGTGCGGGCCATCATTTCCACTGCCCATGCCCTGGGCATGAAGGTGGTGGCGGAGGGGGTGGAAAATGTACAGCAGAGAACCTTCTTGCAGGACGAGGGCTGCGAGGAATACCAGGGCTACCTGTTCAGCAGGCCCGTGGCCGCCGGGCAGGCGCTCGAGTTGTTGCGCAACAATGAACCGGAGGAGTGAGAGACCGTCATGAAAGTCAATCTGCCTGTCACCCAGAACGAGCGGGACTACGATGCCGGACTGGAGATCATCTCCACCACCGATCTCAAGGGCATCATCACCTATGCCAACGAGGCCTTTGTCGAGGTCAGCGGATTTGAGCTCGATGAGCTGCTGAAGAAAAACCACAATATCGTGCGCCATCCCGACATGCCGCCGGCGGCCTTCGCCGATCTCTGGCAGACCCTCAAGGCCGGCCGGCCCTGGATGGGTATCGTCAAGAACCGCTGCAAGAACGGTGACCACTACTGGGTGGATGCCTACGTCACTCCCATCTACGAGCAGGGCCGGATCACCGGCTATCAGTCGGTCCGGGCCAAGCCGCAGCGCGAAGACGTGGCACGTGCCGAACGCCTCTATGCCAGTCTCAATCGCCCCCGGCGATGGCGCCTGCCTGCGGTGGGCGTGTACGGCCGCCTGGGCTGGATCCTGACGGCGCTCTTGCTGGGTACCGGTGGGGCCTTGGGCGTGGCGGGCGAAATGGCAGGGACGACCGTGGCGCTGGTGCTGGGGCCGGCCCTGCTGCTGGGCTGGATGGCGGCGTGGTTCTATACCCGCCCCATGGTCGCTGCGGCCCGTGAAGCGGCGCGGGTCGTGGACAATCCCGTCATGCAGCAGGTCTACGTGGGTCGCCGGGACGAGATCGGCAAGCCGCTGCTTGCCATCCGGATGCTGGAAGCGCGCAACCGCACGGTGTTGAGCCGGATCCAGGACGCCGCCGACAACCTGGCCAGGGTGGCGCAGGAGACGGCCGATACCGTGCGTTCTTCCCAGGCCGGCGTATTGAATCAGCAGCAGGAAACGGAGCAGGTGGCCACCGCCATGAACGAGATGACGGCAAGTTCCAGGGAAGTGGCCAAGAGTACCGCGCACGCCAGTCAGGCTGTCGCCGAGGCCGATGAGGAGATACGGCGGGGAAGGGATGTCATGCAGCAGATCATCTCGGCCAGTGAATCCGCTGCCCGGGAGATCGGCCGCGCTGCCGGGGTGATCGGTACACTGGACCAGCAGAGCAAGGAAATCGGCATGGTGCTCGAGGTCATCAAGAATATTGCCGAGCAGACCAATCTGCTGGCATTGAATGCCGCCATCGAGGCGGCGCGGGCCGGGGAGCAGGGGCGGGGGTTTGCCGTGGTGGCCGAGGAAGTGCGGACCCTGGCGCAGCGGACCCGCGACTCCACGGAGGAGATCGAAAAGATGATCGCCGACCTGCAGGGCGGGGCCGGTCAGGCCGTCACGGTGATGGAGGGCAGTTGTGAGCAGGCACGCCAGAGTCTCGATTGTGCCAGAACGGGCGGGGAAACGCTGGATGGCATCGCCCAGCACGTGGCCCGCATCAATGACATGAATCACCAGGTGGCCAGCGCCGCGGAGGAACAGAGCCTGGTTGCCGAGGAGATCTGCCGCAACCTGACCGAGATCAGCCGCCTGGCCAGGGCGGTGGCGGACGATGCCCGCCAGATTACGGCCGCCAACGAGCGTCAGGCATCCCTGGTTCAGGCGCTCAGGGGGATGGTTCGCCAGTTCACGGCATGATCCCCTTCAGCCAGTCCAGCACCCGGGGGGTGATCTGCGCGGTCTCCGAGTAGGTCTGCAGGGTGACGAGGCGGGGAAATTCCAGGGCCAGTTGCAGGACATTGGAAAGATTCAGGGAGGCAGCCTTCCGTGCCGGGTTGTAGAAACCCAGCAGCGGCTTGCCGGCGGTGAGGAAACGCATGACATTGATGCCGGAACCGAAGCCGGCTTCGTCGAAGCAATAGATGGCCGCGCGGGCCTCTGCGCGGAAGCGGTCGTCCCGTTCCAGCATGAAGCGGGTGGCGGCCTCGGTCTCCTCCATGCCCGCGCCCGGCCCCCTGCGCCAGCTTTCCCAGTCGCGGTCATAGTATTCCACGGGGTCACAGACACGCCGCGCCAGAACCTCGGGCGCCAGATCCGGGAACTGGCGCCGGTAATAGCGGTAACGGGTGTCATAGCCCAGGCCCGAGTCTTCCAGCGCCAGGATCACCGTGGTCTTGAAGGACCAGGTGGGATCGCTGGCGTGCATGCCCTTGCCGCTGACGTAACAGGGAATCATGATGCATCGATAAACCGTTGCAGTCCTGTGTGTCTGCCTTGGGCCGCCCCTGCAGCTTGAGCGTTACCTGAATGCATGGCATGCGTCGTCCGGATGTGGTGAAGCAGAATCCGCGGCGACCGGTTTGCATGGAAGGAGCAGCCAGCCAGGATACAGGTCCGCAAGAGCGGAATCCGGGAAACAGCTTTCATGCCGGCCTCCAGGTCGTCATCATGACCGCCACTCTGATTGCAGCACCCATTTTGTCATTCCGGCCTCCGCTCAGATTTCAGCACCCATTTGTCATTCCGACCCCTCCTCAGATTACAACACCCCATTTGTCATTCCGACCGGAGGGAGGAATCCTGTGCCGCTGCCCCTAAGATTCCTCGCTGCGCTCGGAATGACAAGGAGGTACGGCCCGCCGCCTTATGTCATTCCGACCTCACTTTTCTGTCATTCCGACCGAAGGGAGGAATCTCACGCCAGAGGCCTCAGATTTCTCGCTGCGCTCGGAATGACAGCGAATGTTGTCATTCCGACCGAAGGGAGGAATCCTGCGCCACCGACCTAAGATTCCTCGCTGCGCTCGAAATGACAGCGAATGTTGTCATTCCGACCGGAGGGAGGAATCCTGCGCCACCGACCTAAGATTCCTCGCTATGCTCGGAATGACAAGGAGGTACGGCCCGCCGCCTTATGTCATTCCGACCTCACTTTTCTGTCATTCCGACCGAAGGGAGGAATCTCACGCCAGCGGCCTCAGATTCCTCGCTGCGCTCGGAATGACAAGGGGCATGGTTCACCGCCTTAAGACAGGAGGCCATGAGCAAGCCTCAAATAAGGTGACTGGTAGGCGCGGGCGGACTCGAACCGCCGACTTCCACCGTGTGAAGGTGGCACTCTAACCAGCTGAGCTACGCGCCTGTCAAGAGACACTGCATTCTAAGGATTCGCTCCCGAAGCGTCAAATTCACCGTATCGGATCCTCTGTATCGTATCCGGGCGCCAAAAGACGATCACCTCCCCGCCCTTCATCCCGGTTTCTCTATTCCCTGCGCAAACCTGCTACAATAACCCGCTATCCTGAGTCACGAGTCCGGATCATGAGAGTACGCACCCGCTTCGCCCCCAGTCCCACCGGCTATCTCCACATCGGAGGCGCGCGCACGGCGCTTTTTTCCTGGCTCTATGCCCGCAAGCATGGCGGCAGTTTCATTCTGCGCATCGAGGACACGGACCTGGAGCGCTCCACCGCGGAATCCATCAATGCCATCCTGGAGGGGATGACCTGGCTGGGCCTGGAATACGACGAGGGGCCTTTCTACCAGATGGAACGCATGGAACGCTACCAGGAAGTGATCCAGCAACTCCTGGACGAGGGCAAGGCCTATCATTGTTATTGTTCTCGGGAACGCCTGGAGATGCTGCGGGCCAAGCAGATGGCGCGCAAGGAGAAACCCCGCTACGACGGTCATTGCCGGCAGCGCACCGAGCCCCCGCCCGGGGATGTGAAACCGGTGGTGCGGTTCCGCAGTCCCGCCGAGGGCGCGGTGGTGGTGGAGGACATGATCCGGGGCCGGGTGGTGTTCAGCAATGCGGAGCTGGACGATCTCATCATCGCCCGTTCCGACGGCACGCCCACCTACAATCTCACCGTGGTGGTGGACGACCACGACATGGGTATCACGCACGTGATCCGCGGTGACGACCACCTCAACAACACGCCGCGCCAGATCAATATCCTGCGCGCCCTGGGCGCGGCGCCGCCGGCCTACGCCCATGTGCCCATGATCCTGGGCGAGGACGGCAAGCGCCTGTCCAAGCGCCATGGCGCGGTGAGCGTCATGCAGTATCACGAACAGGGCTACCTGCCCGAGGCCCTGCTCAATTACCTGGTGCGCCTGGGCTGGTCCCATGGCGACCGGGAGATCTTCAGCCTCGACGAGATGATCGAGCTGTTCGACATCCGCGATGTCAACCACGCCGCCTCCACCTTCAATCCCGGCAAGCTGTTGTGGCTCAACCAGTACCATATCCAGCACGGCAGCCCGGAGCGCATCGCCCATCATCTGAGCTGGCACCTGGGGAGGCTGGACATCGATCCGGCGGAGGGCCCGCCCCTGGTGGAAGTCGTCCGGGCCATGCAGGGGAGGGCGAGAACACTGGTGGAGATGGCGGAGATGAGCGCGTTCATCTATCGCGACTTCGAGGATTACGATCCACAGGCTGCGAAGAAGCACCTGCGTCCCGCCGCGGAAGAACCGCTGCAACGGGTGCGCGAGGCGCTCGCCGCGCTGGAGGAATGGACTGCCGGGCGCCTGCATGCCGTGGTAGAAGAGGTGGCCCGCGATCTCGACGTGAAGATGGGCAAGGTGGCCCAGCCCCTGCGCGTGGCGGTCTGTGGCCGCGCCGCCTCGCCGGGCATCGACGTGACCCTCCATCTGGTGGGCAAGCAGGCCACGCTGCGGCGCATCGACCGGGCGCTGGACTATATCCGTGGCCGCGCCGCGGCCTGACCCGACACGGGTGTGATCATGAGCGATTCGGTACAGCGGCGCCCCGGCAACTTCATCCGCCAGATCGTCGAAGAGGACCTGCGCGCCGGACGCGTCCGCCGGGTGGCGACCCGTTTCCCGCCGGAACCCAACGGCTATCTGCACATCGGACACGCCAAGTCCATCTGTCTCAACTTCGGCATTGCCGAGGATTACGGGGGCACCTGCAACCTGCGCTTCGACGACACCAATCCCCACAAGGAAGACACCGAGTACGTGGAGGCCATCCAGCGTGACGTGCGCTGGCTGGGTTACGACTGGGGAGAACGGCTGTATTTCGCCTCGGACTATTTCGAACAGCTCTACGATTTTGCCGTGGAGCTGATCAGGAAGGGCAAGGCCTATGTCTGCGATCTCACCCCCGAGGAGATCCGCGCCTACCGTGGCACCCTCACCGCGCCGGGGCGCGACAGTCCCTATCGCGACCGGTCCGTGGCCGAGAACCTGGATCTCTTCGAACGCATGCGCGCCGGCGAGTTTCCCGACGGTTCGCGGGTCCTGCGCGCCCGCATCGACATGGCCTCGCCCAACATGAACCTGCGCGATCCAACGCTCTACCGCATCCGCCATGGCGTGATCCATCACCAGACGGGCGAGGCATGGTGCATCTATCCCATGTACGATTTCACCCATCCCATCTGCGATGCGCTGGAGGGGATCACCCATTCCCTGTGCACCCTGGAGTTCGAGGATCACCGTCCCCTCTATGACTGGGTGCTGGACAACGTCTCCGTGCCCTGCCATCCGCGCCAGATCGAGTTTTCCCGCCTCAATCTGGAGTACACCGTGATGAGCAAGCGCAAGCTCACCGAACTGGTGGAAGAAGGGTACGTGGAAGGCTGGGACGATCCCCGCATGCCCACGCTTTCCGGCCTGCGGCGGCGCGGCTACACGCCGGCCTCCATCCGGGATTTCTGCGAGCGCATCGGCATCAGCCGCGCCGACAACGTGGTGGAAATGGGCATGCTGGAGAGCTGCATCCGCGAGGATCTCAACCGCCGTGCGCCGCGGCGCATGGCGGTGCTGCATCCACTCAAGGTGGTGCTCGTGGATTACCCGGAAGACAGGGTGGAGGCGCTGGAGGCGCCCAACCATCCCCAGGATCCGGCTATGGGCAGCCGGCGCCTGCCTTTTGCGCGGGAACTCTACATCGACCGCGGAGACTTCATGGAAAATCCGCCCAGAAAATTCAAGCGCCTGGTGCCGGGTGGCGAGGTGCGCCTGCGTCATGCCTACGTCATCCGCTGCGAGGAGATCATTCGCGACCACCAGGGCGAGATCATCGAGCTGCGCTGCAGCCATGATCCCCGTACCCTCCACGCCAATCCCGAGGGACGCAAGGTCAAGGGCGTCATCCACTGGGTGTCGGCCCGCCACGCCCTTGCCGCCGAGATCCGGCTCTACGACCGGCTGTTCACCCATCCGCATCCGGATGCCGCGGCCCGGGAGACGGGGCGCGACTGGAAGGATTTCATCAACCCCGACTCGCTGCGCACCCTGACCCGCTGCCGGCTCGAACCCGCCCTGGCCGAAGCGCGCCCCGGGGATTGTTTCCAGTTCGAGCGCGAAGGCTATTTCTGTCTCGATGCGGGCAGCGGTGGGGAACGTCCCGTTTTCAACCGGGTGGTGACCCTGCGCGATACCTGGGCCAAGATCGAACAGCAGCTGCGCGGTGAAAACAGCGCGCCGGGCCAGTCTTGACAGCCCCAGGGTGGTGTCGTAAAGTGCGCTTTTCAAAATCCGGGGCTATAGCTCAGCTGGGAGAGCGCTTGCATGGCATGCAAGAGGTCGGCGGTTCGATCCCGCCTAGCTCCACCAGTAACCACCTTGCCGCTCCACACGGGCGGCATATTTGTGTTTCACGTCCCCATCGTCTAGTCGGCCTAGGACACCGCCCTTTCACGGCGGCAACAGGGGTTCGAATCCCCTTGGGGACGCCATTCCATTATCGCCCTTCCTTTGCTGCTTCTTTGACAGGCGCGCCACCTCGGCGCAAAAGCCACGCCTTTTACCCCTTACCCCGGAATGTTATAGTGCCTTCGCATGGCGAAGGCAGCGCATAATACCAAGACAACCGGCTCGGGCGGCCCGGCCCTGATATTTCCCCTGATATTTCCCCCGATATCCTCCCTGACATTCCCCCTCCTATTCCTGTTACCGGCCTTGGTGGCATGCGCGGCATGCAGCGTGGTTTCGCCGGCATGGGCCAATGGCGCAGGTGAGCCGGAGGTGACGCGCCTCGTGCTGGACGAGGCACGCCTGCGCTGGTCTGCGCTCAGTTTCAAGGGTAACAAGCTGCTGGTTTCCGTCGTCGCCGGCGCCGATCTGCGCAAGGTGCCCCGGGCCGAGCTTTCCGGGACGCTGGTCGAGCCTGCGAGGGGGCGGCCGGTGCAGGCCGGCGACGATACCGTGTTCCTCATCGATTTCCACTCCCGTTCCCTGCGCAAGCATCTGCGCAACCGGCTCTGGTTTCGGGCCGGCGATGGCGCCGCCCTGCAGCGCAGCCGTCTTGAACTGACCCGTGGCGAGGAGCGCTACAAGCAGTTCCGCTATACCGAGGAAGGCATCTTCATCATCCGCCGCAAGCCGGCAGGCGGGGAAGTGGAGCGGCCGCCGGCATCCTGGAGCAGGATCAGCAAGGAATTCGTCTCCTATCCACCGACATTCGCCGGCGAGCAGGCGGTCTCCGATCCACTGGCCTTGTTCTATGTCGCCTCGGTCAGGGAATTCGCGGCACCGGGCGACACCCTGCAACTCCTGGCCTATTTTGATGATGCACTCCAGGTCATTACCCTGCGCTATGAGGGCGAGGAACGTGTCGATGCGGATTTCGAACTGCAGGGCCGGGGCGGCGTACACCGTATCAAGGGACAGCGCACGGTATTGCGCCTGGTGCTGAGTTCCAGGCCGCTGGATCAAGGCCTGGCGGGGGAAAGAGGCCGGGATGGCGTGACACTGGCCGGACTGCGCCGTCCCGTCCTGCTCATCGACCGCCAGTGGCGCTTTCCCCTGGCCTTGCGCGGACGGCACAAGGTGGTGGGCAAGGTCGATGTCCGACTGGGCAAGGCGGTGTTGAAGTAGATTCACCGCCGCCCGTTCCAGGCCGGGGCAGGGGAGTCGTCGGGTGGAGGTACATGGCGCGTCTGATGAACCGCAAGGTGGTATCCTGGGCTCTCTATGACTGGGCCAATTCCGCCTATGCCACGGCCATCCTGGCCGGGTTCTTCCCTGTTTTCTTCAGGCAGTACTGGAGCCAGTCCCCTCCGGCCGAAAGTACTTTCCAACTGGGACTGGCCAATTCCCTTGCCAGCCTGGTCATACTGATACTGGCGCCCCTGCTGGGGGCCATCGCCGATGCCGGGGGGCTGCACAAGCGTTTTCTCCTGATCTTTGCCGTCCTGGGCATGCTCATGTCCGCCGGACTCTATTTCGTCGGTGCCGGTCAGGCCACGCCGGCGCTGGTCCTTTTCGCGCTGGCCACCATTGGTTTTTCCGGAAGCATCATTTTCTACGATGCCCTGCTCGTCGATGTGACCCACGCCTCCCGCTACGACATCGTCTCGGCGCTGGGGTATGCCCTGGGTTATCTCGGCGGGGGGCTGTTGTTCGCCCTGACGGTGGCCATGGCCCTGCGGCCCCACTGGTTCGGCTTTGCCGGGGCCGAGGCAGCCATCCAGGCTGCCTTTCCGGCAGTTGCCCTGTGGTGGCTGATATTCAGCCTGCCGCTTGTGCTTTTCGTTCCGGGACGTCGTCGCCAAGATCGCCTGGCAGTTTCGGCGCTGCTGCGCCAGGGCGGGCGGCGTCTCGTCGACACGGTGCATCACATCAGGCAGCTGCGCCCCGTGGTGCTGTTCCTCCTGGCCTACTGGTTGTACATCGACGGGGTGGACACCATCGTGCGCATGGCCGTGGATTATGGCATGTCCCTGGGGTTTTCCACCGACAACCTCATCGTGGCCTTGCTCATCACCCAGTTCATCGGTTTTCCCGCGGCCATCGCCTTCGGCATGCTGGGAGAGCGGATCGGCCCCAGGCCCGCCATCCTTTTCGCCCTGGGTGTCTACCTGGTGGTGACCGTGTGGGCCTATTTCATGGACAGTGTCCGGGAGTTCTATGTCCTGGCAATGGTGATAGGACTGGTGCAGGGCGGGGTGCAGTCCCTGAGCCGCTCGCTCTATGCGCGCCTCATCCCCGCGGACCGGTCGGCCGAGTTCTTCGGCTTCTATAACATGTTGGGCAAGTTTGCCGCGCTCATCGGGCCATTCCTGGTGGGGGCGGTGGGCCTGCTGACGGGCGAGCCACGGCTGGGCATCCTGTCCGTGGTCGTGTTGTTCGTGGCAGGCGGCGTGCTGTTGTGTTTCGTCGATGTCGGACAGCGCGGCCAACGGCCCAATTCGTAGCCTGGATGAAGCTCTGCAAGAGCGGAATCCAGGAAACCAGACGGCAAAATCCATGCCTCCGGGTTACGTTTCACGGCATCCAGGCGACACATTGTGATATGGACAATATGAGATCATTAACCCGATGCATCACCCTCTTCCTGAGGATAACCGGCCTCCTGCCATGCGCTGAACCCGCCATCCATGGCAATGGCCCGGGTGTAGCCCAGGTCGCGCAGGGTGGCGGCCGCCAGGGTGGAGATCTTGCCGTAGTCGCAATACACCACGATGCGCTCCGTGGGGTCGGGCAGGGCGCTGTTGACCCGCAATTCCAGCTGTCCGCGGGCGATGTGCAGGGCCCCCGGGATGTGGCCCGCCAGGTAGGCTTCGCGTTCGCGCACGTCCAGCAGCCTGATCCCGCTGGCGCGGCTGTTGAGGCGCCTGTTTACTTCTTCCATGGACATGAAAGAGACTTTCTTGGAGGCATCGTTGATCAGCTGTGAGACGGTCTTGCCGCCACTGCGGTTGGTGCGCAGGGCCTCGGTCAGGTGCCTGGGCATGTCCAGGTCCAGGGCCCGCATCTGTTCCACGAACTCGGCGCGTTCCTTTTTCTGCAGGCGGGGATTGTTGGCGATCTCGTGGCCGAGGGTGGAATAGTGGTTGCCGCGGTAGTCATGGGCCGGATAGACCAGGAGGGCCGGGTCCAGTTTCAGGATCTTGTTGAACAGGCTGTCGTGCAGTTCTTCAGGATCGCCGGTGGGCAGATCCGTGCGCCCGGTCCCGCCGATGAGCAGGGTGTCCCCCGTGAGGAGGCGGTCTTCGAGACGCAGGCAGATGGAGTCCCAGGTATGCCCCGGCGTGTGCATCACGACGAGCCGCAGTTTCCCGACGATGATGGTTTCCCCGTCGTCCACCCGGATGTCCACGAACGGGGCGACACTGGAACGGTGCATGATGACCGCGGCGTTCAGTTGTTCCGCGATTTCCTGGCTGGCGGAGAAGTGATCGGCATGGGTATGGGTGTCCAGGGTGTACTGAATATTCAGGCCATGGCGGGTGGCCAGGGCCAGGTAGCGTTCGATCTTGTGGATCTCGGGATCGATGACGACGGCACTGCCTGTTTCCTCGCAACCGATGAGGTAGGAGAGACAGGGGCCATTGTGGATCTGCTCGAAAATCATGGGTGCAGTCTGGGATGTCTTTTCCTTGAGCGAATTCATAAGCTGCTGATGTCCTCAGGTTGGTTTCACGGATTCGATACTAAGACAATCGATAGTAAAGCGACTTTCAGCGGGTGCTCGGGCGGCCAGTCGCAAGGCGCGGTGGCGCCGCCATGGCACGCCGCCGCAACACCGCGCATGGCCGCCCGACCACCCGTCCGGAGGGAGCGGCCCAGGCGTCCCGGCTCGGCGTTGCGACCCTTGGAAAGGGCCAGCCATTCCCTGCGGGCCGCGCCTTGATCCGGAACGCCTGGGTCGCTCTGAATGCCGCTTTACTATCGATTGTCTTAGTATCAAGCTGGATGCAGGCTTCGAGGGCCGGTATCTCTCTGTCGTTGCCACCATGCTTTTTTGTCATTGCTACCAGACTTCCTTGCCGTTGCCACCATGCTTCCTTGCCAATGGCACCACACTTTTTTGCCATTTCGACCTCACTTTTCTGTCATTCCGACCGAAGGTAGGAATCCTGTGCCACCGACCCCGGATTCCCCACTGCGCTCGGAATGACAAGCCACGTGTCACTTCGACCGAAGGGAGAAATCCTGTGTCAGCGGCCTCAGATTTCTCGCTGCGCTCGAAATGACAAGGGGGCATGGTTTACCGCCTTATGTCATTCCGACCGGAGGGAGAAATCCTGTGTCAGCGGCCCAAGATTCCTCGCTGCGCTCGAAATGACAAGGGGGCATGGTTTACCGTCTTATGTCATTCCGACCTCACTTCTCTGTCATTCCGACCGAAGGGAGGAATCTTACGCCAGCGGCCCAAGATTCCTCGCTACGCTCGGAATGACAAGGGGGGCATGGTTTACCGTCTTATGTCATTCCGACCTCACTTCTCTGTCATTCCGACCGAAGGGAGGAATCTTGTACCACCGACCCCGGATTCCCCACTGTGCTCGGAATGACAAGCCACGTGTCACTTCGACCGAAGGGAGAAATCCTGTGCCACCGCCCCAAGATTCCTCGCTGCGCTCGGAATGAC
>JALSIC010000106.1 GCA_026981935.1 Gammaproteobacteria bacterium
TCCGCATCGCCGGCATTCGTCACTGGGCTATCTGTCGCCGATCAACTTCGAGAAACAGTACGTCCAGCACAAGAGCGGGGCTCAAACCCCAAATGTTGAACTGTCCACTGAAGCGGGGTAACTCCACAGCCGCTGCACTGCGGCCTGCCATATGAATTTCAACAAGTCAGGCGTTTCAGGCAGGCGCCGGCTCGGTGTTGCGGCACTTGGCAAGGGCCGGGCCATTTCCTGCGTGCCGCGCCTTGATCCAGCGCCTGCCTGAAACGCTGAACACGATATATATTGTTGCCGGGTTAATAATCTGCATCCCGTTCCTTTCCCTCCGATTGATGATGGCTTTTGCAACTATCATCTTCTCAGAGGCGGGGCGGGATGCGCTACCCCTTCTCTGCCCTCAATCACCCTTTTACAACACTCTTCTACCCGCAAATTCTGCCGAAGAGCCGAATTTCCATATTGTCCTGGTATACCGTGGCATTCGAACAGGATCGCGGTCCTTTGACCATGCTCGATGTAGAGGGTTTCCCGATTCCGTGGCAGTGGTATGTGGGGCACAGCCGGGACAAGCGTTTATCGTTGGCCGCGAAGGCTTTCCTGGATTTTCTGCGCCGGGAAGGCGCAAACATCATCCCGTGAGAAGGTCGTGCTCGTTCCGGTTCAGGGCTTCTGTCCGTGGAAGCAGAGATTCACGGCTCCGACTCAGACCTATCTGCCACCCGGCCGAGGAGGCCTGCCGTATCCCGTCAGTTCCATGTAACCGCGACCGCTCACGGGACGGCCTGCATGACGGCCTTGCACCGCGATCGCGCCTTCCCAGTAGCGCACGGCAACGTCCAGCTCCTGTGCTTCCAGCAAGGGGGTGATTTCCAGCGCCAGATCGTGGGAGGGGACGGCGATGCGCCAACGCAGGGGATAGCGCCCGCCGCGGGGGCTGCGCCAGTGTCCCAGCGCTTCGAGACGGACCTCTTCCTGGCGCAGGTGACGGGCCCGGCCGGCGGGATCGACGAGTGTTCCGCTGCTGGCCGGGTCCATGCTGCCGTCCTTGCGGCGCAGGCGGTAGAACATGAGATCGTAGCCGTCGTCCAGTTGCAGGGCGAACCAGTCCCAGCCTGCCTGATCCGGGGCGAGGGCGCTGCTGCTCCATTCCCGGTCCAGCCAGCTCAGTCCTGCCACAGTGAAGGCGCCCGAGGGCAGGGTGAGGGTGCCCCGCGTGGCGAGGCGGGTCTGGGAGTAATAGTAGGAGGCATGGCCGGGACGCTCACTCTTGCGGCTCAGGCCGGCCGCTCCCTGGAGCACGACGGGCTTGCGGGGCGACAGTCTCAGATCCAGGGCATGGCCGTCGGCGCGGGCCCGCAGGTGCCATCCGCCGTCTTCCGTGCCCTGGATCTGCCAGTCCTCCAGCCAGACGCGCAGGGGATCCGTGGTTGCGCCCGCAAGCCCCAGGGCGCCGCGCGCGAAGCGCTCGAAGTAACGGAAATGCCCGGCCTCGAGGTCGCTGATGGCGAAATGCGCCATGTAGATCTGGTTGGTCGCCCAGGCCGAGCGGCGGGGGAGAGCTTCGGGGGTGAGTGCGGTGCGGAAGATCACGAGCTGGTAGCCGAAGCGCCGGCTGTCCGTGTCCTCGAGGTTGCCGGTGAAATACCACCATTCGTTACGGAAATCGGGATGGGCGCCGTGATCCTCGGGAAAGTGGAACGTGCGGGGTGTTATCGCCCGGGCGAATCCTGGTTCTATTTCACCCCCCAGCAGTTCGCCGAGCTCTCCATTGTCTGGGGAAGGTGCGGACATGTCGCACCCCGGCAAAATGAACGGGGTCATGAACGAGAGGAACAGGAGGATCAGGCAGGCGCGCGCACGGCTCACGGCGTTCATTCCTCCCGCAGGGCCCGTGCCGGGGGCTGCCGCGTCTGGCGCCAGGCAGGATAGAGTGCGGCGAGCCAGGCGGCCGCCAGGCCCAGGACCACAGTGGCCCCCAGGGCCTCCCAGGGCGTGTGGCTGGTCATGGTCCAGCCGAAGGCGCGGCGGTTGATGACGTGGATGAGGAGCTGGGACAGGAGCATGCCCATGGGCAGGGCCAGCAGCCCGGCCAGCAGGCCCATGAAGCCGGTCTGCACCAGGGTGATGCGCCAGATGCCGCCGGTGGTGACGCCGCTGGCGCGCAGGATGGCCTGCTCGCGGCCTCGTTCCAGTTGCAGGGCCAGCAGGGCACTGAACACGGCGAGGAAGGCCACGATCACCGCCAGCAGGCGCAACACCTGGGTGATGGTGAAAGTGCGGTCGAAGATGGCCAGGGAGTGGCGGCGGATCTCCTGATTGGAACGGATGCGCAAGGCCTGGCCGTGTTCCGCGGCGAGGCGGCGGATCGCATCGGCCGTTTCCCCGGCCCGGGCGGGATTCTCCAGATAGAGACCGAGACCGCCCACGGCGCGGTCGCGGAAATGCGCTTCATAGAGGCGACGGTCCACGAGCACCTGGCCCCCGGGATTGCCATAATCGTAATAGACGCCCAGGATACGGAAATGGCGGTCGCCGCGGTCCGTGGGCAGGGTGATGCTGTCGCCGGGCGCGAGTCCGCGGGCGTAGGCCAGCGGCTCGGAGACCAGCACGCCGCGGCCTGCACGAAATGCTTCCCACACGCCGGGCAGGGCCTCACGCAGGGGATAGCGGGGAGACAGCCCGGGGGAGAGCCCCAGGGCGAAGAGCTCGATGAGTTCACCTTCCCGTTCCAGTTGCACGCCCCGGCCCGTGGAATGGGCACGGATGCCCGGCAGGGCAAGGATGGCCTGTTGCAGGTCGGGATCCAGCGCGCCCTGGGTGCGGCTCGTGCCCAACCCGGGCGCGGCGACATAGAGATCGGCATGCAAGCTTGCTTCCAGCCACTGGGCGACACTGATACGGAAGCTCGCGATCATGATGCTCACGCCCAGGGCGGCCGCCAGCGCCAGCATGAGGGCCGCCGCGGCCACGCCGGTGCGGCTCAGCCCCGCTGCAATGCCCCGCAGGGCCAGGCGCTCCAGCAGGCCAGGCAGCAGACGCGCCGCCAGCCTGGCCGCCTGTCCCGTCACCTGCGGGACCAGGGCGGCGATGCCCAGCATGATGAGAAAGAGGGCGGTGAACCCCATCATCAGGCTGCTGCCCGCGAGGAGCAGGACCGCGCCCAGCAGGGCAAGCAACACACCGCCTGTCGTAAGGTGGCGCGCCGTCCACCGGCTGTGGTCTTCGAGGCGGGAACGTTGCAGGGCGTGAACGGGACGGGTGGCAGTGGCCTCCAGCATGGCCGGCAGGGCCGCCAGGAGGGTGCCTCCCACGCCCAATGCCACACCCAGCGCCAGGGTGGCGGGGGCGAGCCGTGTCTCGGCCACGGTCAACTGGAAATAGAGATCGTTGAGCGTGCGTCCCACCAGGGCCAGCAGGCCTTCGCCCAGGATCACGCCCCCGGCCACGCCCAGGAGGGTGGCGCCTAGCGCCAGCAGGCAGGTTTCCCGCAGGTGGAGCATCAGCAGTTCGCGCTGCGTCACGCCCAGCAGGCGCAGGATGCCCAGCTGGCGCCGGCGCTGCAGGGTGAGGAAGTTCATCGTGTTGTAGATGAGGAACATGCCCACCAGCAGGGCGAGGAGGCTCATGGCGGTGAGATTGGTGTGGAAGGCGCGGCTCATCTGCAGCTGGGCTGCGCTGCGGGAGGCGGCAGTGACGATCTGCGCCCCGGTGGGGAGCAGGTCATGGATTCTCCGGAGCAGGGCCTCGCCTGCCTCGGCCGGCGGCAGGCGCAGGTCGATCCAGCTCAGTACCCCGGTCAGGCCGGTGGCTTCCTGGGCTGCGGCGATGTCCATGACCAGCAGGCCGTCGAGGGCAGCGGCACTTTCCGGATCATGGAGAAGGCCGACAAGGTGGAATTCACGTGTTCTTCCGCCCAGGGTGACGGTGAAGCGGTCGCCTTCTGCCAGCCCCAGCCGGGCAGCGGTGGCGGCGGCGAGGAGGGCGGCGTCGGGCCGGGTGAGGAGTTCGGTCAGGGTATCACCTTCCACCGTCAGGGCGGGCCGCATGGCGGACGCCATGTCGGACTGGGCCAGTGGATCGATGCCCAGCAGGTGCAGGGCCTCGTTGCCGCTGCGCCCATAGGCCTCCAGCACCGGGCTGCTCTCGCGCAGCCCCAGGACCACCCGCAGGTGCCGGTAGAGATCTTCGTCCAGTCCGCCCGGGCCGCCCACGATCTGGTGTGTGGCGCGGCCGTTGACCGTTTCCATGGACAGCATGAAGGCCCGTTGCGCGCTGTCGTTGGCCAGCTGCACGGCGGTGACCACGGCCACGCCCAGGGCGATGCCCAGCAGGGCCAGCGACAGCTGCCAGGGATGACGGCGCAGGAAGCGCCAGCCGGCACGTTGTGCAAGCTCAGCCGGCATGGGAACGGGTGAGGGACGAGGACAAGGCGGACATGTCCGCTTCCTCCAGGCGGCCATGGCGAAGCTGCAGGATGCGATGGGCCAGGGAGGCGGTTTCCCGGTCGTGGGTCACGAGGACCAGCGTATGGCCCGCATCGCGTACCAGTCGCCTCAGCAGGTCGAGGACACGGGTGCCGCTGTCCTCGTCGAGGTTGCCCGTGGGCTCGTCCGCCAGGACCAGCAGGGGGTCGTGGGCCAGGGCCCGGGCAATGGCCACCCGTTGCTGCTCGCCGCCCGAGAGGCGGTCGGGAAAGGCGTCGGCCTTGTCCGCAAGCGCCACTTCCTCCAGCAGTTCAGAGGCGCGCTGCAGGGGCAGCCCGTTGAGTTCCAGGGCAAGCTGCACGTTCTCGCGCACGGTGAGCGTGGGCAGGAGATTGAAGAACTGATAGATGAAACCGATGTGGCGGCGGCGAAAGCGCGTGCGCTCATTCTCGTCCATGGCGGTGAGTTCCCTGCCCTGGATGAAGACCTGGCCCGCGAGCGGCAGGTCGATGCCGCTGATGAGGTTGAGCAGGGTGGACTTGCCGCAGCCGCTGCGTCCCATGATGGCGATGCATTCGCCACGGCCGGCTTCCAGGGCTAGATTGTCCAGTACCGGATGTCCCGGTTCGTAGGCATGGCGAAGCGCCTGCAGGCGGAGCAGGGGTTCTGAAGAAGTACTGTTATTCATTGCCGGAGACCTTCCTTCGCAGCGGGTGAGGCGGAGATCATTGAACCGGCCTTAATCAGCCATGGCCCGTTCGCATCATGGGGTTTGCGCAGGGGACAAGCCGGTCGGAGCTGGGCGTGAACAGGGATATTTCTGAATACATTGCATGATGATGATCCGAAAACATCCTGATCGACATGAGAAATCATACAGCAAGCATGGGAATAGGTCATTTCTTCTATCATGTAGGATTTTTTTGATGTATAGTTTCCGTCTCGAGATTCAGGCCAGAATTTCTGGCCGGGATTGCTGGCTGGGATTGCAGGGCAATGTCAAGGCGCGTGTCCGGAAACGGGGCCCGCCATTTTTTTACCGCAGAATACATGGCAAGATCCGATCATCAGGCAGCCGCCCTGACCCATCACCTTCTGCTTCAGTTTACCATTGCAGAAGAGCCCGCCACTTTTTTTTCCCGCCTCCTGGATCACCTGCTGGACCTGACGGACAGCCGTTTCGGCTTCATCGCCGAGTTGTTCCATGACGACAGTGGAAGGCCCTTTCTCCGCACCCGCGCCATCAGCGAGCTGCCCTGGCCGGGCAGGGACAGCATCGGTCAGGGGCAGGAATTCCGCAAGATGGACAGTCTCTATGGTCACGTCATCCGTACCCGCCGGCCCGTCATCAGCAATGCCCCGGCTGCGGATCCCAGGCGGGGCGGATTGCCTGCAGGGCATCCTGAGCTGGAAGCCTTTGCCGGCCTGCCGTTTTTCTCGCGCGGCCGGCTGCTGGGCATGGTGGCCCTGGCCAACAGGCCGGGCGGATACCATGAGGATCAGGTACAGCTGCTCAAGCCGCTTCTGGAGGCCTGCGCCGTGTTCGTCGAGGCAGCCCGTGGCCAGCAGCTGCAGGCCGGTGAAGAGCGCTATCGGCGCATATTCGACGGCAGCGCAATCGCCTTGTGGGAAGAGGACCTTTCCGAATTGAGAGTCTTCATCGATTCACTCCTTGACCAGGGGCTGGAACCGGCGGATCTGTATGATTATCTCGATGCCCGCCCGGAGGTGGTTCAAGACGCCGTCGCCAAAGTGAAACTGCTCGATGTCAATCCGGCCGCGGTCAAGCTGTTCGAGGCAGAGAGCAAGGCAGCATTGTTATCTTCCCTGGCCGACACCTTTCTCCCTGAAACCTTGGATACGTTCAAGAGGGGTGTGGTCGCCATTGCGGAAGGTCGTGAGATCTTCGAAGCCGAGGTTACGTACAAGACCTTGAAGGGAAAGATCCTGCAGGTCCTGTTGTCGGTCAATCTGCCTGCCGCGACTCATGCCAGCGCTTATGAACGGATCGTGGTCTGCCTGCAGGACATCACGGAACGGGTGAGAGCGGAACAGGCGCTGCGCCGCAGCGAGGAGCGCCTCGCGGAGGCCCAGCACCTGGCCAGGCTGGGGTACTGGGAACTTGATCTGACAAGCGGCAGACTGCACTGGTCTGACGAGGTGTTTCGCATTTTCGGCCTGGAGCCGGGGGCGTGCGAGCCTTCCTACGAGACATTCCTGGAGATGGTGCATCCCGAGGACCGGGAGCGCGTGCACAATGCCTATACGCAATCGGTGGCAGAGCACAGTACCTATGATATCGTGCACCGCCTGCTGCTCGGGGACGGCACGCTGAAATATGTCAATGAACGCTGCCAGACCTTTTATGACGAGACAGGCAGGCCCCTGCGATCCATCGGCACGGTACAGGACGTCAGCGAGCACCATCAGACCCAGAGTCAGATCATGAAACTGTCCAGCGCCCTGGAGCAGATCGCCGATTCGGTGATCATCACCAACCGTCAGGGCGTGATCGAATACGTCAACCCGGCATTCGAGGCGATCACCGGCTATGCCCGCGAGGAGGCGGTCGGCAGGAAACCCAATCTCGTCAAGTCGGGCCGCCATGACCGGGACTTTTACCGCCGCCTGTGGCGTACCATCCTGCGCGGCGACATCTTTCGTGACATGTTCATCAACCGGAAGAAAAACGGCGCCCTCTATTACGAGGAAAAGACCATCATGCCCCTGAAGAACAGTGCGGGAGAGATTACCCATTTCATCTCGACGGGCAAGGACATTACACAACGCATGGAAGCGGAGGAGCGTCTCCATCACCTGGCTTATCACGACATGCTCACCGATCTGCCCAACCGGGCCCTGTTCATGGACCGTATCGAGCATGCCATGCAGCGTCGTCGCATGAGCGGCCAGCGTCTGGCCCTGTTGTTTCTGGATCTGGACCGCTTCAAGAACATCAACGATACCCTGGGTCATGATGCAGGTGACCGGCTGCTGCAGACCGTTGCCCGCCGCATTACCCAATGTGTCCGCGAGGGCGACACGGTCGCCCGCTTCGGTGGCGACGAATTTGCCGTCCTGCTGGAAGATGTGGCCACTACCGATGTCGCCAGCCAGATCGCCTCGAAATTCAATGAAGCGATCGGAAAGGTCATCGAAGTCGACGGGCACGAACTGTTCGTCACGGCGAGTATCGGCATCAGTTTCTTCCCGGACGATGCGGATACGGCGGGCATCCTGCTGAAGAATGCCGACGCCGCCATGTACCGCGCCAAGGACATGGGACGCAATACCTATCAGTTCTATTCCCGTGACATGGGCAGCAAGGCCTTCGAACGTCTCTCCCTGGAGACCAGCCTGCGCCATGCCCTGGATCGCCAGGAATTCCTGCTCCACTACCAGCCCCAGGTCGATGTGCGCAGCGGCGCGATCCTCGGCATTGAGACCCTGCTGCGCTGGCAGCATCCCGATCTGGGCCTGGTCCAGCCCATGAAGTTCATTCCGCTGCTGGAAGAAACCGGTCTCATTGTCCCCGTGGGCGAGTGGATCCTGGAAACTGCCTGCCGGCAGCTCAAATGCTGGCAGACGAGGCATGGCAAGGCATTCCGCCTCGCTGTCAATCTTTCGGGGCGCCAGTTCTTCGATCCTGCCCTGAAGCTGCAACTCGAGCGGCTCCTGCAGCGCAGCGACCTGGATCCCGCGGCGCTGGAACTTGAAATCACCGAAACCATACTCATGCAAAACGACAAGGCCACCCGTGACAACCTGGGGGCATTGCAGGAACTGGGGCTGCGCCTGTCCATCGATGATTTCGGCACGGGGTATTCGTCCCTCAGCTATCTGAAACGCTTTCCCATCGATTCCCTGAAAATCGACCGTTCCTTTATCCGCGACCTGAGCACGGACCCGGATGACGCCGCCATCGTTTCCGCCATTATCGTGATGGCCCACAGCCTGAAACTCGAAGTCATCGCAGAAGGCGTGGAGTCCCGGGAGCAACTGGATTTTCTCAAGACAAAAGACTGTGATGCCATGCAAGGTTATCTCTTCAGCAAGCCGCTGGACGTGGAAACCATGGACCGCCTGCTCGAGAAGAATGTTCGTGACCCGGACACGCTCCTGCAGGAGAAGCGACCGCATGGACACTGCTCAGGCACAAAAGGGTGACTTGCGCCACGGATATTAGCGAGGATTCAGCTGTCGTTCGGATTTCGCCCCGGATTTCTCGCTGCGCTCGAAATGACAGGGATAATGTCATTCCCCCCACACTTCATTGTCATTCCGAGCACATTATTGTCAGTTCGAGCACATTTCGTTGTCATTTCGACCGAAGGCGAAATCTATGAAGCGCTCCAACAAGTAGCCCGGATGAAGCGAAGCGGAATCCGGGGATGGGTTTTTCCCGGATTTCGGCCCAGCGGGCCTGCATCCTGGCTACATGATGTCCACCAAGCATGCCCGAATTTTTCAATGATCAGGTTAATAGCGACACCGGCCCGCTCCTGCTGAACGGCGGGCGTGAGAGTACCACCGCGGCACAAAGGAGGATCCCTGCCTTCCTGGGAAAGACTTTGTGGGACTGCAGCGGTTGGATATAAACTGTGCGCAATGTTCCAATGGAGGAAGAATCATGCACAAGCCACCCTATGTCGGTGCTCCTGACCCAGAACTGCGTACCTCACCCATAGTGGAGTCCGTGGCGGAAGAAAGCACGGAAGAAATCCTGCCGGAGCGGGAAGAATACCCGGTCTGTTATTTCAACAATGTCGCCTACAAGGACGGGGCCTACGTATGCAGCGGCAGTGGCGAACTGCTGCGTTGCGAAAAAGGGGTGTGGGTACAGGCGGGGAGCTGTGACCCGGACAATCCATAAACCCCTGCCTCCATGGCAGGAAACAGCGACTCCCGCCTTGATCAGGCACTGCTGAGGCCGTTCATGAGACTGGTCATGGCGCGGTCCACGAGGGGGGCTTGTGCAACCACTTCAGCGCGGCCCTGGCGCAGTTCCTCTGCGAATTGATGGAAAGTGAGATTGCGGGTGTTTTTGCCGTTGCGGTTGGTGAACATGTAGATACCGGTAACGGAGTTGATCCAGGTGAGTTTTTCCTGGGAGGTGCCGCCATTGCCTTGCTTGAAGGCTACCCAGGTGCCGTTTTCCATTGCCTGGACCTGGCGGGTGTATTCGTCCTCGATTTCTTCCACGATATGGCCTTCATCACCGCTGCCCAGGGTGATTTCCTCGACTTCCAGGGCCCCTTCCTCGATCTGGGCGAGGATCTCCGCAGCCCGGTCGGCTGCGGCCTCTTTCAGGGCGGCGAGGGCAGAGGCCCCGTTGTCACGGGGCGCGTCCTGGAAAGCGGCGGCCGTAGCAGGGTCGATGCCGTCGTGCCAGCAGTCCTCCTCGTTCGCTTCCTTCTCGATCGTGGTATCGGCGTCCCCGGTGATCGCCTCGTCGGGCCCGCCTGCAGGCATTTCGGCCATGGCCATGTCATCATTTCCGGCGCAGTCCCCGCCTGCCGTGTTCACCTGCGGTGACGTGTCGTCCGCGGTATCCGTTGCAGCGGGTTGACTGCCGCGCCTCTTGGTCCCGGCGGCCTCGTTCCCTTCATTCGTATCGTCGCGGCGTTTGCGCAGACTCACCGCCTGGCTGTGACAACGGGCCAGCGAGGCAAAAAAGGCCTCTCGTGCTTCCACCGGCATATCGATGAGTTCCATGCCCTGTCGCAGGTTTTGCAGGAGTCCCGGCAGTTCACTGACGAGGCGCCGGCGCTCATCCGCCGTCTTTTTCGGCGCAATGCTCCAGATCAGGCAATCCATGGTTTCCACGCTGGTGAGCCAGGCATCGCTTTCCTCGCCTTCCATGAGGAAGGTCATCATGAGCAACGTTTTCCAGTGCTCTTCCAGAAAGGTGCTGACCACGGGATGGAGGTCGGCTTTTTCCAGGCGCCGGCGCACTTCCTCGGCGGCCTGGAGACGGGCGCGTTCCCGGTGTGCCTGCTCCTCGGCGGCCTGCTGCAGGCGGGCTTCGGCTTCGGCGGCCTGGCGTTCCACTTCGGCCAGATGCATCTCCAGCTCCGCCAGCACCTCGCCGAATATCTCCACGTCATCCTCGAATTCGCAGAGCACGCGCTGCACCAGCCTGTCCGCCACCTCGTAGAGCGCATCGGCCTCCTGTTCTTCGGGCAGGCCGATGGCGGCCTGGGAAAGGGTGTCGAGAAACTTGCGCGCCGGATGGTTCTTGCGCGAGAAAAAGCTTTTGTCCAGCATCACCACCTTGAGGACAGGGATCTGCAGCCGCCCGAGGAGAGCCCTCATGCGCTCTGGTATATCCCTGTCTTCGAGGATATAGTCGAAGAGCATGGCGACAATGTCGATGGTCTGGTCCTGTTCCCGGGGCAGGGCACCCAGCACCTGCTGGTTCTTCAGTTCGCGCAGCACGTTGACGGTGTTGCCGGCAGGAATCACCGTTCCCAGGCCGTTACCCATCGACTCGGGGCCTGAGGCGAGGTCGGGACTGGGATCAGAAAGGGGATCAGAAAGGGGACCGCCTGGCTGGATCCCGGTCTGGAGTCGTGTCAGCTCGGAAATGAGCTGCCCGACGGGCAGTGCTGCGCCAGCACCAGCCGGCCCGTTTCCATATCCTCCTCCCTCTCCCCCAGTAACACCGCCCGCCACGGGAAGGGAGCCCGTACCGGCGGGCGGCATGGCCAGACCCTGGCGCCTGGCCATGATCTGCTGAATCGTTGCAAAAGGGTCCGTGTCATTGCCGAGGCCGTTGTGGTCGTCCCCCGCTTCGCAGCTCCCCCCGGGAGAGAGAGTGCCCGGCTGACGTTGTATGGCATAGTTGATGCGGGGCAGGATGTTGTTTTCAGCAAGATGTTCGTTGAGGCGGTGATAGATTCCATGCAGATCGGGCACGACGAAACGTTCGAACAGCTTGAGAATGATCAGCTTGACCTTGAGTTCCGCCTCCAGTTCTTCACAGGCCTCGCGGAAGGCATTGCAGATCAGGCCGGGATGGAAGGGGTTGTCCTCATCCTTGAGTCCGGGCTTGTTGAGCAGCAGGCCCACGCGGGTATCCAGTGCGAACAGTTCTTCCTTGCACAGATGGCGGGCCTTGTCCACCATGTTGGTGACAGCAAGGTCCGTCTCCAGGTGATTGTCCTCAACCAGGCTCAGTTCTCCTTCCAGGGAAAGCCCGGGTGTCCCGCCACCGGTCTGCCCCGCAGACGGCCCGTGATGCCCTGCACAGACGGTTTCTTCTATTGCGTTGTGGACATCCTCCTGGAAGCGCTGCCTGAAGACCGCTTCCATGTCCTTGCGCTTGCGCCGGACTTCGCGCATGGCGTCGAAATAGGTGCTCTGCACGACGTTGTTTTCAGCCTTCTCGGCCAGTTCGAAGAGGGCATCGTCCACCTTTCCCATCATGTCCGAGAGAGACCGGGTGAGTCCCTCCGCCGCGATATCACAACAGGCCTGCAGCAGGTCGACCGCCTTGCTGGGTTTCATGAAGTTCTTGATGGGTACCACTTTCGGTGTCGTTTTGTCAGCCATTTCAACCACCCGTCCTGTGCGCTTACACTACCGTTATTGGCAGCATCACAAATAGCATGAGTGACGACTTTCAAACTGTGATTTGACTCTCATATTTGCAGAGCATTGCGAGGGAGGGGGCATCTGGGACGCCGTTCATATCCGGTGAGAGTGACATTGCAGGATGCCGAGGCGGGCGTGACGGAATGATCAGATTGTTCCAATGGCGTTTCTTTGCCCGCCGGGTGTTTGACGAGAACGGTCATGGCTATCCATAACGAAGACATTGCCCGTATCTTCGACGAGCTGGCGGATCTGCTGGAGATCGATGAAGCCAATCCCTTCCGGGTGCGCGCCTACCGGAACGCGGCGCGCACCGTGCGGGCGCTGGGGCGCGACCTGGGTGAGATGGTGGCCGGGGGTGAGGACCTGACGCGTCTGCCGGCCATAGGCAAGGACCTTGCCGCCAAGATCGAGGAAATTCTGCAGACCGGCACCTGCAAGGCGCTGGAGAAGCTGCACGGACACCTGCCGCCCAGTCTGGAATCCCTGCTGGCCCTCCCCGGGCTGGGGCCGAAGCGGGTCAAGACCCTCTATCGCGAGCTGGGTATCCGGGACCCGGAGGCGCTGGAAAAGGCCGCCCGCGAGGGACGCCTGGAATCACTGCCCGGCTTCGGTCCCAAGACACGGCAGCGCATCCTGGAGGCCATCGCGGCACAAAGGACGACCGAGCGGCGTTTTCTGCTCAGTGTGGCACGTCAATATGCCGAGCCCCTGGTGACGTGGCTGCGCGCTTCGAGTGCCGTTGCGGCGGTCGAGATCGCGGGAAGTTATCGCCGCGGCAAGGAAACCGTGGGCGATCTGGATATTCTGGTGACGACAGGGAAACCGGATGCGGTCATGAGGCGCTTCAGCACTTATGAGGAAGTGGAAGACGTGCTTTCCCGGGGGAGTACGCGGGCCACCGTGATCCTGCGCTGCGGCCTCCAGGTCGACCTGCGCGTGGTGGATACCTCCTGCCTGGGAGCGGCCTTGCAATATTTCACGGGAAGCAAGGCGCACAATATCCAGGTCCGCCGCCTGGCCCAGCAACGGCGCCTGAAGATCAATGAATACGGCGTCTTTCGCGGTGAACGACGGATCGCAGGGGATACTGAGCCCTCGGTCTACAGGGCGGTGGGCCTGCCCTGGATACCGCCGGAATTGCGGGAGGGCAGGGGAGAGATCGAGGCGGCGCAGGCAGGACGACTGCCGCACCTGATCGGCCTGGGGGATCTGCAGGGCGACCTCCATGTGCATACCCGCGCCAGTGACGGCCATGACACGCTCGAGGCCATGGCACTGGCGGCCAGGGCTGCCGGGCTCAAATACATTGCGATCACCGAACATTCGCGCCGTCTGGCGGTGGCGAAGGGGCTGGACGAGGAACGACTGGAGCAGCACCTGAAGGCCATCGATGCGCTCAACAGCCGCTTGCGGGGCATTACCCTCCTCAAGGGCATCGAGGTGGATATCCTGGAGGACGGACGACTTGACCTGCCTGACCGGGTACTGGCACACCTTGACCTGGTGGTCGGCGCAGTACACAGTCATTTCGGCCTGAGTCGGCGCAAGCAGACCCGGCGCATCCTGCGGGCCATGGACCATCCTTACTTCACGATCCTGGCTCATCCCGGCGGACGCCTGTTGCTGGAACGTGAGGCCTGTGATGTGGATATGGAACAGATCATCAAGGGTGCGGCGGAGCGCGGTTGTTTCCTGGAAATCAATGCCCAGCCTCAGCGCCTGGATCTCGATGCGGTCTTCAGCCGAATGTGCAGAGATGCCGGGGTGTTACTGGCCATCAACAGCGACAGTCACAGCCGGGAACAATACGCCAATCTGCGCTACGGTATTGAACAGGCCCGTCGCGGCTGGCTGGAGAAGGATGATGTGCTCAATACGAGAAACCTGAAAGAAGTGAGAATACTTATCGAAAAGACAATGGGTTGATGCAATTTCATTTCATTTTACATAAATTTTTTTGCTGGCAGCCGGGTGCAGATTTCGGGATGAAGAATGGTCATTCAAAGACCCTCCCGCATGGCCGATACAGAGTTATTAACCCGGCAACAATATATATCGTGTTCAGCGTTTCAGGCAGGCGCTGGATCAAGGCGCGGCACGCAGGGAATGGCCCGGCCCTTGCCAAGTGCCGCAACACCGAGCCGGCGCCTGCCTGAAACGCCTGACTTGTTGAAATTCATAACATATATTGTTGCCGGGTTAATAACCAGGCTGTTGAACGAGCATTTCTACACCATGGGCAAACGCGACCGGCGTGCCCAGGGCGACCGCAGGGAAGCCATCCGCTGGGGTGAGGGAAATGACCGCCGCAAGCGGAAACGGGACCGGCGCAAGTCCATGCGCGGTGCCCGGGATCGATTACCCCCTTGACAGTCTGACGCTGCCTGACAATACTGCCGCTTACATTTCGTCTTCGTCGAAGTGATAAACGGATTCGTCCAGGAAAGTGAGGGTGAGGAAGGTCATCAGCAGCAGCAGGGAAATGATGGCGCCCGGCGGCAGGAAGAGCATGATCAGGCCGGCAGCTATCCAATGATCCCTTGCCCGCCTGCGTTTCCGCCGATAGGCGCGGGTCCTGCGCAGCGGGATCCAGACATTGTGTTTCTCATCATAGACGTACATGGTTCCAGCCCCGGCTCATGTTCCCATTCCGGCCCCTGCTCAACCCCCCGCTCAAGCCCCTGATCATGATAGACGGCATCACGCATGATATTCTTTAGCCGGCGGGCGGGGTATGATCTTTCCGAGTGAGCCTGTTGATGCCCACTATCGAAAAACCCACGTTGCCTGTCAAGCGGGGAGAGACAAGGGAGGCGGGTGAACAGCCATGAAAGCCGTCGTGATGACTGCAGCAGGGGGAACCGAGGTCCTGGAAGTGCGCTCCCTTCCAGAACCCCGGATTCGCCGTGCCAGCCAGATCAAGGTACGCCTCAAGGCGGCCGGCGTGAACCCCCTGGATACCAAGTTGCGCAAGCGGGGGGTGTTCTTTGAGAATGCCCTGCCGGCCATCCTCGGTTGTGATGGGGCAGGCGTGGTGACAGAGGTGGGTTCGTCAGTGCGGCGTTTCAAGCCGGGCGATGCCGTGTGGTTCTGTAATGGCGGGCTGGGAGGCGAGCCCGGCAACTACGCTGAATATACCGTCGTCGAGGAGGCCGCGGCGGCCCTCAAGCCAAGGTCGCTCAGTTTCGTCGAGGCGGCCGCCGCCCCCCTGGTGCTGATCACCGCCTGGGAGGCCCTGTACGACCGGGCGCGGCTCAAACCCGGGCAGACCGTGCTGGTACATGGCGGTGCAGGGGGCGTTGGCCACGTGGCCATCCAGCTCGCCCGTCTTGCGGGCGCGCGTGTCTGCACTACGGTAGGCACTATGGAGAATGCAAAACTGGCACGGGGCCTGGGGGCAGAGGAGATCATCCTTTATTCCAAGCGGGATTTTGTCGTCGCAGTGCGCGAGTGGACACAGGGGGAGGGGGTGAGTGTTGCGCTCGATACGATAGGTGGCGAGGTTTTTCGCCGTACCATGGGCGTCGTGGCACATTATGGTGACTTGGTGACGCTGCTTGATCCTGGCAGCGGCGTGTCATGGAAAGAGGCGCGAAATCGCAACCTGCGCATCGGGTTCGAACTCATGCTCACGCCCATGCTCGCGGGTTTTCCCGAAGCAAGGCGTCATCAGGTCATCATCCTGGAGCAGTGCGCCAGGTGGTTTGACGAGGGTCGACTGAAGATACACGTGAGCAGGACATTCCCCCTGGAACAGGCGGGCGCGGCACATGCCCTCCTGGAGACAGGACACATGACCGGCAAGGCCGTGCTTACCATGGAGCCATAGGAGTCTGTCGGACTCAGGCGATCGTAGCGTGCATGGTGGCATCCCTGATTGCATCAAGGCTCACGACGGGCTCGTCTCCCACCACCTCCGCGCTGTGCATCGTTCCTCTGGGCACGGCCAGGCAGTCCCCTGCCTCCAGAATGACGGAACAGCCGTGCATGCGCATGCGAAAACGCCCGGCCAGCACGGCGTCGATCTTGTCCACATCATGGGTATGAGCGGGAAAACAGGTGCCGGGAGGGTAGACGTAACGGCTGACGCGGTATCCACGCGCCTCCAGCTTGCGGCGCATATTGGCTTCGTTGAGTTCGCCGTCGGCGGCTTCGTTCCAGTGTTCGACTTTCATGACGATTTTCGTGGCGGGGTAAACAAGGTATAAAATAGCCCAATGTGGCTCATCGACCAACTTGCCGAGACTCGTATTGCCGAGGCCGCGGCGCGCGGCGAATTCGACGACCTGCCGGGAGCGGGGCGCCCCCTGGTGCTGGATGACGACACCCTCGTGCCGGAAGCGCTGCGGGCGGCCTACCGGCTCCTGAAGAATGCCGGATTCATTCCCCCCGAGCTGGACCTGCGCCGGGAGATCACCGATCTGCGGCAGCTTCTCCATCGTATCGCGGACGAGGGGGAACGGGACGCCTGTGCCCGCCGTCTCAACCTGCTGCTGGCCCGGCTTGCGGCACAAGGGCGGGAGTTGCCCATGGTGCTGCAGGCCCGCTATGGGGAGCGCCTGCAGCGGCATTTCGGCTCCGCCCCGTGACTTTGTACCACCCCAAGACCGGCAAGCCCCTGCAGCGGGGGCGGGGCGCCACCCTGTCGCCTGACAACCGCTACGCCCGTGAGTCAAGGCAAGGGGTGGACGATGGCTGGCGGCCAGAGGAAATCGCACCGCCGCCGCTGGTTACGACAGCGACGGCCCTCAAGACGCGCCGTATCATCACCCGTAACGATTCGCCAGACGTGGGTTTCGACCGCTCCATCAATCCCTACCGCGGTTGTGAGCATGGTTGTGTCTACTGTTTCGCCCGCCCCACCCATGCCTGGCTGGATCTCTCGCCGGGCCTGGACTTCGAGGCACGCCTGTTCTACAAACCGGACGCGCCTGCCCTGCTGCGCAAGGAGCTGGCAGAGTCCGGGTACCGCTGTGCCCCGGTGGCAGTGGGCATCAATACCGATGCCTATCAGCCCCTGGAGCGACGCCACCAGCTCACGCGCCGCATTCTCGAGGTGCTGGTGGAGACGCGGCACCCCTTTACCGTCGTGACCAAGTCGGCCCTGGTGGAGAGGGACCTGGATCTCATTGCACAGGCCGCCGCCAGGAGACAGGCCGCCGTGGCCGTTTCCCTTGCGACCCTGGACCGCGATCTGGCGCGTCGCCTGGAACCGCGCGCGGCAGCCCCCCAGAGGCGGCTGGAGACCATACGTCGCCTGGCGGAAGCCGGCGTGCCGGTGACGGTGCTGGTGGCGCCCCTCATTCCGGTGTTGTGCGATGCGGAGCTGGAGGAGGTGCTCGCCGCCGCGAGAGCCGCCGGTGCGCGTCATGCCGGCTATGTCCTGTTGCGCCTGCCCCATGAACTCAAGGCGATGTTCCGTGACTGGCTTGCGTGCCACGCCCCCTTGCAGGCCGACCGGGTCATGAGTCATCTTCAGGCGATGCGGGGAGGCCGGGATTACGATGCCCGCTTCGGCCACCGCATGCGCGGCGGCGGTCCCTATGCCGACCTGCTGGCACGGCGCTTTCGCCTCGCGTGGAAAAGGCTGTCTTTTGAACCTCCCGTGGCGCTGGACTGTTCGGCATTCCGACCACCTGACAGGCATCTGCAGATGTCTTTGTTTTGAGCGTGACGTGGTGACCGCTTGACGGCATGGGCCTGGAGCGGTATATCGTCTGCTATCTGTCTTCAATGGCTCGTGACAATCTGACAGGAAATTCGTCGGATGAGTCGCGGGGAGATTGAGGCCTCATAGCCTGGGTGCAGGCTCATGAGACCGGAATCCAGGGGATGTACGCTCGGTAAAAATCAAACGCATCAGGGGAGGGAATCATGCACGTCACGCTCGTCCAGGTTCATGTCAAACCGGAACATGTGAATGATTTCATCGAGGCCACGCGCCTCAATCACGAGGCTTCCGTCCAGGAACCGGGCAACCTGCGCTTCGATGTGCTCCAGTCAACCGAGGACCCCACGCGCTTCGTCCTCTACGAGGCCTACCGCTCGGCGGAGGATGCCGCGCGTCACAAGGAGACGCCGCATTACCTGAAATGGCGCGAATCCGTGGCCGACTGGATGGCCGAACCCCGCCAGGGCCTTCCCTATCAGGGCTTGTTTCCCCGCGCCACGTGATGGGGCCTTTTGCGGTCGCCCGCCTGCCGCGCATCGAGTTCGGGCGCGGCGTCCTGAGTCAGCTGCCCCAGCGCATGAAGGCCTATGGCCGGCGGGCCTTGATCGTGACGGGCGCGCGTTCCTTCACTGCCTCGTCGTCCTGGGAGAAGCTGCAAGCCGCCTTGCGTGGCGAGGGCTTCCAGTGGACCCTGCTGCGGGTGCAGGGTGAGCCCTCACCCCGCTGGGTGGACGAGGTGGTGCGGGAACACGGTGGGGAGGCCGTCGATGTAGTGGCGGGCATCGGGGGTGGGAGTGCCCTTGATGCCGCCAAGGCCGTTGCCGGCCTGCTGAGGGTACAGCGCAGTGTCATGGACTATCTGGAAGGTGTAGGGCCGGAACTGCCCTACGAGGGGCCTGCCGTGCCTTTCATTGCCGTGCCCACTACCGCGGGTACCGGCAGCGAGGCCACCAAGAACGCCGTCCTGAGCGTACAGGGGGAGAACGGTTTCAAGAAATCCTTCCGTGACGAAAAGCTGGTGGCCCAATATGCCCTGGTCGATCCGGATCTGCTGGCGGGCTGTCCACCCGAAGTGATTGCCGCCAATGGCATGGACGCCCTGACCCAGCTCCTGGAATCCTATGTCTCTCTCAAGGCAGGGGCTTTTACCGATGCCCTGGCCGAGCACGGCCTGCGGCAGGTGCGCGACAGTCTGCTGACCTGGTATGAGAAAGGACCCGAGGCGCGGGAGGCGCAGGACGGCATGGCCTGGGCTGCCCTGGCCTCGGGCATCACCCTGGCACAGTGTGGCCTGGGTTCGGTGCACGGACTGGCCTCGCCCCTGGGGGCCTTCTACCCCATTCCCCACGGTGCGGTCTGCGGGACGCTCGTGGCCGCCGCCACGGCGGTCAATATCGAGGCGATGCAGGCGCGGGAAACCGACAATCCGGCATTGGCCAGATATGCGCGGGCCGCTGAACTGCTCCACGGGCGTCATTTCCCCGATGGAGAGACCGCCCGACAGGCGCTTATCGCCCTGCTCGATGACTGGACAGTGCACCTCGGCCTGCCGCGCCTGTCCCATTACGGTCTGGACGAAAAGGATCTGGACCGAATCGTGGCCAATGCCCGCGGCAGCAGTATGAAAACCAATCCCATCGTGCTCACTGACGGGGAGATCCGTGAGATTCTCCGGCAACGCCTCTGATGCCAACGCCTTTGATGCCGTGGGAGCTGGTCTGCCGGCCCTTCGGTCTGGTTCTGCCGTCCAACCGGTATTGCCTTCGCCCATCGACATCCGTGCTGCCAGCCGCTTCATTCATGATCTGCTGCTGGTGGGCAGGATTTCCCGGCGTCAGACCAAGATTGCCGTGGTGGCCAACCGGGTGCGGGAAAACACCCTGATCTACCAGCAGCTGGAGCGTTTCCTGAAGCAGCTCGGGATTCCCTTTCTGACTTCCCTGCGCGACACCCAGAACTACATTCGTGCAGCAGAAAAAGGCGTGGGCATTTTTGAAATGGCGCCTTCCCAGGTGGCCCCCGACCTGGCGCAGTGGAAACCGCTGACACACTGGCTCAACAGCCGGCGCAGCCTGCCCGACTGAACACAGGTCTGGGATAGAGCAGGGGAGAGACAGGAGGGAAAAAGGGCATGTCCGGCAAGACCTGCGTCTATCTGGGAGAGCCGCTTGCTCGTTATGATTTCGGCGCGGGTCATCCTTTCGGCCCATACCGCTATCCTGCCTTCGTGAACGCTTTCGACTCCCGTGGACTGGGACGCCTTGTCTGCCGAAAGGCGCCGGTCATGGCCCGGCGGGAGGAAATCGAGACCTTTCATGAGCAGGCCTACGTGGCCGAAGTGGCAGCGGCCTCCCGGCGGGGAAGCGGCTGGCTGGACCAGGGAGACACCCCGGCCTTCCCCGGCGTCTACGAGGCCGCCGCCACGGTCGTCGGCACGGTACTGGATGCGGTCCGCGCCATCTGCGAGGGGGGATGCCGCAATGGTTTCGTTCCCATCGCAGGCCTGCACCATGCCCGCCGCGACGGCGCGGCAGGCTTCTGCGTCTTCAACGATTGCGGCGTGGCCATCGAGACGCTGCGGCGACGTCACGGCCTGCACCGGATCGCCTACGTGGACATCGATGCCCATCATGGAGACGGGGTGTTCTATGCCTTCGAGGAGGATCCTGCGCTGTGCTTCGTGGACTTTCATGAAGACGGCCGCTGCCTGTATCCCGGTACCGGGGCAGCGGAAGAAACCGGCCGCGGCCCGGCCCGTGGCACCAAGCTCAACATCCCGCTGCCGCCAGAATCCAATGACGAGACCTTTCTGGCGCATTGGCCACGCGCACTGGATTTCATCGGGGCAGCCCGCCCCGAATTCATTCTTCTGCAGTGCGGCGCAGACAGCCTGGCGGGCGATCCTCTGACGCATCTGGCATACACCGAGGCCGTGCATCGACGCGTGGCAGGCGATCTGAGGGCCCTTGCCGGGTCGTGCTGCGAAGGCCGGCTGCTTGCACTGGGCGGCGGTGGCTATCATCCGGACAATCTGGCCCGTGCCTGGTGCGCCGTGGTGGCGGCCCTGTGTGGACAGGACCGTGGGGGATGATGCAAATGGCGGGACAGCCAAAATAGTCAAAAAGTTGACTCCTGAAGGATCTGGCGTTATAGGTTTTTGAATATCGGCCGTTATCCGTTACCAGAAGGCGATGCCAAACTTGATGCCAAACCAACAAGGGGGCAAACGTGATCGAGATCTCGACTGAGTTCGACGAAGAGATTCCCAAGTGGGATGTCGCCCTGGAAGCCCTGGTGAAGGAGGAATACCAGAAACTGGGGCGGGCGCTGGAGAACGGGGATTTTCGCCGCCTGGCCAACCAGTACGCCATCCGTTTCGACGACATCATGGCTACGTTGTTCGAGCTGGCCATGGCGGGTGAATGGGAGTATCTCGAGACCGGTGGCGAGCGCCGTGAGATCAGCCGCGAACTCGTGGAAAAGCTGTACGTGAACGGCCGCCTGGACGAGGGGGACCTGCAGGATTTCAACGGCGGGTGGCGGCCGCGGCGTCTTCACTCCGTGTAGCGCGCCGGCAGGCGGCCCTCCATGACATAGACAAAGGCGATGATCTCCGCCACCACGCGGTAGAGCACTTCCGGAATCTCATCGCCCAGTTCCAGCCGGGCCAGAACTTCCACCAGCTGCCGGTCCTCGTGCAGGGGGATACCGTGACGGCGTGCGAGTTCGAGCATTTCTTCCGCCAGTTCTCCCATGCCCTTGGCGGTCACATGGGGTGCATGCTCCCCATCGTAATGAAGCGCCACGGCGATGGGGGTGGCGGTCTGTTCCTTCATGCCGTCTCGTCCAATATGCCCCGGCCCGGCGGTTCCGGTAGTGGTTCCGGCGGTGGCTCAGAGAGACGACTGGGCGGGCGTTGGGTGGGGGCGCCGTGGTGGATATGCGCTGTCTCCACCTGCAGGCTCAATGCCGCGAGGGCGCCTTGCAGATCCGGCCAGCGTGCCTGGAGCTGATTCACGGTCCTGCGACGTTCGGCCAGGAATTCCGTGGAGAGACTGTCTCCCCGCAGGCGTACCCGCACCTGAAGCCGGCCCATGCGGGGCAGCCTGAAATCCAGCATGACCTCCCATTGCCTGTCGTCTCCCCGGGGGTTCTTTTTTCCTTCCCACTGGAGCTGCACGGTTTCCAGCCTGTCCTCAAAACGCAGGGGGAGATCGAGAAGGAGAAAGAAGCCGGTGGCGTCGCGGTTGATCAAGGACAGGAGCTGATGACTCTGCACCCGTGCCAGGGTGGATTCCGCATGCTGCTGGAGTTCCAGCAGCACAGGCAGGGTGCGCAGCAACTGCAGCAACACTTCGGCATTCTGGCGTGGTGCGGATCTCAGGCGCAGGGCCTGGATCACTTCCTGGATGACCGGTGACAGCTCCCGGGGGATGCGCAGGCTGCGGTGGTATTCCTGCAATGCCGCCACGAGGCTCTCGATCCGGGGCGGCGCCAACAGCCGGCTCAGTGCCGCCGCCAGTTGCGGCAGGGACACACGCTGAGCCCGGAATGCACCCAGCAGCTCGGTCAGCGCGCTGCGTAAGAGGGCGTCTGCCCTGCCTGCGTCGGCGTGGGATGATGCAAGCCCGGCTGCTTTGTCAGGAATCGACGACGTGGTGAACTGCGGCAGGGGCTCGAACCGCGCCAGCTGCTGACGGAGGTCGGTTGCCAGGCGCAACAGACCGGCCTTGAAGTCTGCTGCAAAACGGGTCCTCGATAGATCCCCAGGCGTGTTGCCGGCGGCCCGGCCGGTTTCCTGTGCTGTCGCCTGGGCAACCAGGCGCAGCCCGCTTTCGAGGAACAGGCCGCTGTTGGCCATGGCGTGCTTCAAGCGGCCTGGCTGGTTGATTGTTTCTCCTGGCGGCAGGGTCTGCAGGAGACGCTGTATCTGGCGGCGCAGTGCCAAGTCCAGCGAGGGCAGTCTCTTCTGCACGCGCGCCAGGGTCTGCAGCAATGGCCCGACATCGTCCTGTCTCGGTTTCAGGGAACCGGGTAATGATGCGAACGCCTGGAGTGCCTGGGTCTGTGGTACCAGGATACGAAGCTGTGGCGGATGCCCCAGGCTGATCATTTCCAATTGCAGGCGCTGACCTGCCCGGACCTGGATTGAAGGCGGCAGAGGATTTGCAGCCGACAGGCGCAGTTCCCCAATCTGCAGCAGTAAGCGACCGGTGGCTTCATTCACTGCGGCCACCCTGGCCTCCAGGATCTGGCCTGCCTGCCATGCCTGCAGTGCCCGTGGCGTCGTATCGGCCCGACCCGTTCCCGGGGCCGTAGCCGATACCGTGGCTGGCATGGAAGAAGGAGGCTGCGCCTTGTGCGCAACAGGCTTGTCCAAGATAATGACAGGGGACATGGCGGTTCCCGCTTTACCATCGATTGTTCTCAGTATCGGCCGTCGCGAGAAGCTGCTTCAATGAATCGTGTTCACATGACGCCCATTGGCGTCATCCATTCCTGTTTCAAGGAAAAATTCGGGATTCCGCGCCAGGCAGGGCTGGTGGAGGAGGTGATCTCGCGGCTCGAGATCCTGCCCCCGTATGACCGGGATGAGGCTTTTCGGGGATTGACGGATTTTTCCCATCTCTGGATCAGTTACCTGTTTCATGGGGTGCCCGGACACTGGCGCACCATGGTTCGGCCGCCGCGCCTGGGGGGTAACCGCAGCGTGGGTGTTTTCGCCAGCCGTTCCCCTTTCAGGCCCAACCGCCTGGGTCTGTCCTGTGTCACCCTGCAGGAAATTCAGCGGGAAGCCGGTCGTCTTTTCCTTGTCCTTCAGGGAGGGGATTTTCTGGACCAGACCCCGGTGCTGGACATAAAACCCTATCTGCCCTATGCCGACTGCCTGCCTCATGCGCGGGGTGGTTATGCCAGCGAGGCGCCCTGCGCGCGCTTCCAGGTGCTTTTTACAGCCATCGCACGCGAAGCCTGCCTCCTTCAGGGGAGGCGTCTGGGAATCGATCTGCTGAAACTGCTCGAAAAGCTGCTGTCCTACGATCCGCGGCCGGGCTATCAGGAAAAATCGTCAACCCGATCCACATGCTGGATGCGCCTGTTCGATTTTGAGATCAGGTTTCGTATCGAGGGTGACCGCGTTCAGGTGATGGAAATCACCGGCTAATCTTCTCACGCTGATTAGCCGATATGATGGTGGGATCCGGCAATTTGCGATCCACGAAACCCCGTGTGCCAGGCAGAGGGTGGAACGCTTCATGCCACAGTATGACATCGTATTCGAAGGCAGGATCACGCCCGGGGCTTCCCCCGAGGCGGTTCAAGCTCGCCTGGCGGCACTCTTCAAGACAGAGGCTGAGGCCATCGCCCGCCTGTTTTCAGGTCGGCGTTACGTGATCAAGAAAGGCCTGGACTCTGAAACGGCTCGCAAGTATCTGAATGTACTTGAAAAATACGGGGCAGTGTGCGAGCTGGTGGAGAAAAGGGAGCCATCCGGCATGACCCTCGCGCCACCGGGAAGCGTGCTTGCCAAACCGCCGCAGATCGGTAGTCCTGACATCGATATCGATGACCTGAGCATGGCCGCGCCTGGAGAGGATATCCTGGAAGACTACAGCATTCCTGCGCCCCCGCCCTTGGACATCAGTGCCATGAGTGTGGCACCGCCGGGCGAGACAATAGAGGAACTGGCGGGCATCCCCCCGCTGCCGCCACCTGCACCCGGGAAGTTCGATATCGCCGAGCCGGGCGCGCTGCTCGTTGAACAAGCCCCCACCGTCTCCGGCCCCGTTCCAGAGAGCGCTCATCTCGACCTGGTTCCGCTGAATGAGGGCGCTGATGCCAAATCCGGCGACTGACCGGAAGCCAGGGGTTCGATTTCAGATGTGATACAGGCGGCGCAAGGAACACGGGTTGGGTGCCCGCCATGCTGCGGCCTCGCCGTCTCGTCCTCCGTGAGTCTTGTCGTTTACAAGCGCTTTATTTTCAATTTACAAATAAAGATAGTTCTAGTAATGTGAAAAGAAGGATGGCGAGAAGCCCGAATTGCAATATTTTAAGTTAAATTAAATAAATAACTCAATGAATAATATATATTTATCAGGGAATGCGTGACAAAAGGCCGTGGCGGACATGCAAACCATACTGGTTCTCAATTCAAAAGGCGGCAGTGGCAAGACCACCCTCGCCACCAATCTCGCCAGTCTCTACAGTGCGGGTGGTCTCAATACCGTTTTGATGGATTACGATCCCCAGGGGTCCAGCCTGCAATGGCACAAATTGCGGGGAGACGAACTGCCGCCCATCCATCTCATCGATGCGACGCGCATCCATCAGGGGCAGACACGCACCTGGCAGCTTGCAGTGCCGGCAAACACCGAGCGCCTTGTCATCGATGCACCGGCTGGTGTGAACGGTTCAAGTCTCCAGGAAATGCTGCGCAGGACCGATGTCATCGTCATCCCCGTGACGCCATCGCCCATTGATATTCATGCCACCTCCGACTTTATCCGGGATCTTCTCCTCATCGGGAAGGTACGCAGCCTGGGCGTTCATGTCGGGGTCGTCGCCAACCGGGTGCGCCGCAATACACCCCTCTATGCGCCTCTCCAGCGCTTCCTCAGCAGTCTCAAGATTCCCTTTGTCACATCGCTGACGGATACGGAAAACTACATCAAGGCCGCTGAGTCAGGCAGGGGGATTTTCGAGCTGTCCAGCGACGAGGCCATCCTGGAACGGGAACAGTGGTTGCCACTGGTGAGGTGGCTGGCCTGTCCCGAGGCTCCGCCCAGGCAGTTGCCCGACCTGCCCAGCCTGAGCCTGGTTTCAGGGGGCTGACAGGCCGGCTGAGGTTTTACGCTGCTCCCTAGATTCCGTCCTTGAGGTGTGCATCCGGCTGCATAACCCCCCACCGGATATCCCCCAGGACTCAATAATCCATCTGACCCAGTAATTCGGAAAGCGTGCGCCTGTCCGACCGGCCCTGTTCGTCGAATGAGACGTCAAAGGGTCCTCTCGTATAATCCGGATTTTCGATGGGCATGGGTTCCAGTTCATACCAGTCCTCGAGATCCAGCTCTTCCAGATCACCATCGGCGTACTGGATCTCCACGGTTTCATCGACACCGTCCAGGGATACGATCTTGAAGTAACGTCCGTCGGCGATCTGATACCAGCCGCCGACCTTGACACACTCTGCAGTGATCATGATGAGTCCTCCTCAACTGTTGGACGCCAGGTCATCATGTGCTCCGCCATCGCCTCCCTGCTTTTCCTTTTCTTTCTGGATCCGCTCATAGATTTCTTCTCTGTGAATCTCAACGTGCCTGGGTGCCTTGATGCCTACCCTGACCTGGGAGTTCTTCACGGCACATATGGTAACCGTAATGTCATCCCCAATGATCAGGGCTTCGCCTACCTTGCGTGTGAGAATTAACATACTTCTCTCCTGTATATGGCTGATAAGATTTATCCGTGCCGGGCAGCCGCTGGCAACCCTGCACTTTAGCGTCAGCAGTAAGGCTTCGGCATGGATGGCGCGGCAGGCCGTATTTTTCCCGGACCACCGGCGTGGAGACACCCGCTGTGTGAAGAGATTGACGGGATATATGCGGTACTACGCTGCTGATTCCCCGCGATGGCCCCAATGGCACATCGAATCCGGGGCACGCATTGATCAGACGTCGGAAAATGTTTTTCGCCAAGCGATGATGTCATCCACCCACGATCCATGATTCACCTCATCTGCCAGCGGCCTGTGAGCAAAACAGGCCGGTGCGTTTGTTACCCGACTTTTCATCGCTATATTCAGGGATTGTTGAGAATAAAGGTACTGACTTCGACTGTCTCAGTAAATTCCACAATTGGGGTATTTTTGCCGTCTGCCGTGGTCATCTGTTTTTATACAGCATGATGGCCTCCACGAGCGTATGGACATGCAGTTTGTTATAGATGTTTTTCAGGTGTGTACGCACGGTTTCGTAGCTGATATGCAGTTTTTCCGCCACCTGCCGGTTGGTATAGCCGTGTGATATGTATTCCAGGATCTGCAGCTCGCGCTTCGTGAGTTCATCGAACTTTGTTTTTGTCTTTTGCGGTGTTTTCTTGGTGCGAAAGGTCTCGATAACACGCTTGGCGATGACCCGGGACATGGGTGCGCCGCCATCAATGACATCAAAAATAGCCGATTCAATCTCATCGAGCGAAGTCGACCCCTTTACGATATAGCCCACAGCACCCGCCTGCAGGGCTGAAAACAGATGTTTGTCGTCGTCGTAGACGGTAAGGACGAGAAATTCAGCAGGGCAGCCATGTGCGGAGACGCGCTCGATGACCTCGACACCGGAAATATCAGGCAAGTCGATGTCAATCAGGATGACGTCGGGATTGGTCTTGACGACTTCCTCGATGGCATCCTTGCCTCTTTCGTAACATCCCACAATGTTGATGCTGGGTGAATTGGAGAGCAACAGGGCCAGTTCGTTGAGATATCGCTTATTGTCCTCGACAATGGCAATATCGACAGTTCGCATCACATCATCCATAACGTTTTGCCTGCTTGTGCTGGTTGGTAGTGTAGGTGTAGTTGTCGTCACGTCATGCTTGTAGTGGCCGGACAATAAAAAGCGACGCAGGGCAGTCTCTCAGCAAGGTCGTCATTGCTCCATGGAGTGACAACATGGGGAGAGTGCCTGCTGTGGCCGGCATGTGTTTTCTAGGTAATTTTGACGCCGGAATATGCCCAGGATGTTTGTTACGCTAATCCAGTCAGAGTCTTAAGTAAATACCACAATTGGGTTATTGAGACTTGCATGACTTCCTTGCCATTTCGACCTCACTTCCTTGTCGTTCCGACCACTCCCTTTTCGTTCCGACCACTCCCTTGTCATTTTGACCTCACTCCCTTGTGTCATTTCGACCTCACTCCTTTGTGTCATTTCGACCGAAGGGAGAAATCCTGTCCCACCGCACCCCAAGATTTCTCGCTGCGCTCGAAATGACAAGAGTAATGTCATTTCCCCTCTACGCTCGAAATGACAGGGATTCTGCCATTTCCCGCTGTGCTCGAAATGACAGGGGTAATGTCATTCCACACTTCTTGTCAATTCAACCCCACTCTCTTTTCGTTCCGACCACTCCCTTGTCATTTTGACCTCACTCCCTTGTGTCATTTCGACCGAAGGGAGAAATCCTGTCCCACCGCACCCCAAGATTTCTCGCTGCGCTCGAAATGACAAGAGTAATGTCATTTCCCCTCTACGCTCGAAATGACAGGGATACTGTCATTTCCCGCTGTGCTCGAAATGACAGGCGACACTTGGATGACAAGTATCACCTGGAACGACAGACCCTGGCTGAAACCCATAAACCTCGGCTATCGAGGTTTGCATTATTGACTGACGGCCGCCGTACTGCCTGGATAAACCCCCGGCCTGCATCCGGGGAGAAACCCCATCTGCGCTGGGGAGAGCGGCCCGATTCTCCCCGATTTCTCGTTGCCTAGCCCCACTATGTGCCTCGATATCGTGAAGATTCGTCCTCGCCCTCCCACCATGCTCGCTACGATCGCCTGGATCCGGCCGACGCCTAGGTCGGCAACTGCACGATCAGTTGGGTGCCCTGACCGGGAGTCGACCGGATAACGAGTTCACCACCGATCTCGGTGATCCGCTGCCGGATGTTCTTCAATCCATAACTGCGGTCGCGCACCTGGTCAGTTTCGAAGCCTCGCCCATTGTCACTGATGACGATGACCACGCAGGCGTTGCCGAAGGTGACGGTGGCAAGAACCTGGGTGGCCTGGGCGTGTTTGCTGACGTTGATCAGGGCCTCACGGAATATCTGGTAGACGGCATGCTTGGCCGCGGGCGAGGGGGGCTGAATTTCCTTGTGCTCACCGTGCGTCTCGATTTCGAAGACGATGTTTCTGGAGCTCAACAGATCGTTGCCGAGACGACGCAGAGAGTCGATCACATCACCCCAGGTGTTCTGCCGGTCGTCGATCACCCACAGGAAGTTGCGCAGTTGACGGGAGGAATCGGCGGTATAGTCTTTGATCTTCTGCAATCGCTGACCCACCATATCGCTGTCACTGCCGAGGAAACGCCGCGCACCTTCGGCCACAATGGAAATGCTGGCCAGATCGTTGAGCACGGTGTCATGAAGTTCGCGGTGAATCCTTTCCTTTTCCTTGCGGGCATTGACCTCAACGGCGATGCGGTCCAGATAGAGGCGCTGATTGTCCAGCGACAGGATGAGCGAGAAAGGCAGAATCAGGGAGAACAGGGCCATGTTGTTGATCAGGCTGCTTTCCAGGGGCCAGGGAAAGACAATGGAGATAGTGAAGAAGGCGGAAACCAGCAGCAGGGCAAAGAATGTCATGCGCATCTGCTTGCGCATGAATTCATCGCGCTCTTCGATCATGGAATGCGCCACTCCGGCCAGCATGATGACAATCCAGATAAAAAGAAATGGCAAGGTGGTCGCCAGGGAAATCATGCCATAGAGATAAAGAACGGAAATGAGGGCTGCATAGCCGTAGAAGCCTGCCACGATCCATTTGTGTTCCTGGAGGAAGCGTTTTCTCCTGGGGAAGACCATGGCGAAGTGGACCAGGGATATCTGTCCTGTGCTGGACACGAAAAACACCTTGATCATCAGGTTGAGCCATTGCGGATCGAGGAACAGGGGGCGATGAAGTACCGGTGCCACACTGATCATGTAAAGTGCCGTACTGGCAAGGAATAATGCGCACAGAAAGCCCGCCAGGGTCGCATGCCGGCGCAGCGCCGTGACGGCGGAGATGATATAGATGAGGCAGACAATGTACACCAGGCCCAGGCGCGATACGACCTCGCCATAACCCATTTTCCCGATATCCGCGACGATCTGCCAGGTGGTCTGGAGCCGGTCCCTGAATTCGAGGATGACATGATCCTTGCTGTGCAACAGTTCACTGAAACGTTCCTGCGCCTGCCACCATTCCTGTTCCCGGCGCGGGTTCGTGAATGTGGGGAGTTTCCACAGGTCGGTGGGCCGTACCTCGACATCATCAATATGGGTGATCTCGATACCCTCGCGCAGGGTGACTGCTTCACCATCGAAGAGCAGAACAGGAGAATTGCGCATCGCCCAGGCACCTGCAATCGCCATGGCAATGCTGAGACCGATCAGCAGGACAATAATCATCCAGTGCCATTTCTGTTCCATGGGGCTGGCGCGGATCTCGGGGTTGCAGAACGGTGTGTGCAGTCTCAGTGCGCGGACGACCAGTTGTATGCCTTGACGATGCCCCGGGTATCGAACCGGACCCGCAGTATCTGCAGGCGGGCGTCATTCAGGCCGGGCAGGGTGCCGGTCCCGAAGTAGTAGAGCCATTCTTCATCCTTTTCTCCATCGCTGCTGACCACGATGCCGGTTCCCACGGGCTCACCCAGCCAGTGGCGGACTTCGTCACGCGTGGTCACACCATGGCGAATACTGGCCTGAAAGCGTTGCAGATCGAATTCCTGACCCAATTTGACCGTGGCACAGGACGACAGGCTCAATACTAAGACAATCAGAATGATGGCCTGTCTCCTGGATCCGCCCTGTGCAGAGACGGACGCGTTCTTTCCGCACTGGCCGGGTGGAAGCGAACCACGTGGCTCCTGCCCCCGGGCAGCCCTGCCAGTTGATTGCAGCATGGTATTCATACTGAGAGTCTCGTAGTTGAATGGACATGGCCCGACTCTTGGTACGCCGGTTCGGTAGCCTGGATGAAGCGCTGCAAGAGCGCAATCCAGGAAACCGGATGGCAAAAACCCCGCACCCGGATTACGTTCCACTCCATCGGCTACACATTTTGATATGGACAATTATGAGACCATTAATATCATCCTTCCCAGTCCTTGAACAACAGCTGTTCCAGCGCCTGGACCCGGTCGCGCAGGCTGCTGATCTCGTCGAGCAACTCCAATGCCAGTGCGGCGCCGGCCAGATTGATACGCAGGTCTTGTTGCAGGCGCACGGCAGTGGCAGCCCGGCAAGCGCTGTCGGCCGAGAAACGCCACGTCGTCATGTGCGAGCCTGTGGCAGGTTCGAGAATGCCTTCATCGATCATGGCCAGGATCTGCTCGGCCTCGACACCAATCTGCCGTGAGAGTTCTTTGAAAGTCAGAGACAAGGTCTCATCCTGGGGTGGTATCCGCCTGCCTGGATTCATGCCACTTTTTCCCATTCCCTGCGGGGATTGTAACCCAGTTCCTGCGCCATGCGCTTGTAGAGCCTGCGGGCTTCTTCCGTACGGGCTTCCGGTGTCACGATCTGCACGACGACATACTGGTCTCCCGGTGGTTGCCCCGGAAGCCCCCGGCCCTTGAGACGCAGCCTGGTGCCGGTCTGGGTCCCGGGAGGGATCTTCATGTCCACCCACCCGCCCAGGGTGGGCACCTTGATCTGAGCGCCCAGGGCCGACTCCCAGGGGGTGATGGGCAGATTGATATAGACATCCCGGCCATCGATACGATAGACAGGATGCGGTCTGAATCTGACCTCGAGATAGAGGTCTCCGCGGCTTCCTCCCCCCATGCCCGGAGCGCCCTGGCCGGCGAGGCGAATATGCTGACCCTGCGTGATGCCGCGGGGAATCCTGACCTTAAGCTTGTGCGAGCGCCTGACCAGCCGACCGTGATCATCATATTCCGGTATTTCCAGCGTGATGACACGGGTCGTGCCACGATAGCTGTCTTCCGGGTCGATGAGAATCTGCGCATGGCGGTCCGCTCCCCGTACACTGAAACCGTGCGCACCCCTGCGTCCGCGCTGTCCACCGAAAGGGGAAGCGGCACCGAACAAGGTCTCGAAGAAATCGCTGAACTGAGTGGCATCGACGCCGGTGAAACCTCCACCGCTGAACTCGAATCCTGTATCCCAGTCGGGGGGTGGCGTGAATTCCTCGCCCGGCTGCCAGCCACCTCGCAGCTTGTCATAGGCGGCCCGTTTCTCCGGATCCTTGAGTACTTCGTAGGCTTCATTGACCTCTTTGAAACGCTCTTCCGCATCAGCCTCCTTGCTGACATCGGGGTGATATCTGCGCGCCAGTTTCCGGTAGGCGCGCTTGATGTCCTCCTGCGAGGCATCTTCAGGCACACCCATGATTTTGTAATAGTCTTTGAATTTCACCTTGTTTATGCTGCTTCGTTCGAGGAGTGCAGAATCTCATTCCCCTTCCACGCTGATTCTCCGGGGCTGCGTCTTCTCCAGTTTGGGGATGGTGATCTCCAGCACACCAAAGCGGCTTCGTGCGGTCACCCGTTCCGGATCAGCCGTGTCGGGCAGGCTGAAACGGCGATAGAAGGTACCCCTGGCGCGTTCCATGCGCTTGTAGCCCTTACGGTTCTCATCGGCAAGACGCTCGCCCTTGATGGACAACACGCCGTTTTCCATGTTGATTTCGATATCCGCAGGATTGATGCCCGGCACATCGGCGAGAATCACGAAGGCATTGTCGCGCTCGATGATGTCCACGGGCGGAGCCCAGTCACTGGTGGCGATGATATTGCTGCCTTCATCGCCACTGTCACGGCTCTCCGCCAGCCTGTTGATCTCATTGCGCATCTGCTCCAGCAAGCTCCAGGGTTCATAGTTGAAAAGCGTCATCTGATGTCCTCCACTCGTTACCCGAGGCGGTCTCATGCCCGGGATTGCCTGACGGTTCTCTCTGTCTGGTGGTGATATAGGAGCCGCGCCAGAATTATTCAAGGGACTGCGGGCGTCTGCTCAGGCATCCCGGACATTCTCTTCAAGCTCTCTGAGGCGCTGGGCGAGCTTCTGAGGCGGGAGGCTTGCATCCTGGGGAGAGAGCCTGGCCAGCAAGCCGGCAAAGGGCTGGCGGCGCCCGTAGATCAGGCGCGTGATGCGGAACGCCAGGCGGTTGAGAAAGAAGAAGGCGGTGATGAACAGGATGCTGGTCACGGCCTCTATCCACAGGATCGTGTAATATCCCTTGTCGATGAGCATGGCAAAAGTGAAGAAATAGACAATCAGCAGGATCCCCATGATGATGGCCGCTGAGATGGCAATGGTGTTCTGGGTCTTCTGGATGCGTTGCAGTGCTTGCAGGATGGCTTCTTCTGGCATCACGATGTCAATCCCAAGGCAGATATAGTATGATAAGCTTGCTCTCTCGTATGCACAGGGCAGCCATTATTATGGGCCAAGCCCCAGTGAATTTACAAATAGTGAATTTACAAACGGTGAATCTGCAAATGATGGATTTTAAATCCCGTATCGAGGAAAAACTTGCCACAGCGCTGGCACCGGCACATCTGGAGGTGATCAACGAAAGCCATCGTCACAATGTGCCTCCCGATGCCGAAACCCACTTCAAGGTGATCATCGTCAGCACGCAGTTTGACGAACTGCCTCTCCTGGCGCGGCACCGCAAGGTCAATGAGCTGCTGGCGTCTGAACTGGCCGAGGGCGTTCATGCCCTGGCCATTCATGCCTATTCGGTATCGGAGTGGGAGGCGCGCAACACGGGGGCGCCGCAGTCGCCTCCCTGCCTGGGAGGGGAGAAACGCTGAACACAATGTATTATACGGGTTGTTGAGAATCTGACATACATGGGCCGATGAAGCGGAGTGAAAGCCGGGATAAATGTTTCTCTCCGGGTTCCGGTCCTTGTGGCCTGTATCCAGGCTGCTCGGCAACCTTCAGTCGTTAGTGCAAGTCTCAATAGCCGAGGTTTATGAGATTCAGTTGGGGTTTGTCGTTCCATGCGGCGCCTGTCATTTCGAGCACAGCGGGAAATGACAGCATCCCTGTCATTTCGAGCGTAGCGAGAAACCTTGGGGGCAGTGGGGCAAGATTTCTCCCTCCGGTCGAAATGACAAGGGAGTGGGGTCGGAATGACACGGATCGGAATGACATTACCCCTGTCATTTCGAGCGTAGCGAGAAATCTGGGGGGGGAAGTGGGGCAAGATTTCTCCCTTAGGGCGAAATGACACTTCTTTGTCATTCCGAGCGCAGTGAAGAATCCGAAACCGCCGACACAGGATTTCTCCCTCCGGTCGAAATGACAAGAAAGGTATGGTCGAAATGACAGAAAAGTGAGGCCGAAATGACGAGGAAGCAAAGTGAATCTCAACAATAATGCGTCAAGCCCGGGAGTGTCAGCACATATGAAGGAGTCACAGTCAGATGGCAAGCAACGTCGATGAACTCACCATCAGTTACAGTGAGGAGGGTGTGGAACTGGTCAAGGAACTGGACAAGGTGATCTTGTCCAGGGGGGCCTGGGCCACGGTCATTTTCCGTTATCAGGACTGGAATCGCAGCAAAAACGCCTATGGACCCGAGCGCTACAGTATTCGTCGCTACCAGAAACGCAACGGTCAATACGTCCAGAAATCAAAATTCAACATCTCGAGCAGGGAACAGGCGGAAAAGATCATCGCTGCATTGCAGGGCTGGATCGCCGATTGACGAGGCAAAGGCCTGGCTGTCATGATTAGCGAGTCATGATCAAATATAAATTTAATAAGAACAATAAGTTATTATAATATATTAACATTATACATTATAATTTCCCGTTGTCCTGCCTGAGGCCAGGGCAGTTTGTCTTCGCGCCTGTTTCGGCTGCCCTCTCCTGCAACCACCTGACGATCAAGGATTACCCGTCCTTGACCGATATTGTCTACATCGTTCCACCCTCCAAAAAATGACTCGAGAACCCCTGATCAATTCCTGGCCGGATGGATGGCAAAATGAAGTGTCCCGGATCAAGGTGCAAACAGCCTGTTGAGGGAGTCTCCTTGAAAAAGGCTGGGGTCCGGGACATTACCGAGGCCAGACACCTTTTCGCGGATCGGTCAGAGGTTCTGTCAGGGAATGTTCCGCATGAGTGAACAGGGCGCCGGTGGGCGCGATGAGACAGACAGCAGTGTTGCAAGGGCGGAAACCACAACCCTGCTCGAGGAGTGCCGTCTGATTGCAGACCGCCATGTCGGCGGGATATTGCAGCGCCTTTTCCAGGCCACGGATGACCAGCTGTTCGATCTTTCCGACAGATGCGCCGGCACCGAAGAACGCAACCAGTTCCTGGAAGCGGTGCGCCTCATGCGGCTCGAGCAGGAGCAGATCTGCCGCAGTTTCAAGGAGGATTTTGCGCGGCGTTGTCGCGAATTCAGCCTGCCGCCCACACTTCAGTCTTCCGACGAGACAGACGACTGCGAGGCTGTGGCGGATGATCTTTCACTGGTCAACGAGTACCAGCTCGAAGAAACCCTCGCTGTCGACAACCTGATCGCCAAGATTCACGATCATTTTCACGACGTATTATTCGGGCTGGAACATCGTTTTGCCCATCTGCTGCCCGATGCCGCCATTGATTGCGATTCCATTCCCTTTGGACCGGAGGCATTGTGCCGGGCGTTTCAGGAGAGCTTTCGTACATTGAACCTGGATATCAGGCTCAAGATCTATATCTACAAAATACTCGACCGCATCCTGATGATGGAACTGGATGAGCTCTATCATGAACTCAACCAATGCCTCATCGACCATGGCATCCTGCCCCGCCTCAAAATCCGGGTCAAGAAAGCAGAAGACGAGGGAAGAGGTGCCGTCAGGGAAAATGCATCTCCTTCAGCTGCAGACGATATATCTCAGGCCGCTTTCCTGAACGATACGGTCCCGGCAGCGGCTCCGGAAGCCGTTCCCATTCAGGCGCAGATGTTTCAGGCCTTGCAATATCTGTTGCATGTGCAGTTCGACGGGCAGGCAGAGGATGGACAGGAGGCCGCAACAGCAACACTCCCGCTGGTGACTCCTCTGCTCGTGGATACCCTGTCAGACCTGCAGCGGGATGTTTCCCGCCTCGGCATCACGGACAGGCAGCCTGGACGACTCAAGGAACAGGTAAGACAGCGCTTCGATGCCCAGGAGGGGGGAGGTGGTGCCAGGCATATCAACCAGCTCGATGACGAAACCATCGATGTCATCAGCATGATCTTTGACTACATCCTGGATGACAAATCTCTGCCCGATTTCATCAAGGCCATGATTGCCCGGCTGCAGATCCCGGTGCTCAAGGTGGCCATCATGGACCGTCGGTTCTTCAGCCGTAAAGACCACCCTGCGCGGCAGCTCCTCAACGAGCTGGCCTATGCAGGCCTGGGCTGGGTGGAAGAGAGTGAAGCAGCCAAGGACCGACTCTATGAGAAGATGGAAGCCATCGTGTTGAGGATATTGCGCGAGTTCGACAACGACATTGCCATTTTCGATGAGTTGCTGGCCGAATTTCGTGCCTTTATCGAGGAAGAGAAACAGAGATTCGATGCGGCTCAGGAACGGATCCGCGAAGAGACGGCACTGCGGGAACGTGTACGCAAAGAGACCGCGGCGCTGGTCGCCGGCAGGCTCGAAGGGAGTCGGATACCCCCTGAGGTGCGTGATTTCCTGCTCAATACCTGGCGCCAGGTGCTGGTGGATGTCACGCTCCGCCACGGGCCTGACAGCGCAGAAAACCAGAAGGCCGTGCAGGTCATGGATGATCTGATCTGGAGCCTGTCCCCGGAGGCGAACGGGGATGGCCGGCGCAGACTGCTGTTGATCCTGCCGTTGATGCTCGATGCCCTGCGCGAGGGGCTGCAGCACATCGGTTTCAGCGATGAGGAAATCGAGGACATCATGGATATGCTGGGCCAGCATCATCTCCGCGTCCTCAAGCCAGAGCACCACGATGTGGCGGGACAGACCGGAGAAACCCGGCAGGAGGATGATGTCGACCAGTTGATCAAGAAAATGAATGCCGATATCGAAGCGCTGCCGGAACTGGAGGAGGACGATATCATGGATGATATCCTGGTTCCGGTTCCCTCTCCCAATGAAGAAGGCTTCGCCAGAATCATGGCGGAAATGGGCCTGGAGGAGGAAGTCGACAACGGACCGAGAATCGAGGATGAGCATACTGACCGGGTCAGGTCGCTGGCCCTGGGCACCTGGGTGGAACTGGTCAGGGAAGGTACGCGTTGCCGTGCCAAGCTGGCCTGGAAGGGAGATGAGTTTACCAGCTATACGTTCATGAACCGGCAGTGCCAGGTCGTGGCAGAGTTGCCGCTCTATACGCTCGCCGAGGAATTTCGCCGGGGGAGGGCCAGGATCATAGAGGACGTCGCCCTGTTCGACCGCGCCCTGGATGGGGTCATTTCGGGCATCATGAGATTTGCGCGCTGAAACATGCCGCGCGGGGGATGCTCGTCCATGCACGAAAGAGCCCTCGCTCCTTCCATGCAGCGTGGGAGAAAGCCGGGGGGCCGTCAGGCGCTCAACTCCACTCCCAGATGGTATTTGTTGTCGCTGCCCTCGATCCAGCGCACCTCTCCGGCCACCGCCTGCCTGTCCTTGCCGAGTGCTTCGAACCAGAGCTGTTCCTGAAGACGGTGGGGATGACTGGTAAGGACCCCCAGGCCGCCTTTGCTGGTATCAATGATGGTCCCCGGATAATATACACGTCGGGTCTCACCGCTGTCGCTCACTTCGGTGTAGTAGAAGACGTCGAGATGGGCGTGCCTGCGAGGATGCCTTCTTTTTTCAGCCATCTTCTCCCTCCTTCAGTGACATTCTGAGTCACATCTGCCGCTCTCCACGACGGCCCGATCATACTTCCTGGTCCCGATCTTAGCAGGAAAACCCCCGCAGATGCGACCGGAATCGGTCAAAGCTGCACAAGCCGCTGAATCCCCGGCATTCTTTGCTTACTCCGGCATTATCCGTGGCACGGGTACCCATGCCTGTCAGGGAACAGAATCGGACTTGAGATGGACAAGACTGCCCTTATAGTGCTATTGGGTATTGCCAGTCCTGAATATCGTTTTTTTTTTTGTGAGGAAGCGCAAGACAATGGCCACAAACCCAGCCCCCAAC
>JALSIC010000107.1 GCA_026981935.1 Gammaproteobacteria bacterium
CCGGCCGGGTGGGGGCGAGTCTTCTTTCCCGGCTGGGCCTTGAGGAATACATTGCCGCCAATGAGGCCGCCTATGTCGAGCAGGCCGTTTCCCTGGCCGGTGACAGGATGCGGCGTACTGCCCTGCACACCAGTCTGCGCGAGCGCATGAAAAACTCCCCGCTGTGCAATGCCCGCCTCATTGCAGGTGACCTGGAAGACGCCTACGAGACGATGTGGCGTGCATGCATGCGCGCACGCGATGGCTGAACATGAATATTCTTGCCGGCTTGTTGAGAATTACCTGAATACCTGACATACATAGCCCGATGAAGCGACGCGAAATCAGGGATGAACTGGGACTTCCCTGGGTTTCCGGCCCTCGGGACTGCATCCGGCTGTACGACGGCCGACAGTTATCAAGTGCGTCTCAGGAGTTGAGATTTATGGGCTTCAATGGGGTTTGTCGTTCCACGTGACGCCTGTTATACGGCTGACGCCTGTCATTTCGAGTGCAGCGGGAAATGACAAGAAAGTAAGGTCGCAATGACAAGGCAGCGTGGCGGCAATGGCAAGGAGGCACGGTGGGAATGACACTATCCCTGTCATTTCGAGCGCTTGGGGGCGGTGGGGAAAGATTTCTCCCTACGGTCGAAATGACAAGATGGAGTGGTCGAAATGACAAGGAGATGCCGGCCTTTGGTGCCTGCATCCGGGCAGCACGATAGCTGTCGGTCAATTGTCAATTCATAAAAGAAGATGTAGAAGACGTCCCTGTTCGCAACCCCTTCGCGCCGAGGCGGCGTTCTTCCCCTGTCCTGCCTCCCGTAGCGGCCCCATGGCCGCGAATCCGCTTTCTGATTGACTGCCAGACATGATCACCAGGGCCACAGCAGGTTGAGCATGATTTCCTCGCGATGATAGTCGTAACGCCGGAAATTGGAGGCATTGGCGGTGTAACGGTATTCGGCGCTCACGACCATGCCGTGGCGCAGATTGTGCGAAAACGAGAGGGTTGCCCGGGTACGGTTTTCCTCACGGGTCTCCGTGCCGCCCGAGGCGAGCTCGGTGGGATCGTTGTAACGGCTGTAGCGGTAGCGCAGATCCAGGGCTGCCGTATAGCGGGGACTGAACTTGTACCTGCCCCGCACGCGCAGGGTGTGGCGGGTGGGCGAATAACTGACGAAACGCGTGCCGTCCAGATCTTCCCGGTCGTTGAGTTCCAGTTGATAGGACAGGATGAGACGTTTTTTGTCATCCAGGCGCCAGACGGCGCTGGCATTGGATTTGTGGCGCCAGCCCTGCAGGTAGGCAATGCGCGTGTCCAGGTCTTCGATATAGGCGATTTCATAGCGCAGGCGCAGGTGCAGATCGCGGTCCAGGCGGCGCCTGGCGCGCAGGCCCAGGGCGGCGCTGCGGGTGTAGCCGTCCTGGTCCAGCAGGGTGTGCACGTAGTGCAGGCTGCCGCTCACGCGCCAGTGGTTCAGGCGCCGCGCCAGCGAACCACCGAGGCGCAGGGAACTGGTGTTGTAAGCATTGAGCTGCTCGTAGTTGAGCAGGTACAGGCTGCCTTCCAGGCTGATGCCGCGATTGCGGTTGCCGCTGATGCGTGCCTGCCCATAGGCGAAGAACTCGCCGAAATAATCGGTCTGCTCTGAAGTGACGATGGTCTCAGAATCGGAACGCAGCGTCACGTTGCTGTCGTAGCCGCCGCCCAGGGTGACGAAGCCCGACCATCGGGAAGGGCGGGCGGCGGGCTTGCGCTCGTCCAGGCGTGCCACCATGGCCTCGGCCGCCGTGCGCAGCTTGGCGCTGTCGCTTTCCCTGATGGTGAGGTGGAACCAGCGCCGCGCCGACTGTGCATCCCCGAGCTTGAGGGAAACGAGCCCCAGGTTGTAATAGGCCAGTGGTGCCATTTCCGCGTCATCGAGGAGATCGCGGAAGGTTTCCCGTGCTTCTTCGTAGCGTGCCAGCTTGTAATAGGTGACCCCGATGTTGTAGGTGAGGGTGTTTTTCTCCAGGCCGGCGCGGCGCGCCGCCAGGTAGGATGACAGGGCTGCTGGATAGTTACCGCTGCGAAAGGCGGCATTGCCTTGTTCATAGATCTGGAGAGGGGGCTGGAGAGAGGATTGGGCCGTCGACACAGGGGGGGTGCAGACCAGGAGCAGCAGTACCGCTGCCGGCAGAGACCGGGAATGCCGTGTGCGGTCCCTGCAATGTTGATATTTGCGATACCTTGAACGGTCCATTTCCCTGACAGGACTTGTAAATGAAGGCGCCGGACGGCAGGCGCACAGAAAAACCTCCCCGGGTGGGGAGGTGGCAGGGAGGATTATACTAAGACAATCGATAGTAAAGCGACCTTCAGAGCGACCCAGGCGTTCCGGATCAAGGCGCGGTCCGCAGGGAATGGCTGGCCCTTTCCAAGGGTCGCAACGCCGAGCCGGAACGCCTGGGCCGCTCCCTCCGGGCGGGCGGTTGGGCGGCCATTCGCGGTGTTGCGGCGGCTTGCCACAGGCGTGCTATGGCGGCGCCACCGCGCCTTGCGACTGACCGCCCGGCCACCCGCTGAAGGCCGTTTTACTATCGATTGTCTTAGTAACACGGCCGCGCTGGGCTTGATCGCGGCCGGGGGGGTGGGTTAAGGATGCGTTAATCCCGGTTTCCCTGCCTGGTGGCTCGTCAATCGCCAGGCTTGCCCTTGCCGGGTCGATCCTCGTGATTGTCTGCCACGTCTTCCAGAATGTCCTCGGCGATATCGTCCGCCGTATCGGGCACTGATTCCTGGGCCTCTTCGGCCATGTCCTGGGCCAGGTCCTGGAGGGTCTCCTCGGCCACATCGCGTGCCTCATCCGCCTCGTCGCGCTGTGTCTCGGCCTGTTCCTCGAGTTGTTCGCGGATTTCGTCCCTTGCCTCTTCGCTGGTTTCGTCGTGTGCCTCCATGGCCTGCTCCCGCATCTGTTCACGGGCGTCTTCCTGGGCTTGTTCCCGCTCCTCCGTGATCTGCTCCTGGATGTCGGCCTTGGCATCCGCGCGGTCCTCGGCGGCTTCTTCGAGGATCTCGTCGCGGCTCTCTCCCACCTGCTCCAGTGTCTCGTCGCGCGCCTCTGCGGGATGTTCCGCAAGTCCGGAGCCCATTCCATCATCCAGCTCATCCTCGAGTTCGTCACGCAGGTCTTCGCTTTCCTCGCGATGGTCCTTCAGCGAGGCGCGTTTTGTTTCGGCATCATTCTCGTGATGTGCCTCCTCGCGGCTTCCAGGCGGATGAGTGGGCGGATGAGTGTGATCATCCTCTTCGGACCGGTCATGGTCATGCCGTTCACGGGGGCGCCTTCCCTCTTCAGGCGGAGGGGTCAGGCGGGGAGGGAGCTGGATACGGTTGATGAATTCGTCCACGTCATCGTCCACCTCCATGATCTGGATGGTGATCTCTTCCAGTTCCTCATCAGCATGGGCGCTGGCGCTGTATGCCAGGAACAGGGCATAGCCGATCAGGATGGCGACGATGAGCTTGGGGAAATTCATGACGTTATCTCAGAGCAGCGTTTCGTTCCGGTTCAGGACAAGGTGTGAGGGAAGGCCGGGAGCGAGCCCTGGCGCTGTTCCACGGCCATTTTCAGGCGAAAGACCTTGCGTTTGCCATCATGGCTGACAGTGGCCAACAGTTCGCCGCTGCCGGTATTGCGGGCGACCAGTGGCAGCACCAGAAGGTTCTTCCCTTCGCGCAGGCTGCCCTCCCAGGTGATCTCACGCTGCTCGGGATAGCCGCGCAACTCCACGCCGGGCGGCAGTACCACCGTGAAAGTGGCTTTCGCCAGTGCCTGGGAGGCATTGAAGACCAGCTTCACGTCGCGTGTTTCGTTGAGACTGATGGTCAGGCCCGGGATGGCGTCAGCCTGCGTGCTTTCCGCGTTGGCAGCAGGCTGTGGCAGAGACGCGGTCTGGATTGCATTGCCGGCCCGCTCGCCTTCGGGTTGGAACACCAGGCTCCCCACGACCAGCATTGCAAGGCCGGCGGCCACGGCAGTGCCGACCATGAAATGAGGGCGGCGCCGGTCATGGGCCATGGCGTGCGCCAGAGCCCTTTCATAGAAGCCCTCGCTGGGACCTTCCACGGGCAGCGCACGCAGGGCCCGGCGCAATTCACGCTCCCGGGCGAGTCGCGCACTGCAGGCTGCGCAGTGGCGGAGATGCTCCTGCACCTGTGCGGCCTTTTCGGGCAACAGCATCCCGTCGAGAAAATCATCCAGCGTGTTTGCAATGTCGTGACAGTTCATGGTTTTGTTCCTCGTACAGAGAAACGAATGCGCGGGACAAATGGTTCCATGAGAATATATTCGTAACTGGATGAAAATATTTGAAAAAATAATAACGCTTTTTTGCAGGAAAACAAATCAGAACATGTCCTCGCCGTAGAGCAGCTCACGCAGCCGGGCGCGCGCCCTGTGGAGGCGTGATTTGAGGGTCCCGATGGGGCAGCCGACGATTTCTGTCATCTCTTCCAGGGTATAGCCTTCGATGTCATGCAGGGTCACCACCATACGGTGATCCTCGCTCAATTCATCCAGCGCCGCCTGCAGATGGTTGAGATGGTCGTGGCGCAATGTCACGCTCTCCGGGTTGGTCGCCTCGCTGGCCGTGACCAGTTCCAGGGGAGATCCCCCCTCGCCGTCGGGCTGGTTGTCGACCGCGAGGTGCACGGGAGAACGGTTGTGGCGGCGCTGATTGTCGATGAACAGGTTGTACAGGACGCGCACCAGCCAGGGGCGGAGTTTTTCCACTTTTTTCAGTTCTTCGCGGCGGGGATAGATCTTGATCAGCAGGTCCTGGATCAGGTCCTCGGCATCCGCGGCGTTGCCGGTGAAGCGATAGGCCAGCCGGTAAAGCTGTTCCAGGTGCGGCCGCAGCAGGCGCTCGAAATGCGCCTGATCGGCCCGTTTGGAAGAAAACTCCAGGATTTTTGCCATAGCCTATGGTGACACCGATTGGTTGATCTTAGTTCCCGTCATGGCCTCTCCCACTAGGAGAGGGGACCCTTTGTGTTGTCATGGGGCCAGTCTTGCCTGACAAAATCCTCACATTACCGGACAACCATGAGTCTCGTGCCATTCCAAAAGCACACACTCCACCATAAAACAAGGGAACTTAAAAGGCACTTAAAGCGGCCTGGTGCAGGCCAGATCAGATCCCATCGATAAGCACGGCATTCGGGTTCCTCTGCAATAGTATGAAAAAAATGATATAATTCATCCCTGTGCGTTCAAGGCGCATGCCGGCAGGACGGCATGTCCTGTGCCTGAAAACCTGTCCCTGGCTTGTGTTTCCCTTACGATAAGGAGACTCCGTGACCAGCATCATCAACTGGATGTTGTTCCTCTTGCTCAATGGCCTGGTGGTCTATTCTTCCTATCGCCTCGCCAGCTATTTGAACCGCAAAAATGAGATTTTGTCCGTCGTGATAGTCGCGACGGGTATCGTCTATTTTGCCCAGATTACCGTGATCATCCTCTTCCTGGGCGTGGTGCTCCGCTATCTGAATCTGGCCTCCGTGACCGTGACAAGCCTCTTGTTGTCACTCGTACTCATCTATTTCTTCCGCAGGGAACGCTATCCCGTGGGGGAAAATCTCCGGCACGCCATGAATGAACTTGTCGCCAGCCGGGACTATGTGCTGTATGGATTCGTTCTGCTGTTTCTCCTCCAGACGCTGATACTGCTGGCCAAGGTCATCGTGCTGCCGCCACACGTCTGGGATGTGTTTTATTATCACTTGACGCCTGCCGTTGAATGGTATCAGAGAGGCTGGATTCCTCCGGTTATCGAGACGCCTGCCTCTCACATGAATAAAGTACCGCTGGGCATGACAGTGCTGAGCTACTGGTTTTTCATCTTTTTCCGCCATGACTTCCTGGTAGAGCTGCCCATGCTACTGTGGGCCCTGCTGCTGGTCCCGCTTGCCTTTGCAATGCTCAGAAAATCGGACGTGCCACTGGCCTGGGCATTGAAGTTCAGCATCCTTGTGTTTTTCATACCCATCGTCCTTATGCAGGCAATAACCGTCAAGGATCATCTCGGGCTCAATATTGCATTTCTCTCAGGATTGTTGTTCCTTGCTTGTTATCTTCAGGAGGGCCGTTCCCGCCAGCTGGTTCTTGCCGGGTTCGCATTCGGTCTTATGCTTGGTTATAAGCAGGCCAGTATGGCCTATCTCCTGGTGGCAAGCCTTTTGTTTTTCACATTGTTGATTATCAACCGTCGTGATTTTTTGCGCCAACCCGCGCCTCGCAGGGCATTTCTCGGGGGCGCATTCACCGCAATTTTCCTGTCTGGCCTGATAGGCGGGTATTGGTGGGTTAAGAAGTTTCTGGATGCTGGTGTAAAGGGGCTGGCTGCACTTCCACCGCCCAGGCCCGCAGTGGGTGCTGATGGCGAGGCCGGGCGTTTTGGCTTGGATGCCTTCTTTTCCAATCTGGGCGAGTTTTTTATCCGGATATTTGACTATCGCGCACCGTATGGCGCCGACCTGCCGGGGATTTCGGGTTTTGGGCCTCAGTTTGCTGCTTTCGGATTGTTGGCTCTTTTCGCAGGATTGGTGCTGGTATTTTTTCGCAGTGAGCGGCATCGACCTTTCTATCTGATCCTTGTATCTTCTTTGTCGCTCTTTATTCTGTTCTTGTTTGCTCGTTACAGCGTCAACAGCAACAGTTATCGTATCCTCAGTTTCCTCCCCATGACCATGCTTGTCTATGCAGCAATTCTTCTGCATCGGCAGGCATGGTTCCAGCGGAAAAGCATCGCCTGGGCAGTCAACTTGGTTTCTCTTGGATCGGTGCTGTGGGTATTCGCCTTTATTTTGCCCCCAGCCTATACCAATCCCATGCTCTTCCGGGAATATATCAGTATGGATCCTGATTTTCGTACCTCAGGTACCTATACGAAGTGGTTTGTTGTGCATCGCCCCAGCCTTTACCGATTATTGCCCGCGATGCCGCAGGGTGAACCTGTGGCAATTGTTTCTCAACCAGTCTTCGGGCAATGGTTCCGCAAAGGCCAGGTTGAGACATGGAGCTATCCCTATTATGACCGGCGATGGCAGCGTCGTCTGGTCTATTTTTATGACAAGCCCTACCTCGAGTGTGAACGACGGCGTCACGTGTGCCGACCGACCATGGATCTGAAGAAGGATCTGATCGCTGCAGGCATGCGGCTGGTGAGCAGTTGTCCGACTAATCGCTGCGTTGCCATTCATGACAGGGATTTTATTGAATTGGCGCCCGGGTTTTATTATTTCCGCGGCGAGGAGAAGCGCGATTGATGAATATTCGTCGATCTGCCCCATCCTCTACGGTGTATTTTGCTCTCGCCGCCGCATTCTTCGGTCTGGTAACCTATTTTTATCTCAATGCGGGCAAGTTGGAGAAGCTCCGCTCAGAGTACACGCTCTTTCTTTCAGGGTCACCTGCTGAAGAAATTATTCTGAAGCGGGACGGTCATGAGTTGACTCGCTTCAGGCTCGCTTCAACTGGCTATTTCGATTTCGAGGGTCAGAGACAACTCCATTTTCAGATTCTGGGCAAATCTAAATTTGACAACCTGAAGGGCAACCTTGAGGAAACAGAATTGATTATTGGCGATAATTCTGCCGACTTCGATTCTGCATCGCGCACAAACTTTATTGCGATGCAGCTGCCGCGAAAGAAGATTTATTTGGTCAGGG
>JALSIC010000108.1 GCA_026981935.1 Gammaproteobacteria bacterium
ACGTTGTCATTTCGACCGAAGGGAGAAATCCTGCGCCGGCGGCTTAAGATTCCTCGCTGCGCTCGGAATGACAAGGAGGGGGGAATGACAGAAACGTTGTCATTTCGACCGAAGGGAGAAATCCTGTGCCGGCGGCTTAAAGATTCCTCGCTGCGCTCGGAATGACAAGGAGGGGGGAATGACAGAAACGTTGTCATTTCGACCGAAGGGAGAAATCCTGTGCCGGCGGCTTAAAGATTCCTCGCTGCGCTCGGAATGACAAGGAAAGGGGGAATGACAGAAACGTTGTCATTTCGACCGAAGGGAGAAATCCTGTGCCGGCGGCTTAAGATTCCTCGCTGCGCTCGGAATGACAAGGAAAGGGGGAATGACAGAAACGTTGTCATTTCGACCGAAGGGAGAAATCCTGCGCCGGCGGCTTAAGATTCCTCGCTGCGCTCGGAATGACAGCTGGCGTTCGCGTGCAGTGGGAAGCGATCGACTCGGATGATTTGTATTTGGCGCGGGCGATGCACGGCGTCCCGCGGATGGGGGTGTCGGGTCAGGCAGGCCGTGTGGCCGGCTGCCCGGCTTTTTCCCGCGTCTCAGGCGGGTGTCCCGGCCGTTTTCAGCGGCTGCGGCGCTGCTGATTCCGGATGGGAATCGGCCTGTTCATTCTGTTCATCATAGGCTCTTCGGAATCCCTGGCGCTCCAGAAGCGGCTTGCCCTGAGGTGCAGGGCGGCGGCAGCCCCCACGATGCCGCCGATCACGAAGGCTATGACGACAGCTTCAATCAGCATGTCGAACATGACAGTGTCCTCTCGAAAGCGTGTACCCTGACAGTCCTCCAGTGGGACTGCCTTGACTCTGTTAACGGCATGCAACGGGCCATGCCTTAATTTTTCCTTCACTTGGTATCATGCATTTAACGCGCCAATGGGTCGGCGATTGAGGCGGTTTTGCGAAAAAATACATGGGAAACAATCAATAACAACCTGAGAATGGGGGTTGTGGTATGCTGGCCCGCAGCGCGGGTGGCGGCATTCCGCCGCCGGCCGGCGCCGGAATGGTGGTGGGCTTGCAAGGAGGGTGCATGCAGGGCGTGTTTCTCGACGAGGCTTCCCTGGGGCGTGGCGACCTGGACTACGGGCCGCTGGAAGCAGTCGTGGCGCAGTGGCGTTTCCACGACGCAACCGACCCTTCGGAGGTGGCGGGGCGCATCGCGGATGCCGAGGTGGTGATCACCAACAAGGTGGCCCTGGATGCGTCCAATCTGGCGGGCGCGGGCAGGCTGCGTCTCATCTGCATTGCCGCCACCGGCACCGATCACGTGGATCTGGCCGCGGCGGCACGGCGGGGGATCGCCGTGTGCAACGTGCCCGGTTACGCCACCCCTTCCGTGGTGGAGCATGTCTTTCTGCTCATCCTGGCCTTGATGCGCAATCTGCCCGCCTACCAGCGGACCGTGGCGGCCGGCCGCTGGCAGGCCAGCCGCCAGTTCTGCCTCCTGGACCACCCCATCGCGGAATTGTCCGGCAAGGTGCTGGGCATCGTGGGCTTCGGGACACTGGGCCGCGCCGTGGCCCGCGTGGGCGAGGCCTTCGGCATGCGCGTGCTGGTGGCGGCGCGCCCCGGCGCGGCCGTGCCACCCGGTCGCCTGTCCCTGGAGGACCTGCTGCCGCGCGTGGACGTGTTGAGCCTGCACTGTCCCCTGGCCGACAACACGCGGGGACTCATCGGCGCCCGGGAGCTGGCGCGGATGAAGCCCGGCGCCGTTCTCGTCAACACCGCGCGGGGCGGCGTCGTGGACGAGCAGGCCCTGGCGGCGGCCCTGCGGTCCGGTCATCTGGGCGGGGCGGGCGTGGATACGCTCTCCCGCGAGCCGCCGCCCCCGGATCATCCCCTCCTGGCGGGGGACGTGCCCCGCCTCATCGTCACCCCGCACATCGCCTGGGCCAGCCGCGAGGCACGCCAACGCCTCGTGGTCGAGATGGCGGAAAACATCCGCGCCTTCCGCGCCGGCCGCTCACGCAACCGGGTCTGAGGCACGCCCCTTTAATTTCGCCCGGCCTGCCCCCACCTATGGGGCGTACAGGTCGCGCCGACGCACAGGTGGGGGGCGCCCCGGCGCGAGCAGGCCCCGACCCGCATCCCATCCGCATTTGGCGGTGAAACTTGTCTTTTCGGTTTCAGGTTAACAAGGAGGACGAGCCAGAATGAGAATCGCGCAAGTTGCACCCCTGATCGAGAGCGTGCCGCCCAGGCTCTACGGCGGTACGGAACGCATCGCGTCCTATCTCACCGAGGAGCTGGTGCGCCAGGGTCACGAAGTGACGCTGTTCGCCAGTGGCGATTCGCAGACCTCGGCCGAACTCGTGCCCATCGTCCCGCGGGCGCTGCGCCTGGACCGCAACTATATCAACCCCGAGGTCTTTCACCTGCTGCTCATCGAGCAGGTCTATCAGCGGGCGCGGGAGTTCGACATGATTCATTTCCACCTGGATGCCCTGCATTTTCCCCTCACCCGGCGCATGGACCTGCCCACCCTCACGACCATGCACGGCCGCCTGGACCTGCCGGAGCTGCAGGCCCTGTTCCGGGAGTTCCGCGAGATTCCCGTGGTCTCCATCTCCGACGCCCAGCGCCGGCCCATCCCCCATGCCAACTGGCAGGCCACGGTTTATAATGGCGTGCCGGCGCAGAACTACACTTTCCGCCCCGAGGCGGGCCGGTATCTCGCCTTTCTCGGGCGCATCTCGCCGGAGAAGCGCGCCGACCGGGCTATCGAGATCGCCCGGCGGGTGGGCATGCCCCTGCGCATCGCCGCCAAGGTGGACCGCGCCGACGAGGACTATTTCAACGAAAAGATCAGGCCCCTGCTGAAGGATCCCCTGGTGGAGTTCATCGGCGAGATCGGCGAGCGGGAGAAGGACGCCTTCCTGGGCGGGGCCTATGCCCTGCTGTTGCCCATCGACTGGCCCGAGCCTTTCGGGCTGGTGATGATCGAGGCCATGGCCTGTGGCACGCCCGTGGTGGCCTGGCGTCACGGCTCCGTGCCCGAGGTGGTGGATCATGGCGAGACAGGCTTCATCGTGGACAGCATCGAGGGCGCTGCCGCGGCGGTGGAACAGATCGACTCAATAAACCGCCGTACCTGCCGAGAAGTGTTCGAGACCCGCTTTTCCGCCAGCCGCATGGCGCGGGATTACCTCCGGGTGTATCACGATGTAATCTATGGGGCGCAGGCGCCACGAGAGGCAGTGTAGAGGTCGATGGATGATGTCATAAAGGTCGATGACCGCTGGTATGTCTCGGCGTCCTCCGCCCATGCCGACGATCGCACCCGGGTCCTCAAGCACGGCGAGACCTTCGCTCTGTTCAACCGCCACGGCGACATCCAGCGCATCAGCATCGGGGAGCAGGGCCTGTATCACCAGGGGACCCGTTTCCTCTCCCATCTGGAGCTGCTCATCAACGAGCGTCGCGCCATCCTGCTCAATTCCACGGTCAAGGAAGACAACACCATCCTCGATGTGGACCTGACCAACCCCGACCTCTACGAGGCGGGGCGGGTCAAGCTCCACAACGACACCCTGCACATCTTCCGCGCCAAGGTGCTGCGCGACGGGCGCTGTTACGAGCAGGTGCGGCTCACCAACTATTCCGACGACTCCGTGGATCTGCCCCTGACCTTCGAGTTCGACGCCGATTACCTGGACATTTTCGAGGTCCGCGGCGTCAAGCGCAGCCGCCGTGGCCGGCTGCTGCCCGCGGTGATCGCCGCCGACGCGGTGGAACTGGGCTACGTGGGCCTCGACGAGGTCAAGCGGCGCACCCGTCTCACCTTCAGCCAGCAGCCCACGGAACTGACGGGCAACCGGGCCCGTTTCCATGTCCATCTCGCCCCCCGCGGCAGTTGCACTCTCCATGTGTCCATCGCCTGTCTCGTGGGGGAGGAAGAGGGCGAGCCCGGCAGCTACGAGCAGGCCGTGTCCCGCACCGCCGAGGAGCTGGAGCAGGTCCGCTCCCGGTGCAGCGCCATCCATACCTCCAACGAGCAGTTCAACAACTGGCTCAACCGTTCGGCCGCCGACCTGCACATGCTCACCACCCGCCTCAAGGAAGGTCTGTATCCCTTTGCGGGGGTGCCCTGGTTCAGCACGCCCTTCGGCCGTGACGGCATCATCACCGCCCTGCAGGCGCTGTGGGTCTATCCCGACCTGGCGCGCGGGGTGCTCAATTTTCTCGCCGCCACCCAGGCCACGGCGCTGAATCCCGAGCAGGAGGCGGAGCCGGGCAAGATCCTGCACGAGACCCGCAAGGGCGAGCTGGCGGCGCTGGGCGAGATTCCCTTCGGCATGTACTACGGCACGGTGGATGCCACGCCCCTGTTCGTGGTGCTGGCGGGAGAATACTATCAGCGCACCGGGGACCGGGTGTTCATCGAGAGCATCTGGCCCAACATCGAGCGCGCCATCGAATGGATCGACCGCTACGGCGACGTGGACGGCGACGGCTTCGTGGAATATCAGCGCCATGCCGAGCGGGGCCTGGTGCACCAGGGCTGGAAGGACTCCGACGATTCGATCTTCCATGCCGACGGACGCTCCGCCGAAGGGCCCATTGCCCTGTGCGAGGTGCAGGGGTATGTCTATCAGGCCAAGCTCCATGCCGCCGATCTGGCGGAGCGCTTTGGCGAGCTGGAACGGGCGCGGCAATGGCGCTGCGAGGCCTGCGATCTCAAGAACCGCTTCAACGAGCAGTTCTGGTGCGAGGAGCTGTCCACCTTCGCCATCGCCCTGGACGGGGACAAGCAGCCCTGCCGGGTGCGTTCATCCAATGCGGGCCATGCCCTGTTCAGCGGCATCGCCAGCCGCCAGTATGCGCGCCGGGTGGCGGAGACCCTGCTCTCGGAGGCGTCGTTCTCGGGCTGGGGTGTGCGCACCATTGCCGCCAGCGAGCAGCGCTACAATCCCATGTCCTATCACAACGGTTCCGTCTGGCCCCACGACAATGCCCTCATCGCCATGGGGCTCACCCGTTACGGTTATCGCGAGCATGCGCTGAAGATTCTCGCCGGCATGTTCGACGCCAGCATCTTCATGGAATTGCACCGCCTGCCCGAACTCTTCTGCGGCTTCGTGCGCCGCAGCGGCCAGGGACCCACGCTCTATCCCGTGGCCTGCGCGCCCCAGGCCTGGGCCAGTACCACGGCCTTCTACCTGTTGCAGGCCTGCCTCGGCCTGTCCTTCGATCCCCAGCAGGCGCGCATCAGCTTCGTCTATCCCCAGTTGCCGGATTTCATCGACGAGATGATCGTCAACAACCTGCGCCTGGGCAATGCCGTGGTGGACCTGCGCCTGCGCCGCCATCCCCAGGACGTGGGTATCCGGGTGCTGCGCAAGGAAGGGGACGTGGCCATCACCGTGGTGGTGTGAGGGCCTCTTCGCCGGCTTGGACCTGCTGTTCTTCTTCCCCGGCCATTTCCGATTCGAAGCCGAACTGGCGCATGTCGCGGATGCGCATGGGATAGAGGATGCCGTCCAGGTGGTCGCATTCGTGGAGCACCACGCGGGCATGGAAACCGTCCGCCTCCCGCGCGATGGGGCGTCCGTGGTGGTCGAAGCCGCGGTAACGGATGCGCCTGGGACGCGGCACCAGCCCGCGCAGCCCGGGCACGCTCAGGCAGCCCTCCCAGTCTTCCTCCGGGGTGGGGTCGAGGATCTCGACGACGGGATTGACGAGCACGGTGGTGGGCACGGGTTCCACGTCGGGATAGCGGGGATTGGCCTCCACGCCGAAAATCACCACCCGCAGGCCCACGCCGATCTGGGGCGCGGCCAGCCCCGCGCCGTCGGCGTCCGCCATGGTGTCGAACATGTCGGCCACGAGCTGGTGCAGTGCCGGCGTGTCGAAGGCGGTGACGGGTTGCGCCACCTGCAGGAGGAAGGGGTTGCCCATTTTCAGGATCTTGCGTACCGCCATGGGTTGCCTCGTGGTGATGGCTGTAAAAGACAGGATTGTCTGGTTGTCATTGTCGGTGATGAGGCCGTATGATGACAAGCTTCGATGTGGCCGCCATGTATCGTGACGTGAAATCCTGGATCGCCTGCCTGTTGCTGTGCCTGCCCCCCGTGGCGTGGGCGCAACCGCCCGAGGGGGAAGACCGCTGGTACGAGGTGGAGATCATTCTCTTCGCCTTTTCTGACGAGGCGCAGCAGGAAGCGGAGCAGGAGACCCGGGGCGCGGAACGCTGGCCCGGGGACCCGGGCCTGCCCGGGGTGGAGGAGGCCATCGAGCTGGCGCCTGCCCCGTTTGCCGTGCCGGGTGCCGTTCCGGTCGCTGGAGGAGGCGAGATGGCCGGCGAGGGCGCCGCGGCCAAAGCAACGGTTTCCGTCGCGATGCCAGCCACGCCGGTGGTGCCCTACCGGCGCCTGCCGGAGCGCGCCCTTCGTCTCGCGGCGGTGGCGCAGAGACTGTCACGGGCCGATGCCTACCGGCCCCTGCTCCACTGGGCGTGGCGCCAGCCGGCCTTTCCCCGGGGCACGCCGGGCACGGCGGTGCGCATCCGCTGGCGGGAAGATGCTGCGCTCGTGTCGCTGGAAGACGGCATGCCGGGGGAAGCCGCCCCGGCGGTGGACGAGCGCCTCGCGGCGCCGCCCCGCGGCGAGGGGATGGATACCGGCATGGATTCCGGCCTCTTGCCGTCCGGCAGCGCCGCGTCCGGTCTGGCCGGCGCAGGGACCACTGGCGGATTGGCCGGTGAGGGCTTCTCTGCTGGTGCCCGGGCGCCCGCCTGGCTGGAGGGCACGCTCACGGTGAGTGTCAACCGCTACCTGCACCTGGAGGCGGATCTCCTCTACGACAGCGGCGCGCCCCGCAGGCCGGGCGGGCTCCTCGGCATCTTCAGCGCCTTCGCCCCCGAACCCGCGCCACACCGCTTTCGCCTGCAGCAGAAGCGGCGCATGCGCAGCGGCGAACTGCATTATTTCGACCATCCCCGCTTTGGTCTCATCGCGCTCGTGACTCCCTTCGAATACCCTGCCAGAACGCAGTAGTCGTCCGAGTGCCGCGCTGCAGGACCGGCATCAGGGAAGACAGCCGTCATTTCGTCTTCCACGCTGTTATTTCGACCCCTTCCCCTGTGTCATTTCGACCCTATTCCCTTGTCATTTCGACCGCAGGGAGAAATCCTGTGCCGGTGGCTTAAGATTCCTCGCTGTGCTCGGAATGACAAAAAGGGTGGAATGACAAGGAGGGGTGGCATGACAAGGAAAGGGGGAATGACAAGCCCACTGTCATTTCGACCGCAGGGAGAAATCCTGTGCCGGTGGCCCAGGATTCCTCGCTGCGCTCGGAATGACAAGGAGGGGTGGAATGACAAGGAGGGGTGGAATGGCAAGGAGGGGTGGAATGACAAGCCCCCTGTCATTTCGACCGCAGGGAGAAATCCTGTGCCGGTGGCTTAGGATTCCTCGCTGCGCTCGGAATGACAAGGAAAGGGTAATGACAAGCCCACTGTCATTTCGACCGAAGGGAGAAATCCTGTGCCGGTGGCTTAGGATTCCTCGCTGCGCTCGGAATGACAAAGGAGGGTGGAATGACAAGGAGGGGTGGAATGGCAAGGAGGGGTGGAATGACAAGGAAAGGGGGAATGACA
>JALSIC010000109.1 GCA_026981935.1 Gammaproteobacteria bacterium
GATCTCAATCGAGGCAAGCGTGAAATGGAGACCGGCTTTTCGATCATTCGAGGCAATAGTGGGCACTGTTTGTCGAAAATGATCGAGAATGCGTCCCCATTCTCCGCCGCCCCGGCAGATCCATCCTGAAACCGGCAGGCACCCGGTCAAGGCCCTGCAGCCCATGAAGCGCCGCGCTTCGAGAGGCTGCGGCTGCGGTGAACAGCAGTTGTCGGCGCCATACAGAGGTTCAGAACTTAGTCGAGATCCAGAGTTCAAGGTTCTGTACCCAGGCTCAAAATCAGGGCGCGACACAGGAGCCGGCATTCTCCACGCAGGATCGCGTGATTGGGCCAATACAAGGATTTGACAACATGAAGAGAATGCTGATTAACGCAACTCAGCCGGAGGAGTTGCGCGTGGCGCTGGTGGACGGCCAGTACCTCTACGACCTGGACATCGAACTTCCCTCCCGCGAACAGAAAAAGGCCAATATCTACAAGGGCAAGATCACCCGCATCGAACCCAGCCTGGAAGCCGCCTTCGTGGACTACGGCGCGGAGCGCCACGGCTTCCTGCCCCTCAAGGAGGTGGCACCCGCCCTGTTCGCCAGGCAACCGGAAAAGGGCCAACGGCCCGAGATCAAGGACGTCCTGCGCGAAGGCCAGGAACTGGTGGTGCAGATCGCCAAGGAGGAACGGGGCACCAAGGGCGCCGCGCTGACCACCTTCATCAGCCTCGCCGGGCGTTACCTGGTGCTGATGCCCAACAATCCCCGCGCCGGCGGCATCTCGCGGCGCATCGAGGGCGATGACCGCAGCGAACTGCGCGAGGCCCTGAGCCAGCTCAACATCCCCGAGGGCATGGGCATCATCATCCGCACGGCGGGCGTGGGCAAGAGTGCCGAGGAACTGCAGTGGGACCTGGATTACCTGGTCCGTCTCTGGCAGGCAGTGGAAAAGGCCTCTCGGGAAAAACCGGCTCCCTTCCTCATCTACCAGGAGAGCAACATCATCATCCGCGCCATCCGCGACTACCTGGGCCCGGATATCGGCGAGATTCTCATCGACGATCCGTCCACTTACGAGCAGGCGCGGGAATTCATGCAGCAGGTCATGCCCCACAACCTGTCCAAGGTGCGGCTCTATCAGGATGACATTCCCCTGTTCACCCGCTATCAGATCGAAAGCCAGATCGAGGCCGCCTTTCAGCATGAGCTGAGCCTCCCCTCCGGCGGCTCCATCGTCATCGATCACACGGAGGCCCTGATCTCGATTGACATCAACTCCAGCCGGGCGACCAAGGGCGAGGACATCGAGGCCACGGCGCTGAACACCAACCTGGAAGCCGCCGACGAGATCGCCCGCCAGTTGCGCCTGCGCGACCTGGGCGGACTCATCGTCATCGACTTCATCGACATGACGCCCACCCGCAACCAGCGCGAGGTGGAAAACCGCCTCAAGGAAGCGGTGAAGCGTGACCGGGCCCGCATCCAGATGGGACGCATCTCGCGCTTCGGGCTGCTGGAGATGTCCCGCCAGCGCCTGCGCCCCTCCCTGGGCGAGTCCAGCCACGAGACCTGTCCCCGCTGCGGTGGCCTGGGTGCCATTCGCAACGTGGAATCCCTGGCCCTGTCCATCCTGCGCATCATCGAGGAAGAGGCCATGAAGGAGAACACGGCGCGTATCGTCTGCCAGCTGCCTGTGAACGTGGCCACCTACCTGCTCAACGAGAAACGCGAAACGGTCACCCAGATCGAGAAACGCCAGGGCGTCAAGCTGCTCCTCATCGCCAACACCGCCCTGGAAACACCGGCCTTCGAGGTCAAACGCATCCGCGTCGACGAGCTGCCCGCCGAAGAACAGGCCAGCTACGAACTGGCCAAGGAGATCCAGAAAACCGAGGAAAGCGCCCTGCCCGCCGCCAGGCCACCGGCGGAAAAACCCGCGGTCAAGGGCGTCATGCCCGCCACGCCCATGCCCAGCCCCCCCGTTCAGGCGAAAAGGGCAGGAGACAACGAAAAGGAAAAGGAAGGCGGCGGTTTCATCAAGCAGCTTTTCAGCTCGCTCTTCGGTGGTGCCAAGGAAGAAGGAAAGGAAGCTGCCGAGCCAGCAGCCACACGCCGGCGGCCGGTGCGCGAAACGGATCGGGAATCTGATCGAGAAAAGGCCACGGCAGGACGCCCCCGCCGCGCAGGTGGGGCACGCCGCCGCAGCACCAATGGCGAACAGCAGGCAGGCGGTGCCTCCGCTCAACGCAGCAGTCGCGGCGGACGACGCCGCGGCGGCCAGTCACGCCGTGGCGGGCAGGGACGCGTACAGCGCCGCGCGAGCGAGCCGCGCCAGGAGCAGGACACGGCCCCAGACAGCCCGGCACCACAGACGCCACAGCCCGCGCCGGCCGCGCCTGCTGCTCAGGACAGCACGCCAGCTGTGCCCGCACCGGTCACGGAAACCCCCGAGGCGTCCGCCGAATCCTCACCACCTGCCGTAAAAACGGAGGGCACGGGCAATGGCGAATCCCGCCCCGCCCGTCCCCGCCGCCGTTCCGGCGGCCGTGGCCGCCAGCGCAGCCGGCAGCCGGCCTCCGCCAGCGGGGAACCCCAGGACGCAACCCCCGCGGACAAGAATGGAGCAAAAAGCGAGAATAAGACCAGGGAGAGAACCGGGGAGAGAACCGGGGAGAAAACCGGCGGGGAAACTGGAACGCAGCCTCCTGCGCCTGCGCCGGATCCGCAGCCCAAAACCCGGGAAACCACGTCACCGCCAGCCGAACCGGCCGCCCCCCGGGAACAGGTCGTGCCCCTTCCTCCCATCAGCGAAGCCCCCAGACCGGACTTCGCACCCTCGCCCGTGCACAGCGCCGTGGCCAAGACCGTGGCGGAGGGAAAGCAGGAACCCTCTCCCCCCCCCGTGCAGCAGCCGGCGGAGAAACAGGGCGAAAAATAAGGAATGCCCACCCCCCCTCCCTCCGAGAGGGCCGGGTTTCGCGTTCCCCCTACCTAGGAATCTGTCGGGCTGAGGATGAATCGACAGCGGCGGTGGGAAATGCGGTCTAGGAGTCTGTCGGATTTAGGCGATCGTAGCGAGCATGGTGGGAGAGCGAGCACGAATCTTCACGATTGCGAGGCGCATAGTGGGACTACGCAACGAGCAAGCGGGGAGATTCGGGCCGCTCTCCCACCCGCACAGTAGATCAGTCCTAAGTCCGACAGACTCCTAGGCAACCAACCGTACATGGGCGTCGATCACATCCCATGGCGCCTGAAACAATCCCTTCTCCGTCTTCTGCACAAGACCGGCTTCAATCAGTACAGCCATATCCCCGTGAACATTCTTGTAATCACGCTGCAGCAGCTTCGCTAAAGCCCTGATGCTCAACGGCCCCTGCTGGCGCAGGCATTTCAACAATTCGAGACGCTTGGGAGTGAGAATCGAAGTCAACATGGAAAAATCTTCAAAATTGAGATGAACTTCCACTTCTCCACTTTCACTCTGCTCTGCCTTGTGCCACGCACGGACAAAGCGCGGAAACCCTTGTTCCGCATCTTCGATACCAATATGAATACGCCGCTTAGTCATCTTTTCTTCCTCAGCCGTTCGATGTCTGCTCCGAAATCCTTTTCCGGACCTCCTGATGTGGTCTCCCTCTCCCTGAGGGAGAGGGCATTGATACAAGAGTTTTATACTACAATTCTCCAGACTCGTAGTATAAGCTATTGCCATGCCCATCCGCCGCCTCAGCGCACCTGTAACAGCCCTCTATGCAGAGCTCCTGGACTTGCTGCTCATTCGAGAGACGCAACGTTCCATTGCCCATCTGCGAGGCGGATTCACCAGCAAAATCCTCAATGACCGCCGTTACTGGTACTTTCAATACCGCGATATTCGTAAAGGCGTACGCCAGATCTATATCGGCCCTGATAACGACGCTGCTCGTCACCTCATAAGACAATTTGAAGAAGGTCGCCACACCATTAAAGCGGATGAACAGCACATCAACGAACTCGCCGCGATGTTACGGCGGGGCGAAATGCATACCGTTGATTCAGTCGTATTCAAGGTCTTACAGGCCCTCTCCGACAGTGGTCTGTTCAAGCGCGGCGCCGTTCTTGTCGGCACTCATGCCTTTGTCGCGCTGGGTAATCTGCTCGGTGTCAAGTGGGTAAGTCCCGCGTCTCAAACCCAGGACATCGATCTGGCACAAGACAGCACCGTGGGTCTTGCGCTACCCGAAGCATCAGAATCTGTCGACCTGCCGGCGGTACTGGATAATCTGCAAATGGGCTTTCTGCCGGTACCCCCTCTCAATCCAAAGGATCCCTCGACCTCATTCAAAATACGGGGCCGTTCACTACGTCTGGATCTGCTCACACCGGCAACTGGTCGACGCACCAAGCCCGTGCCGCTTACTTCACTCAAAGCTGCAGCGCAACCCGTACGATTTCTCGACTATCTCCTGGAATTGCCGGAACGAGCGGCCCTGCTCGGGCGCTCAGCCATACTTGTCAACGTACCCGATCCAGCCCGCTTTGCGATTCACAAACTGATTGTTTCCCAGCATCGCATTGCCGCATTTCATACCAAAGCCGCCAAAGATCGCGCCCAAGCAGCCCAATTACTGGAAGTCCTGGCAGAGGAACGCCCCTCCGAATTGAAAGCAGCATGGAAAACAGCCTGCAAGCGGGGCGCACGCTGGTCTCAAGCGGCATTAGCGGCGTTGACACAGATCGAAAAACTCTCGCTCGGAGACATCTCGAAGGCCAGGGAAATCCTTCGCTAGACGGGTAGCCCGGATGAAGCGAAGCGGAATCCGGGGCGCGGCATTTCCCTGGATTTCGGCCCTGGCGGGCCTGCATCCAGGCTACACGATGGCCACCGAATTGATGCAATGATCAAGGATCGCCGCCCTCGGCATTAGCATTACTCCTTGACAACACAGAACCGCTGCAAATAATCCCGAAAAGGCTGTTGCAGCTTGGGATGCTTCAGAGCAAATTCCACCGTGGCCTTGAGATAACCCAGCTTGCTGCCGCAGTCATAGCGCAGACCATCGAAGCGGTAGGCCAGGATCTGCTCTTCCTGCAGCAGGCCGGCGATAGCATCCGTGAGCTGGATCTCGCCCCCTGCCCCGGTGCCCACCTTTTCCAGGAAATCGAAAATCCGGGGCGTGAGAATATAGCGCCCCACCACGGCAAGATTCGACGGCGCCTGCGCAGGCTCCGGCTTTTCCACGATATCCCGTACACGACACAGACGCCCCTCCAGAGGCTCATGACTGACAATACCGTAATTGCGCGTCTCAGCGGGATCCACCTCCTCCACGCCCAGCAGACTGCAGCCTTCCGCCTCAAACAGCCTGACCATCTGATTCAGGCAACCATCGCTGCCATCGTCGATGAGATCGTCGGCGAGAATCACGGCAAAGGGTTCCTCGCCCACCACAGGTCGGGCACACAGCACGGCATGTCCCAGCCCCAAGGCTTGCGGCTGGCGCACATAAATATAGGAGATCCCCTTTGGCACCACCGCCCGCACGATCTCCAGCAACTCGTGCTTTTCCTGCTTCCTGAGCTGGTTCTCCAGCTCATAGTTGCGATCGAAATGATTCTCGATGGCCCGCTTGCTGCCGCTGGTCACGAATACCAGCTCGGTAATCCCCGCCGCCATGGCCTCCTCCACCGCATACTGGATCAACGGCTTGTCCACGATGGGCAGCATCTCCTTGGGGGTGGCCTTGGTGGCCGGCAGGAAACGGGTCCCCATACCGGCCACGGGGAAAACGGCTTTCTTGATCTTCTTCTCGCTCATTTTCGTAATCCATTGACATGAAAACAAAAAGCCCGCTCCCGGGCCATCCTCATACGCATTCCATAATGGGCCCGGCCAGGGTTTTTTTCAAGCTGTTCCCAGCACCTGACCATACGGCAGTGCTTCGGCCAACTGCAGGTTCCACTTTCAATCCTTCAGTCATCTCCCCTCTGTCATCTGTCTTCTGGTACGCAGATCATAAATTCGGTTGACAATCTGCACGATCCGGCATAGGTTGTCACCATGATCCCACGTGACAGCGAAACAACCATCCGCCAGCTTCTACAGGCATTTCCCGTAGTCACCATAACCGGACCCCGGCAGTCTGGAAAAACCACCTTGGCACGCCACGTCTGTCCGGACAAGCCCTATCTTTCGCTGGAGGACCCGGACGTACGCCAGCGTGCGCTCGATGATCCCCGGGCCTTTCTCGAACAACTGCCGGACGGTGCGGTACTCGATGAAATACAGCGGGCCCCTGATCTGCTCTCTTATCTACAGACCCGCGTCGATGCAGACGGACGCATGGGCCTGTTCCTGCTGACAGGGTCGCAACAGTTGGGGTTGATGTCCAGCATCACACAATCCCTGGCCGGGAGGACTGCCTTTCTTGAACTGCTGCCTTTCTCCATACAGGAACTGGACAAGGCAGGAATGCGGCCGAAAGCTCTGGATACCATGCTCTTCATGGGCGGCTATCCTCCTCTATATGACCGTGACCTCACGCCACAACGCTGGTTTCCAGCCTACGTCACAGCATATATAGAACGAGACGTCCGCCAGCTTCTCAATGTCCAGGACCTGGAAACCTTCCAGCGTTTTGTCCGGTTCTGCGCCGGGCGCAGCGGGCAGATCCTGAATCTCTCTGCCCTGGCGAGCGATTGCGGCATTACCCACAACACAGCCAAGGCCTGGATCTCTGTACTCGAGGCCAGTTACATCCTGTTCCTATTGCCCCCCCACCACGTCAACTTCAACAAACGCCTGATCAAGTCACCCAAGCTGTATTTCTACGATACCGGCCTGATGTGCTGGCTGTTGGGTATCCGGGATGTGGCACAGCTCGCGACACACCCCTTGCGGGGCAGCATCTTTGAAACCCTGATCGTCTCCGAATTGGCAAAGACCGGTTTCAACCGGGGAGAACACTTAGACATGCATTTCTGGCGCGACCGCAGTGGAAATGAAGTGGATGTCATCATGGATACAGGCACCAAGCTGATGCCCATCGAAATCAAGGCAGGACAGACAATCAACCGGGAATTCTTCTCGGCCCTGGAGCGCTGGGTTACACTCGCCGGGGGACAGGCCGTCTCACCGACACTGATCTATGGCGGCACGAGCACCTACCACCACAAAGGCATCCATGTTTACGGATGGAACAACACAGGACAGGTACTCACCATGCTGACAGGCTGACACCTTTCCGATTCCAACGACGGATGACGGCTGATTGTAAATTCAAACACCAATCAACCGAACACGGGACCGGTTCAATAGCTTCCCACAGATTGTTCTTTTCAACCACACTTCCTTGTCATCTCGACCTCACCCCTTGTAATCTCGACCTCACCCCTTGTCATTTCGGCCGAAGGGAGAAATCTTGTGCCGGCGGTTTCGGATTCCTCGCTGCGCTCGGAATGACGAAGAAGTGTCATTTCGACCGAAGGGAGAAATCTTACCCCACTACCCTCAGATTTCTCACCACGCTCGAAATGACAGGAACAATAGGGAACGCAAACCTCAACTGAAGCCAATATACCTCGA
>JALSIC010000110.1 GCA_026981935.1 Gammaproteobacteria bacterium
CGGCACCAGCACCTCGCCGGCATCGCCCTCGATCACCAGGGTCTCCAGCACCAGCTCGCCGCCGGGAACCAGCAGCTCCCGCAAGCGTAACAGATGCTCCATGGGCGAACGCCGGTGATAGAGCACTCCCATGGAAAAGACCGTATGAAACAGCCCCTCACCCGCGGGCAGGTCCTCCAGCGCCAGGGGCAGAACGGCCACCGGCAGCGAGGGGAGATAACGGGCCAGGGCCTGAAACTGGCAGACATAGAGCAGGGTGGGATCGATGCCCAGCACCAGCGCGGCGCCCGCCCCGGCCATGCGCAGGCAGTAATAGCCGTTGCCGCAACCCACGTCCAGCACCCGGCGGCCCGCCAGGGGCTGGATATGGGGGGCAAGGCGGGCCCATTTCCAGTCACTGCGCCACTCGGCATCCACGCGCAGGCCGAACAGCTCGAACGGACCCTTGCGCCAGGGATGCAGCCCCTGCAAGACCGCCGCCAGGCGGCGGCGCGCCATTTCATTGCAGCGGGCCGCCTCTCCGATGGTCACGACAGGGCGGTCCAGGACCACCGGCGCGGGAGGCAGTTCCGGCAACCCCGCCAGCAAGGCGCGCCAGTGCGACAACCGGCCATGTCCTCCCTGCCAGGCGCGGGCCGATGCCGCCTCGAGGGGCGCCTGCCATCCGGCCAGGGGCGTATCACCGAGCAGGGTCTGGAGAGCCGTCATCAGGAGAGCGGCCCCTGGCCGCAACCATTTCCGGCCAAAAGCCTCTTCTTCATAACGGGTGCAGTGCTAGCCGCCCTCCAGCGTGCCGAGCTTCTCGTCCATTCTGGCCAACAGGCCGCCAATGCCCTCTTTCTTGACAATGTTGCGATAGCTGCTTCGGTAATTGCGGACCAGGCTCACCTCCTCGATCACCACATCGTAGACCAGCCATTGCTCTCCCTTGCGTCGCAGCCTGTAACGAATGGGAATTTCCCTGGTATCCGTGACGATGACCGTGGCCACCTCGGCCTTGTCGCCCTTGAAGCGCACGCCACGGAATTCCACGCGCTCGTCGGTATAAGCTTCGATACGTCCCATGTAAGAGGCAAGAATCAGGCGCGAGAATTTCTCCACGAAGGCCTTGCGTTCCTCGGGACTGGCCTTCTTCCAGTTGGTGGACAGGGCACGCCGGGACATGGCCTGAAAATCGAAGCGTTCACGAATAATACCGGCAATGCGCTGGCGCCGCTGCGCGGCAGAAAGCGTCTTGTCCTGGAGGGCCTGGATCACGGCCTCCAGGGAGACGCGCAATTGCTCCTCAGGTCCGGTTGGATGACCGGGCTGGGCGGCTGCCACGCCGACGGCGAAAAACATCGGCATCAGTAATCGCGTCAAATGTCTCATCATGCATGTCTCCTCGGAAATCCTCCGGTGAGGAACCTCTGGTGATCTATTATCGAGACCTACCACCACACTCCCCTGTCATTTCGACCTCGTTTCCCTGTCATTCCGACCATCCCATCTTGTCATTTCGACCGAAGGGAGAAATCCTGCGCCAGCGGCCCCAGATTCCTCGCTGCGCTCGGAATGACAAAGAAGCGTCATTCCGGCCTCACTTCCCTGTCATTCCGACCATCCCATCTTGTCATTTCGACCGAAGGGAGAAATCCTGCGCCA
>JALSIC010000111.1 GCA_026981935.1 Gammaproteobacteria bacterium
CTGCGCCAGCGGCCCCAGATTCCTCGCTGCGCTCGGAATGACAAAGAAGCGTCATTCCGGCCTCACTTCCCTGTCATTCCGACCATCCCATCTTGTCATTTCGACCGAAGGGAGAAATCCTGCGCCAGCGGCCCCGGATTCCTCGCTGCGCTCGGAATGACAAAGGAGTGTCATTCCGGCCTCACTTCCCTGTCATTCCGACCATCCCATCTTGTCATTTCGACCGGAGGGAGAAATCCTGCGCCAGCGGCCCCAGATTCCTCGCTGCGCTCGGAATGACAAAGAGGCGTCATTCCGGCCTCACTTCCCTGTCATTCCGACCATCCCATCTTGTCATTTCGACCGGAGGGAGAAATCCTGCGCCAGCAGCTTCAGATTCCTCGCTGCGCTCGGAATGACAAGGAGTGTCATTCCCACCACACCTCCTGTCATTCCGACCATCCCATCTTGTCATTTCGACCGGAGGGAGAAATCTTCCCCCACAGCCCCCAGACAGGTGTCACCTGGGTGACGGGCCTCCTGCAATGCCAACCCCCGACTGAAACCATAGACATCAATCATCGAGACTTGCACTATTGACCGACGGCCATCGTGCAGCCCGGAAAGGGCGCCATTCATCCCGGATTTCGCCTCGCTGCATCCACGCTGCTCATGTCATGAATCCGGGCAAATCCCAACAGCCAGCCGGCAGATCAGCGCCGGACCCTGCTGTCACGGTTCTGGGCGTAGGCATTCTTCAGGAAATTATAGGGGTCCAGCGCATCGCGCTTGATGCCTTCATAGGTATCCTTGTCGAGGGAAAGATAATTGATCATGTCCACGCCCCATGCCGCGGCACTGACGGCGGGATCGCGTATCAGAACAGTGGTGGGATCCAGATAAAGCGAATCCACCGTCAGGCCGACGCTGTCGCGCAGGCTGGAGGGCCCCCATATGGGCCATACTATATAAAATCCATGTCCCAGCCCATAGTGACCCAGGGTCTGCCCGAAGTCCTCGTCCTGTTTGCGCAAGCCCCAAATGGACTGTGCCGGATCGAACAGCCCCAGCACACCCAGGGTACTGTTGATGCCAAAACGCAGTGCCACGATGCCGCTGGCCCGGAACTTGAGCTGCAGGCCGTTGTTGACGAAACGTATAGGCGCCCGAAGATTGACATAGAACCGGGAGATCGAGCTGCGCATCGGCGTGGGGAGCACGCGCCAGCCACGGGCGATGGGCTTCAGGAAATAAAAATACAGTTTGTCGTTGAAGGCAAACACGAGCCGGTTGAGAGGCTCCAGTGGATCGGGGATGATTTCCCCTTCGTCCTCGAACGCGTCATCGAAATCGTCGAAATCGTCGAGATCCTCATCATCCCAGTCGCCGTCATCGCCGGCCATATCCGTCGCCACGGCAGCCTGCGCAGACTCGATGGCGCTGACCGAACCCTCCCCGCCGGCATGCGCCCCCCCTGCCCAGCACCAGGCCACGCCCAGGAGAAGGACGCAGGCCGGCAGCGCTTCATACCGGCGGCTCATTCGCCCTCGAAGATATATTTGCTCACCAGTTCCTCCAGGCTGATGGCCGACTCCGTCTCCTCGATCTCCCCCCCCGGCGGCAAGTAGTCGTCCGCCCCGCCCGGCGTGATATCCACATAGCGGTCACCGATGATGCCTGCCGTGCGAATCGAGGCGATGCTGTCCTCCTGGACGGGCACATCCTTGTCGATGGCCAGGGTCACCACGGCTTCGTATTCCGCCTTGTCCAGCTCTATCTTCGCCACCTTGCCCACCTTGACGCCGGCGATCTCCACGAAAGCGCCCTCCTTGAGCCCCGAAATGGAGGTGAATCGGGCCTGCAGGGGATAACTGCGCTCGTCGCCCCACAGGTTCACGTCCCCCAGCTTGACCGACAGATAGGCAAAGCCCAGAAAACCCAGGATCATGAACATCCCGACCACCAGTTCCAGTTTCACTTTCCTCATTATCTTGCAGGTCTCCCTAGACCGCCGGCCCCCGGTGCGCCGGCCGGCTCACAACATGACAGCGCTGATGAGATAATCCCATATCAAAATGGTCACCGATGCCAGGACCACGGCGTTGGTGGTCACCCGGCTCACCCCTTCCGGACCATGGGCGCCGTCCCGCTCCAGGTGAAGATAAAACCCCTTCGCCGCCGTCAACCAGATGATGAGCAGGCCGAACACCAATGACTTGACAATGCCCATCTCCACATCCTGCCAGACTACGCTGTCGTACATGCCCTGAAAATAACCGCCTTCGTTGACCCCCAGAAGCACCACGCCCACCAGCCAACCGCCGAAAATGCCCACCACGTCGAAGATGAAGGTCAGCAGGGGCACCGCGATCACCCCGGCCACCAGCTTGGGCACGATGAGAAACTTGTACGGATCGATGGCCATGCACTCCAGGGAATCGATCTGCTCGCTGTTGCGCATGATGCCGATTTCGGCACAGATGGCCGACCCCGCCCGCCCGATGACCATGAGCGCCGTAAGCACGGGCCCCAGCTCGCGGATGAGCCCCAATGCCACCGCCGAGCCCAGCAGTTCCTCGGAACCGAAACGGGTCAAAGTATAGTAACCCTGCAGGCCCAGCACCATGCCGGTGAAGGCGCCGGTCACCACGATCACGAAAAGCGAGCGAGCACCGATGAAATGGATCTGCCGGACGATGGGATGGAGACGATAGGGCGGACGCAGCAGGCTGGCCAGCGTGATCCCCAGAAAAATGCCCATCCGTCCCACCTGCTCGACAAAGTACAGGGTCTGCTCACCCAGTTTTTCAATGGCTCTCTTCACAATCGAGATGACTGAACCCCCGCGTATCTCCACAACAACCACAATGATATAGTATAGCGACACCGGGCCGTGCCGCCTGAACAGCCAGCTCCCTGCATCATAACCGATGGGGATACGGTATATTACACCAGGAGTCTGTCGGATTTGGGCGATCGTTATATCCGGATGCAGGCAGTTCTCAATAACCCGGAGATTCCGTACCCATGAAAAAAATCAGCAAGAGCCCGGAACAGTGGCGACGGCAACTGACCCCCGAGCAATACCATGTCACCCGCGAAGGGGGGACCGAGCCTCCCTTCAGCGGACCCTACCACGATCACAAGGCCGCCGGCACCTATCATTGCGTCTGCTGCGACCTGCCCCTGTTCTCATCCGGCGACAAGTTCGATTCCGGCAGCGGCTGGCCCAGTTTTCACTCGGCCATCGACGATGCCCATCTCCTGCGCCTGCCCGACACCAGTCATGGCATGGTGCGCACCGAAGTACGCTGTGCCCGCTGCGACGCACACCTCGGCCATGTCTTCAACGACGGGCCGCCTCCGTCGGGGCTGCGCTTCTGCATCAATTCCCTGGCCCTGCATTTCCGGCCACAACCCGGCACAGTGCTCAAGAACACGCCATGACCCGGCCCAGGCCCGAACAAGTGCCGGTAAAGCCCCGACAAATATCTCAACACAGAATCCCGGCAAAGATAGTGACAATCTTCCAGGAATGCATTACCTTTGCCGACCAGGTAGACACCAACAACACAAAGAGGGAGGATGCCTTCGCCATGAACAGACCCACCATCACCATCCTGCCGCTCGTTGCCGCGGGCCTGTTGCTGGGCGGCTGCGCCAGCACCGATGAAATCAAGCGCCTGTCCGATGAAACCGCCCGCGCCCAGGCCACGGCGGACGAAGCCAAGGCCCTGGCCCAGGAAGCCCTGGATATCGCCAACCAGGCCCGTTCAGAGGCATCCCAGGCGGCCACCACCGCGCGCAGCGCCATGAACGCTGCCGAACGGGCCCAGTCGGACGCATCCCAGGCCCTGTCCGATGCCGCCGAGGCCAAGGCCGCCGCGGCCCGTGCCGAGGAAAAGGCAGAGCGCATGTTCGAGAAATCCATCGCCAAGTAAGACAAACCCAAGGCAAACGCGGCCTGCCGGCGCAGCAAGCGCAGCCCGATGAGCGAAGCGAAATCCGGGATGAGTATGGCGCCTTTCCCTGGATTCCGGCGCCGGGGGCCTGCATCCAGGTTACACGATGGCGGTCAGTCGATAAGTTACTGAATACCGAAGGCTACGGCAGACAGGCCGAGACCAGGCCGTGGCGATCGGCGGGGAAAACGTGGGCCTCGATGCCCTGCTCCGCGGCCAGGCGGGTTTTGGCCCGCAGGGCCGTCTCCCGCCGGTCGAAGGGGCCGACCAGCACATGACAGAAGCCGTCATCGACCCGCGCCTCCACGGCCACAGGCACCTCCAGATGGGCCACGGCCCGGATCGTCCCTGCCATGCGCTCGGCATTGGCCCCGCTGCTGAAGGCCCCCACCTGCAGCATCCAGCCCGCACCGGATGCCTCCCGCCCTTGGGCCAGGGTCGTGATGCGGCGAGGCACTCCGCTGTGCAGGCTGGCGGTCGTCATCGCCGCCATGAGCACCGCCTCCCGCTGCGCCGACCCCACCACGGCCGCCAGCGCCCCCATCACCTGCGGCAGGTTGCTGGCCACCGGCGCGCCATGATCGCCGATGGGCTCGTGCGCCTCCAGATACAAGGCATTGCCTTCCCGGCCCAGCTTGTAGGGCTGATCCACGATGCGCACCGGAGTCCCCGGCTCGACTTCCTCGAACAACACCTCGATGTCTTCCGGGTACATGCGAATACACCCATGGCTGATGCGCCGCCCCACCCCGAAAGGCTTGTTGGTGCCGTGGATCAGATAACCCGGCATGCCCAGTCGCAAGGCAAAACGCCCCAGCGGATTGTCGGGCCCTGGCGGCACCACCGGGGGCAGGGGATCACCCTGGGCGGCCCGCTCCCGGCGGATGGACTCCGGCACCACCCAGGCAGGGTCCCGCTTCTTCTCCACGATACGGGTCTTGCCCAGAGGCGTCCCCCAGCCTTCGCGACCGATACCAATGGGAAAGGTCATGACCACCCCCGCACCATCCCGCTGGGGCGGAGGGAAATAATAGAGACGCATCTCCGCCAGGTTGATCACGATCCCCTCGCGGGGGGCGCTGGGCAGAACGAAACGGGCTGGCACCACGATTTCCCTCCCCGGCTCGGGCAGCCAGGGATCGACACCGGGATTGGCGGCAATGATCTCGTTGTAGCCCAGGTCATGGCGCCGCGCGATGTCCAGCAGCGTATCCTCCGCCCTGGCCCGCACCGTGATGACCTCCCCCACCAGATCACTGCCGGGCGGAGGCAGGGGAAACACCGCTGCCTGAGCAGGCACGGAAAACCTCAGCCCATACACCAGTAAAGCCACGCCAATATAAAAACCAGCGCGAAAACAAGCATGAAAATATGCCATTCTGGCCATCATCGCATCATGGCTGTTCAACCCAGACCTTCAAAAACGCGCAGAAACCAGACAACCAACCCGGCATCCAGTATATATCTTTGGGTTCAGTCAGATACATGACTGGATGGCATGGAAGAAAATTCGGGAGTCATATGATATCGCAGCCGGGACCGAGAGTTACATTCCCGGCTTCCTTTTTTATCCTGCCCACCACCCCCGCTCTCAGCTACGGCCGGATCGTGCCGATTTATTAACCCGGCAACAATATATGTCATGTTCAGCCGCCGCGTGCGGACACGCAGCAAGGCGGCGGAGCGCCGCTGTAGTCATTCTACAGCAAGCTTCGCCAACACCGTCTGCGTGCGCGCACGCG